>VFBG01000042.1 GCA_006515835.1 bacterium | reverse complement strand
ACCGTGAAGGCCAGGACGTGAAGACGCCCGTCGATCTCTCCGTAAAGGATCCATCGCGGCTCCCCATAGTCCCGCCGGTCATCGATTTCGATGAGGGCGTCATCGACGAACATGGTCTCGGCGCGACCCAGCGACACCCCGCGCTTGGCGATGTTCGTCGCGTCTTTTTCCGGATCGAAGACGATCATTTATGTAGCTACATAAATGATCGTGGTCAAGTCGCTCAGCCCGGGATGATCCGGCGCAGCCAGCTTTCGCGCTGGCCGGTCGGGGCGACATCGGGTTGACGGCCGTCTTCCGACAGCAGGGCGTAGGCTTCAGCGTACCAGGGGCTGCCCGGATAGTTGAAGCCCAGCACCGCGCCGTTGCGGGTCGCCTCTTCCTTCAGGCCGAGCGAGAGATTGACCTCGACCAGACGATACAGCGCCTCGGGGGTGTGCGAGGTGCGCTGATAGGCTTCGTTGTCGATCACCGCCTTGTAGCGGTTGAGGGCGGCCAGAGGCTGGCCGGCGCGCTGGTAGTAGCGGCCGATGGCCATTTCCTTGCCGGCCAGCTGGTCGTTGACCATGTCGATCTTGACCGTCGCGTCGATGGCGTAGGACGTGCCTGGATAGCGGCGCTGTACGTCGCGGAGGCCGTCCAGGGCGGCCTGGGCATAGCCCTGGTCGCGGCCCACGTCGGTGATCTGTTCGAAATTGCACAGGGCCTTCATGTAGAAGGCATAGGGCGCGGACGGATTGCCCGGGAACAGCTGGATGAACCGGTCCGAAGCGGAGATGGCCTCGGCGTAGTTGTTGTTCTGATAGTAGGCGTAGATCTGCATGAGGATCGCGCGGCGCGACCACTCCGAATAGGGATGCTGGCGCTCGACCTCCTGGAAATAGTCGATCGCATCGGCCCAGCGGTTGCGTTGCAGGCGCTGGTAGCCGGTGTTGTAGAGCGCCTCGACCGGCCGTTCTTCATAGGCCAGGCGCGGGCGTTCGGGCCGGGCGCCGCAGGCCGAAATCGTCAGGGCCGAAGCCGCCACGGTGGCCAGGATCAGGCCGGCGCAGAATTTGGAAGCAGGCAAGGACGACCTCAACTTGAAATGCCGGCGGGCGCGGACCCCGTCGACGCCCCCGAAAAACGAGACGCGATCTCTACACCAGCGAACCTGCCCACGCCAATGCACGAAGAAGAGCGCCTAAATGAAGCGCCGCGCCTTGTCGCCGGGCCGTCCGCTGGTATGTAGCGCGCCAACGCCGCGGACGCATTCTCAGCCGGGCGATGACGGCGAAAGGATGACCGGACATGAAGCTGCTCTCTGGCAACTCCAACCGGACCCTGTCCCAGGCCATTGCGGCCCACCTCGACATGCCCCTGACCAAGGCCCAGGTGAAGCGGTTCGCCGACAATGAGGTCTTCGCCGTCATCGAGGAAAATGTCCGCGGCGAGGACGTCTTCGTCATCCAGTCGACCAGCTATCCGGCCAACGACAATCTGATGGAGCTGCTGATCATGACCGATGCGCTGGTGCGCGCCTCGGCCAAGCGGATCACGGCGGTCATGCCCTATTTCGGCTATGCGCGGCAGGACCGGAAGACCGGCGGGCGGACGCCCATCTCGGCCAAGCTGGTGGCCAATATGATCACCCGGGCCGGGGCGCACCGCGTGCTGACGATGGATCTGCACGCCGGCCAGATCCAGGGCTTCTTCGACATTCCGACCGACAATCTGGTCGCCACCCCCGTGCTGGCCCAGGATATCAAGGACCACTATCCCCGCGGCGACGACCTGATGATCGTCTCGCCCGATGTCGGCGGGGTCGTGCGGGCCCGGTCGCTTGCGTCCCGCCTGAACGCTGATCTGGCCATCGTCGACAAGCGCCGCGCGCGGGCCGGTGAGAGCGAGGTCATGAATATCATCGGTGACGTCCAGGGCCGACGCTGCATCCTGTTCGACGACATCGTCGATTCCGGCGGCACCCTGGTCAATGCCGCCAAGGCCCTGATGGACAAGGGCGCGACCGAGGTCTCGGCCTACATCAGCCACGGCGTCCTGTCGGGCCCGGCCGTGCAGAGGATCACCGACGGTCCGCTGAAGGAACTGGTGATCACGGACTCGATCGAGCAGCCCCACGAAGTTTTGAACTGCGGGAAAATCCGCACGGTTTCCGTTGCTCCGCTGATCGGAGAGGCTATCAGGCGGATCGCCAACGAAGAATCAGTTTCCAAGCTGTTCGATTAACGGTCGGAAAACGGTTCTCCACGCGTTATAAGCCCTTCGAACTTCCGGCGCCTCGAGGCGCCGCGCGTCCTTGTGGGGATTTCGCATGTTTAAGGCTCTTCCGCATCGCGGCCTGGCGTTGGCCGCCGCCGCCATGGTCCTCGCCAGTTGCGCGACCCCCGAGCCCGAACCGGCCCCCGCGCCGCCGCCCCCGGCCCCGGTCTATGCACCACTGCCGGCCGTCAGCCTGAACGAGGGCGTGGCCCAGGCCGCCTCCATCTATGTGGCCTTCATGCGAGAGGCGGGAACCATCCAGGCCGGCTTCACCAGCGCGGAAGCGATCCAGGCCGCCATCCGCCGGGGGGCCTCCTATGAGCCGGCCCAGCTGTCGCGCGGGATGATCGCCTATGGCTCGATCCTCGCGCTGCAATCGCCGGAGTTCGTCCAGGGCGTGCGGGCGATCGCCGCTGACCCAGCGAGCCGCCGCCAGATGATCGACCGCATCACGGCGGATCCCGCCTATGCCGCCACCCTGCCTGGCGCCGACGCGGCCGCCGGTCTGATCATCGACACCATCGGCCGCGACTCGGCGGCGATGCTGGTGATCGCGGACGCTGTTGAGGCGGACGCCTACACGATTCAGGCCCGCAACGACCCCCGCCGTCGCTGGGCCGTCGCCCACATCACCGACCGCGTGACGCGCCTCGAGGGCGCCAAGGCCCTGTCGGCTGTCCAGATGCTGCCGTCAGCCGAGGAATCGGCCCGGCTGTTCGCCGCTGCGAACTCCGGTTCCGGCCTGTCGCTGAACCCGGCGCGCTCGGGCCCGCCCTATACGCCGGCCATCGCCCGGTCGCTGTCCATCGCCGCCCTGGCCGCGCTCGGGGCCGGTGGAGAGGACGCCCGGGCCAATACCGAGGCCCTGACGGTCGAGCAGAACAGCGAGTTCTGCCTCAACATGTCCAAGCTGATGCTGTTCCAGTGCCTGGCAGCCTCGCGCCCCAGCTATGAGGACATGTTCTGCGTCGGCCGCCATGTGGCGCGCGATCTGGCGACCTGCACCGCCCAGAACATCACCCCCGCTCCTGTCGAGCCGACGGCGAATGCCGCGGCGGATTCCGCCCCGGCCCAGACGCCCGTGGCCGAGGCCGCGGCGGCGGCGTCGGTCTCGGCAACCTCTGCCCTGAACAGCAGTCGCTGACGCTCGTTTCCATTCTGGCGTCGCAATGACGCCGGGAGCGGTTGCGTCCGCCCCGGTTGGCGTGTAATGACCCGCGCTCTTGAATTCAGGGTCCCGAGACCCCGCCGCGAGGGCTGACTGGTCAGCGCGGCGTTTGTGTTGTTGAGGCGAGGCGATGGCCGAGATCATTCTGAACGTGGACGTCCGTAGTGGCGTCGGCACTGGCGGCGCTCGCGCCGCGCGCCGCGCGGGCATGGTCCCGGGCGTGCTTTACGGCGGCGACAAGGCCCCCGTGGCTATCTCGGTGAACGAGCGCGACTTCCGCAAGTCGCTCTACACCGGCAAGCTGCTGGGTCACCTGGTGACGCTGAAGTACGGCAAGGAATCGCAGCCGGTCATCGCGCGCGATGTCCAGTTCGACCCGGTCACCGACCGTCCGCTGCACTTCGACCTCATGCGGGTCGACGAAAAGCAGACGATCAAGATCGAGGTGCCGGTGCACTTCATCAACCAGGACCAGTGCGAAGCCTTCCGTCAGGGCGGGTCGCTGGAAGTCGTCCGTCACGCTGTCGAGGTGAAGGTCCGCGCGGATCACATCCCGGAAGACCTGATCGTCGACCTGTCCAAGCACAAGATGGGCGATACCATCCGCTGGACCGACCTGCTGGGCACCAAGGACGTCGAGCCGACCATCACCGACCGTGACTTCGTGATCGCCTCGATCAAGACGTCTTCGGCCGCCATCTCGGCCGCCGCCGACGACGCCCACGACGCCGAAGTGGCCGCCGAGGTCGAAGCGACCGAACAAGCTGCCGCCGAAGAAGCCGGCGAAGCCGCTGCGGAAGACACCGCCGAGGGCTGATAGCCGCTCGACAAACTGCTACTGGAACGGCCCCATCCGGAAACGGACGGGGCCGTTTCCTTATCCGGACCTCGCGCCATGATCATCATCGCCGGCCTGGGCAATCCGGGCCCCAAATATCAGGGCAACCGCCACAACATCGGCTTCATGGCCGCCGACGAGATCGCGCGGCGCTGGTCGTTCGGCCCCGAGCGGGCCAAATTCCAGTCGGTGATCCGCGAGGGCGAGGTCGCGACAGCCAGCGGCGCGGTCCGCATCCTGCTGATGAAGCCGCAGACCTTCATGAACGAGAGCGGCCGGGCTGTGGCCGAGGCGGCACGCTTCTACAAGGTCCAGCCCGGCGCGGTCATCGTCTTCCATGACGAGATCGACCTGGCCCCCGGCCGCTTCCGCATGAAGACCGGCGGCGGGGCGGCGGGCCAGAACGGCGTCCGCAGCCTGATCAGCCAGCTGGGCCCCGACTTCCGCCGGGCCCGCATGGGCGTCGGCCACCCCGGCGCGCCCGAGCTGGTGCACGGCCATGTGCTCAGCGACTTCCACAAGGCCGACCAGGCCTGGCTGGAGCCGATGCTGACCGCCGTCGGCGACGCCCTGCCATTCGCCCTGTCCGGCGACGACGACCGCTACCAGGCCGAAGTCATGCGCCTGGCCCCCGCTCCGAAATTCAGCCCCCG
The DNA here is from genome assembly GCA_006515835.1 of bacterium. Taxonomy (GTDB): domain Bacteria; phylum Pseudomonadota; class Alphaproteobacteria; order Caulobacterales; family Caulobacteraceae; genus Brevundimonas. The sequence goes on along the minus strand of VFBG01000042.1, from coordinate 4,334 downwards.
CCAGGCGGCCCAGAACGCCGCGCGGGGCGAATAGCCGCCCATCCCCTGTGCACGACGCTTGAACAAGGCCTGATCTGATGAACCGCGCCCCGATCCTCGCCGCCGCCCTGCTGGCGCTGACGGCCTGCAGCCCCTCCGGCTCTGGCGGCTCGGGGGAGGCCGCGACTGTGCAGGTCGCGGGCGCGATCTGCCGTCCGACGCCGGTCGGACGGCAGATGACGGGCTGCTATCTGACCCTGACGAGCGCCGCCGCCGATCGGCTGGTCTCGGTCGCCAGCCCGGACGCCGGCCGGGTGCAGATCCATGAGAGCCGGATCGAAAGCGGGATGATGATGATGCGCGAGATCAGGGACGGCCTGCCCTTACCCGCCGGCGAGGCCGTAGCGTTGGCGCCGGGCGGCAATCATCTGATGCTGCTGGGGGTCAAGGAGCCCCTCGTCGCGGGCGATACGGTAGCCCTGACCCTGACCTTCGCCACCTCGGCCCCGGTCGAGGTGGCCGCGACCGTCGGCCAGCCCACACCCGCTCCCGCTGCGAACTGACGCCTGAACCTGACAAACCGGTCGCGACGGGCTAAAGGCTCGCGCTCACTCGAAAGCTCCCCAAGACCATGGCCCTGAAAGTCGCGATCGTCGGCCTGCCCAACGTCGGCAAGTCCACCCTGTTCAACGCCCTGACCAAGACGGCGGCGGCCCAGGCCGCCAACTATCCGTTCTGCACCATCGAGCCCAATACGGGCGACGTGGCGGTGCCCGAGCCCCGGCTCGATGCTCTGGCGGCGATCGCGGGCTCGAAGGAGATCATCCCGTCGCGGATCACCTTCGTCGACATCGCCGGCCTCGTGCGCGGCGCCTCCAAGGGCGAGGGCCTGGGCAACCAGTTCCTGGCCAACATCCGCGACTGCGACGCCGTGGCCTTCGTCGCGCGCTGTTTCGTCGATGACGACATCACCCACGTCGAGAACCGCATCGACCCTATCTCGGACCTCGAGATCATCGAGACCGAACTGATGCTGGCCGACCTCGAAAGCCTCGAGAAGCGGGTCGGCAATGTCGAGAAGAAGGCCAAGGGCGGCGACAAGGACGCCCAGACTACCCTGCGCCTGATCAACATGGCCCTGACGCCCCTGCGCGCCGGCAAGCCCGCGCGCGTGGTCCAGGTCGACAAGGAAGACCAGAAGGCCTGGCACATGCTGCAGCTGCTGACTTCCCTGCCGGCGCTGTATGTGTCGAACGTCGACGAGAACTCTGCGGACAAGGGCAATGAACTGTCCGACGCCGTCGCCGCCCGCGCCGCACAGGACAACGCCAAGGCCGTGGTCATTTCAGCGAAAATCGATTCGGAGCTGGCGGTGCTGGACGAGGCCGAACAGGCGGAGTTCCTCGAAAGCCTCGGACTGGCCGAACCCGGCCTGAACCGGCTGATCCGCGAGGCCTACGCCCTGCTGGGCCTGCAGTCCTACTTCACCGTCGGACCCAAGGAAGCGCGCGCCTGGACCATCCCGATCGGGGCCACCGCGCCCCAGGCCGCGGGCGTGATCCACACCGATTTCGAAAAAGGCTTCATCCGCGCCGAGACCATCGCCTTCGAGGATTTCGTGGCGCTGAAGGGCGAGGCGGGGGCCCGTGCGGCCGGCAAGCTGCGCGCCGAGGGCAAGCCCTATGTCGTCAAGGACGGCGACGTGATGAACTTCCTGTTCAACTAGGGTGCCGGCACCGCCGCGGAAGCGGCGGCCGGCACCGGACACCGCGCGAGGCTGATCACCGCATTGTTCCGGTTCAGCCAGGTCAGGCGCATGCTCTCGCCATGCACGGCCATCCGGATGCGTTCGCTGGAGGTCTGGCCTTCCGCCGCACAGGCGAGCACCGCCTCATAGCCGTCGGAGACCTGGCTGATCGACAGGATGCCGCAACTGTTTTCGTAGCCTTCGAACCGGGTGGTGGTGATTTCGATCGGCCGTTCGGGGCCTTGCGGATTGGCGCACCATCCAGCGTTGGCGGCCCAGCGGCCCACGAAAGTTTGCGGCCCGGACCCCGGCATGATGGAGCCGACGCCCGGCGGCGGGGTCGGCGGCGGGGCATCAGCCTCCGGCGTATCGATGGGCGCGGCCGGATCGGTCGGGGCATTGGTGTCTGCCGGGCCGCACGCGGCGAGCAGGAAAACGGCGAGGACGGCAAGGCGATTTACGGTCATGGAGCATGAACGCTGTTCGGCCGTCGCGGCTCCCAACATTCCCCCTCATCACGAATTCGCGGTCACGCTTGCATCGCCCGCAAGATTTTGCGACCGGTTCGCTTGTGTCGAGAACAAGGGGGCGTCCCGCATGACTCAGAACACCAATCCGTGGGCCAAACAGATCGATCCGCTGGCGCAGGACATCGCCGCGGTGCTCAGACGTATGGGCGGTTCGGCGCACCAGCGCGACGTCGTCCAGTGCGTCGCCGCCATGAAACGACAGCGCGGCGAGACCGTCGCCCAGGACCTGGCCAACAAGATCGTCGAGGCGTTCGAACGCTATCGCGACCTGTTCTTCAAACCGTTTGGCGAAGGCTCGATGCGCTGGGCCCTGCAACCCGGCGTCGCCTGACCCCTTCCTGAATCCGGCCAACGAAAAGGCGCGCACCCCGCAAGGGATGCGCGCCTTCGTCGTTCAGGCAATCGGTCCTAGAAGCGGCGGACGTAGCTCAGGCCGTAGGTGTCGAGTTCACCGCCGTTGTCGTCGGTGAAGTCACGACGGGTCCAGTCGGCGCGGACGCCGTTCTGTGCGTCGAAGAAGTAGTTGGCGCCGGCACCGTAGTTGACGCTCTCACCGTCTTCAGTGGCGCTGAAGCCGGCGACATCCGCCTTGATCGAGGTGGTGCCGTAACCGACGCGGCCGAACAGTTCGAAATTCGGGCTGATCGGCAGGGTGCCGACGACATAGGCCGCGGCGTCGTATTCGTGGGACAGGTTGCCAGTCACGGCGCCGACGGTGATGTCGTCGTCCTTGACGCCGAATGAGGCTTCACCCTCGACGCCGAAATACGGGGACATTTTGGCGGTCACGCGACCGGTGATGGCGCCCAGGTTGGCGTCGTCGCCGTCCAGCACGGTGTAGCCCACCGAACCCGAGACCTGGGGAGAAGAGATGCTCTGGGCCATGGCCGGCGCGGCGATCAGAGTAAGAGCGACGGTGGCGAGAAGAATGTTACGCATTGTTTCTTGTATCCTCTAGATGTGGTGACCGTCAGTCACCAGCCCCATCCAGCGAGACCCAAATGGGTCTCGAAAGGAGGCGTTCCAGAGGCGCGCGGATACATAACAACGACTGTGTGGCTCCAGGCACAGACAACGTTACGCTAATGCTGGCCAAATATTGGCAAGCCAGAGCGTTCCGATCCACCCCAGCACGACAATGGTCACGCCCAAACCGAGATAGCCCAGCCGCCGGACAGGCGACGTCCGGAACGTCAGTGAGAACCCGACCAGCAGGGCGATTGCGATGGCGAAACCCGCCCAGAAGCCCTCGATCGCCTGCTCCGCATTCCCCGTCCCGGCGGAGCGGACCGCGTATGTCAGGGCCGGCGCCAGAAACGCCGAAACCAGCAGGGCGAGCCGAATGATCCAGACGACGACGGCCGTGCGCGCCATCAACGATCCTTCTCGCGCGCCTCCCCACCCCGGGACACCAGCGCCGCCTGGGCCGCGGCCAGCCGGGCGATCGGCACGCGGTAGGGCGAGCAGCTGACGTAGTCGAGGCCGACCTCCTCGCAGAAGGCGATCGAGGACGGGTCGCCGCCGTGCTCGCCGCAGATGCCCATCTTGATCCCCGGCCGGGCCGCGCCGCCGCGTTCGGCGGCGATGCGGATCAGGTCGCCGACGCCATGCTGATCGAGGCGAACGAACGGATCGGTCTCGAAGATGCCCTTGTCCATATAGGCCTGCAGGAAGCGGCCGGAGTCGTCTCTGGAGATGCCGAAGGTGGTCTGGGTCAGGTCGTTGGTGCCGAACGAGAAGAACTCGGCGTATTCGGCCAGGTCGGCGGCGCGCAGGGCGGCGCGGGGCAGTTCGATCATCGTGCCGACCAGATAATCGACCCGGTCGCCGGCCTCGGCGAAGACGGCCTCGGCGGTGCGGTCGGTCAGTTCGCGCAGGTATTTCATCTCCAGCCCGAGGGCGACCAGCGGGTGCATGATCTCGGGGATGGGAGCCTGTGCCGCCGTCTTCTTCACTTCGAGCGCCGCCTCGAGGATGGCGCGGACCTGCATCTCGTAGATCTCGGGATAGGCGACGCCGAGCCGGCAGCCGCGGTGGCCGAGCATGGGGTTGGTCTCGTGCAGCTCCTTCGCCCGGCG
>VFBG01000041.1:15338-20763 GCA_006515835.1 bacterium | reverse complement strand
GCCAGCAGCGTCTTGCCCGAGCCGGTCGGCCCGATCAGCATGATGTTCGACTTGGCCAGTTCGACGTCGTTGTTCTTCGTCGCGTGATTCAGGCGCTTGTAGTGATTGTGCACCGCGACCGAGAGCACCTTCTTCGCGTGCGACTGGCCGATCACATAGTCGTCGAGGACCTCACGAATTTCCTTCGGCGACGGCACACCGTCCTTCGCCTTGGAGAACGAGATTTTGTGCTCTTCGCGGATAATATCCATGCAAAGTTCGACGCATTCATCGCAGATGAACACGGTCGGTCCGGCGATGAGCTTGCGCACTTCGTGCTGGCTCTTCCCGCAGAACGAGCAGTAGAGCGTGCTCTTGGCGTCGGTGCCGGCGGCTTTGGTCATCGGGTCTTCTCACTCCCGCGGTTCACCCCGATATGGGGCTAACGCGCATCCTTCGCGTTTGATTCCCGGACAGTGGGCGCAAAGGTCTTCAAAAATTGACAATCACCCATACCGAGCCCCTCCACAACCCCGACCAAGCGTGGCCGGAGTCCGAAGCGGACGGTCAAATGTCGAGGGAGATCGCGGCGAATGTCTGACATGGGAAGCCCTGCCCTGATTCACCAGCCGCCGCGCAAGGATCAGGCCATTGTGGCGTTTGATTTCGATGGCACGTTGACGGTCAGCGACAGTTTTACGCGGTTTCTGCGCTGGCGGGCGGGCGCGGGCGGCTGGTTCGGCGGGCTGGCGGCGATGGCCCCGGACCTGATGGGCTATGTCGGGCACCGCGACCGGGGCCGACTCAAGGCCGCCTCGGTGCGACAATTTCTCAAGGGTACGCCCCGGGCGCAACTGGAGGCCGACGCCGAGGCCTTCGCCGGCCAGGTCTGGCCGGGATTCATCCGCTATGACGCCCTCGCGTGCTGGAAAGACTGGGGTCGGAGAGGCGCTTATCGCGTCATCGTGACCGCGAGCCCTGACACCACGGTGGCCCCGTTCGCGCGGCGGCTGGAGGTGGACGCCCTGCTCGGCACGCAGCTGGTGTTCGACGCCGACGACCGTGTCGCCGGTGCCTTCGCGACCGCCAACTGCCGGGGCGAGGAAAAGGTGCGCCGGCTACGGGCGGCGTTCGGCGCGGATATGCAGCTCACAGCGGCCTATGGAGACACCACCGGCGACACCGAAATGCTCGCCATGGCAAATGAGGCCGGGTTCCGACGGTTCAAGGGCTGAGCCCGGGGAGTCAGCGCCCCTCGCCGTCCACGTCGAAGACCATGGGCTTGCCGCGCGACGTCGGGTTCCAGCCGGCCTCGATCACCGCGGTCACGGCGTTGCGGATGTGATCGGGGTTCACGAACTGCTTTTCTGTGTCCGGACGCCCGTTGGGGCGCAGCGGCGGCGGGAACTGCACAATGGCCTCGCGCTTGAAGTCGGCCAGCCGCAGCGTCACAGCGATTCCCTCCCACTTGCCGCCACTGAGGGGCCGGGGCTGTCGCCGCAGCTCCCAATGGTAGATGTCGCCGTCGATCTCGACGGTCCCGGTGTTGTCGCGCGTCTGCATGGCGTCCTGATAGCACAAAGAAAAAGGCGCGCCGTCTCCGGCGCGCCTTTTCAGCGTTGTTGCGCGGCAGTTGTCAGACGGTCTTCACACCGTCGCCCTCGGCCTGTTCGCGGCGGTCGTAGACGTGGTCGACGACGCCCCAGGCCTTGGCTTCCTCGGCGCTCATGAAGTGGTCGCGGTCCAGGGTCTTCTCGACTTCCTCATAGGTCCGGCCGGTGTGGTGGACGTAAATCTCGTTGAGGCGGCGCTTGGTGTAGCGGATGTCGGCGGCGTGCAGTTCGATGTCCGAGGCCTGGCCGCGGAAGCCGCCCGAAGGCTGGTGCACCATTATGCGGGCGTTCGGCAGGGCCACGCGCTGGCCGGCGGCACCGGCGGCGAGGATCAGCGAACCGGCCGAGGCGGCCATGCCCATGCAGACCGTCGAAACCGGTGAGCGGATGTATTGCATGGTGTCGTAGATCGCGAGCGCCGAGGACACCTGTCCACCGGGGCTGTTGATGGACATGGAGATTTCCTTCTTCGGATTCTCCGACTCGAGGAACAGCAGCTGGGCGCAGATCAGCGAGGCCATGCCGTCCTCGAACGGACCGGTCAGGAAGATGATCCGCTCACGCAGCAGGCGCGAGAAGATGTCAAAGGCGCGCTCGCCCCGGCTGGACTGCTCGACCACCATGGGGACGAGGTTCATGTTCATCAGTTCGATGGGATCGCGCATGTGGGCCTTCTCGGATGCAATCGGGTGCGACTCACCGGTCGCTCACCCTGTTTGACAGGATATCGCGTTGCCGAACCGTTGACGCAAGGCGCGAAGGCGTCAGGAAAGCGCGATCACTCGGGCGTCGCTTCGCTCGCAGCGCGCCGCTCCCGCACCACACTATCGACCACCGAACGGGTCTGGCTGTGCCGGTTGATGCGAAGCTGGTCGTGTTCGTACAGGGCGCCGAGATAGGCGGTGTCCCAATCGGTCAGGCCCTCGGGGGCGGTCGCCGGATCATCGAACAGGTTCAGGATGGTGCGGAAGCCGGCGATGTCCGCCTCATGGTCGATCTGGGCCAAGGCCACGAAGGTCACATAGTCAGCTAGCTGCACCAGATCGGCGCCACCCAGACGATCGAAGTCGATGATCACGATCGAGCGTACCATGCTGTCACGAATCTGGGTCCGCAGGCGTGACGCTCCGCCGGTGATGTTTATCCCGGGCGCGGAAGGCCGCCCGGTCGCGGGATCAATATCCCCGGGGAGTCGCACCGCCCGGCCGCCCGTCTCGGAGTCGACCGGCAGACTGGTCTGCCACCACCGGACGGGCCGGTCGGCCGTAAGAAAGGCGCGGAAGGCTGCGGTTCCTGCATCAGTGCTGTTGTGTCGAAGATCAAACGTCTGCGGCCGAGCCGCAGCGACTGTCGAGGCCAGGGTCGCGCCGTCCACCGTTCCGACGATGAGGATATTGGGGCGGCAGCCCGGTTCGCTCGCGTGGACGCCCCACATACCGGGCCACGTCCCCGCGCAGATTGACAGCGCCAACGCAGACCGCCCGGTTCCAGCGCGCCAGACCCCGGTTGTTGGCCGGCTGGGCGATCTCGGAGACGAAATCGGCGACCAGCGCTTCAAGCTGACGTCCCTCGACGACCACGTCCTCTAGCTGGGCCGAGGGCCGGGCAGGCGTCTGGGTGGCAGGCTCCTGCGCCGAGGCGGCGCCGGACGCGAGTGCGAAGGTCAGGGCCAGAACGGCGGACAATGACGACATGAGACCCTCCTCCCGGGACGCCGTCCTACCGTGACCCTGCGAGGCCGCACGGTCAAACGGGCTCAACGGGCGACTCATCGCCCGGCGGGCGGCTCTTCCGCGGCGGCCTCCACGGCCTCGCGCCGGTCGCGGGTTACCGCCTCGGCGACCGCGCGGACCTGGCTGTTGCGGTTGATGCGGAACTGATCGTGCTCGTACAGGGCCGTCAGGTAAGACCGGTCCCAGTCAGTCAGGCCCGCAGGGGCTGAGGCCGGGTCCTCGAACAGGTTGAGGATGGTCGGATAGGGCGTGGTGTCTGCTTCGGCGTCGACCTGGGCCAGGGCCACGAGCGCCAGATAGTCGGCCAGCTGGACCAGACTGGCACCGGCCAGGCGCTCGACATCGACGATGATGACCGAGCGCACCATGTCGTCGCGGATCTGGGTCCGCAGGCGCGAGGCCGCGAAGACATGGATGGCGGGGGCCGTCGGCTGGCCGGTCGCAGGATCGATGTCGCCCGGCAGTCTCACCGCGCGCCCGCCGGTCTCTGCGTCGATCGGCATGCTGATCTGCCACCAGCGCACCGGCTGATCTCCGGTCCGGAAGTTCCGGAAGGCCCGCGTCCCGGCGTCGGTGCCGTTGTGGCGCAGGTCGAAATTGCGCGGCCGGTCCTCGACGATGGCGGAGGCCAGGGCGGCACCGTCATCGGCGGCCACGATCAGGATATTGGGCCGGCAGCCGGGCTCCCCCGCCTCGACCTCAAGCTCACGGGCGAGGTCCGAAATGCGATCGACGACATACTGGCCGACGTCATTGCGAAGATTGACTGCCCCGACGCAGATCGGTCGGTTCCAGCGCGCCAGGCCGCGGTTGTTGGCCGGCTGGGACACCTCGGCTGGGTGGATGGCTCCTGCGCAGCGGCCGCACCGGCCGCGAGGGCAAGGGTCATGGACAGGACGGCGGACAAGGACGACATGGCAACTCCGCTGACGATACCTCGGCCACCCTGACCTCGCCACGCTGGCGGGTCAATCCTGAACACTACCATTTAAGCGCGAGCTACCGCCGCAGAATCACGGCTGTTCGAGGTCTTCCGGGTCTGCGGAACTGCCGCGGTATGCGCTGGCGATGGCGGACGCGACCGCCTGGACCTGGGCGCGCTGGTTGATGCGGTGGGTCTCGGAATTCGGGTCGTACAGGCCGTCCAGATACGCCCGGTCCCAGCCGGTCAGGCCGGTCGGGGCGGTCGCAGGACCGTCGAACAGGTTGAGGATGGTGTCGAACCGGCCGGTATCAGCATCAGGATCGACCTGGGCCATGGCCACCATGGCCACATAGTCGCCGAGCTGTTCGATGCTGGCACCGTTGAGCTGGTCGACGTCGATGATGATGAAGACCCGTTTCAGGATGTCCTCGGTCTGGTCGTTGAGGCGGGACGGAATCTGGACCCGGGTCTGCGGCGCATACTGCTGGGCGGAAGGCCCGTTCGTTTCGGCGGCGGAGCCGCTGATGTAGCCGGGGGTGCGCACCACGGCGTCGCCAGTCTCGCTGTCCACCGGGAGGCTGACATGCCACCAGCGGACCGGCCGCTCCTCGCTGATGAAATCACGCAGTTCCGCTCCGCCGCGATCCATGCCCGCGCCGCCGACCCGGAACAGCCGCGGACGCATCTCCACGAACTGTTCCGTGAAGCTCGGACCGTCGCTGGTTGCGACGATCAGCACGCTGGGATGGCAGTCAGGTTCATGGGCTCGAAGGCCCAGGCTGCGGGCGACGTCTGACACCCGGTCCGCAAGATACTGGGCCGTCTCCCGTTCCAGATTGACCACGCCGACGCACATGCCGTCTTTCCAGCGAGCCAGACCGCGGCGGCGCGCGGGCGCCGCGACCTGGTCGACATAGGCTTCGGTGGTGTCCTCCAGCCGTTGGGCGTCGACAACGACATCCTCAAGGCGGACCGGATCCTGCGAAGCCGGCGGCGTCTGGGCGGCGGGAGCGGCTTGGGGCGACGCCAGCAAGGCGGCGGCAAGCAGGGCGTACAACATGAGCGTGTCCCGGACTGATTAGACACGGACCTTATCAGCCTTCCGCACGGTCGGGAATACGCCCGCTCCTGCCTGCCGGACACGAAAACCCCGCCGCGACAGGGTCGCGGCGGGG
>VFBG01000041.1:13900-15294 GCA_006515835.1 bacterium | reverse complement strand
GGGGCGGGTTCGTCAGGCTTACGTCGAACCTAGAGGTCGTCGTCTTCCTTGAGCAGCTCTTCCTTGGTGATCGGCGTGTCGGTGACCTTGGCCGTATCGAAGATCAGGTCGCAGACCTTCTCCTCATAGATCGGGGCGCGCATCTGGGCGGCGGCGTTGGGGTTCTGGCGGTAGAAGTCCAGCACCTGACGCTCCTGCCCTGGATAGTTGCGGGCTTCGTTCATGATGGCGTTGTTCAGTTCCTGGTCGGTGACCTGGACATTGTTGGCGCGGCCGATCTCGGCGAGGACCAGACCCAGGCGCACGCGGCGCTCGGCGATCTTGTGGTACTCGTCCTTGAGCTTCTTCTCGGACTTCTTGGCGTCGTCTTCCGGCAGGCGGCCGGCTTCCTTGTCGGCCTGCACCTGTTGCCAGATGCCGTCGAACTCGGCCTCGACCATCTTGGGCGGCAGGGGGAAGTCGTGGGCCTTGTCCAGGGCGTCCAGCAGGGCGCGCTTCAGCTTGAAGCGGGCCGCGCCGGTGTACTGCTGGTTCAGGTTGGTGCGCAGCAGCTCCTTGAGCTTGTCCAGCGACTCGATGCCGATGCGCTTGGCGAAGTCCTCGTCGATGACGGCGGGAGCCTCAGCCTTGATGGCCTTGACCTTGACGTCGAAGGTCACGGCCTTGCCGGCCAGATGGGCGGCCTGGTAGTCGGCCGGGAAGGTCACGTTCAGGACCTTCTCGTCACCGACCTTGGCACCCTTGAGCTGCTCTTCGAAGCCCGGGATGAAGCGGTTGGAGCCGATCACCAGCTGGGTGTCCTCGGCGGCGCCGCCCTCGAAGGGTTCGCCGTCCAGCTTGCCGAGGAAGTCGATGGTGACCTCGTCGCCTTCGGCGGCCTTCACGGTCTTGCCCTTCTTGTCCTCATAGGACTTGGCCTGACCGGCCAGCTCGGTGAGGGCCTCGTCCAGATCGGCGTCCGACGCTTCATAGGTCGGGCGTTCCAGCTTCAGCTTCTTGATGTCGGTCGGGGTGAAGTCAGGCATGACTTCCAGCGCCATTTCGTAGGCGAGGTCTTCCGTGCCGGCGATGACCTTTTCCATGTCCGAGGTCAGCTTCATCTCGGCGGGCGCGGCCGGACGCACCTTGGCGTCGTCCAGGGCCTTCTGGCTCGAGGTGTTCAGCGCGTCGTTGACGATTTCGCCCATCAGGTCGCGGCCGAAGGTCTTCTTGACGTGCGACATCGGGACCTTGCCGGGACGGAAGCCCTTCAGCTTCATCTGCGGCGCGACTTCCTTCAGCTTGGCGTCCAGCTTCTGGTTCAGCTCGGCGACGGGGATGGTCACCGCGATAACGCGGCTGAGACCTTCGTTGGACTTTTCGACAACTTGCATGGCCGGGATTCTGACGCTCTG
>VFBG01000041.1:0-13826 GCA_006515835.1 bacterium | reverse complement strand
ATGAAGCATGTTTCGGCGCGGGCCGCGGCGCGCTATCTGGACAGGATGAGTTCCTCCCCCGCTCCCATCGGCGTCGCTGTCTTTCCGGTCACGCCCCTGCAACAGAACTGCACCCTCGTCTGGTGCCGCAACACAATGAAGGCCGCGATCATCGATCCGGGGGCTTCGGTCGACGGACTGCTCGGCGCGGTGGCGAAGCAGGGGCTGACGCTCGACGCCATCTGGATCACCCACGGACACCTCGACCACGCCGGCGGCGCGGCCGAAATGCAGGAGAAGACCGGACTGGAGATCATCGGCCCCCATCCGGACGACCAGTTCTGGATCGACGGCATCCCTGCCCAGGGCCAGATGTACGGGCTGCCCGAGGCGCGCAGCTTCACCCCGACCCGCTGGCTGGGCGACGGTGACGTCCTGACGCTCGGCGAAAGCACCTGGGAGGTCATTCACTGCCCAGGTCACACGCCGGGGCATGTGATCTTCTTCAACCGTGAGGCCCGCTTCGCCCAGGTCGGGGACGTCCTGTTCCAGGGATCGATCGGACGCACCGACTTTCCGCGCAGCGACCACGCCAGCCTGCTGCATGCCATCTCCACCAAGCTGTGGCCGCTGGGCGACGACGTAACCTTTGTGCCCGGGCACGGGCCGACCTCGACCTTCGGGGCCGAGCGCCGCAGCAATCCGTTCGTGTCGGACGCCGCCATGCGAGGCACGCCGATCGCCCGTCCGGCGACCGGCCCGTCCTGAGCGCCGGCCCTAGCGAGCGATCAGCAAGCCGATGACCACGCCGAGCCCGAGGGCGTAGAGGGTCGCCTTCACCGGTTCGGCCTGAATCGCGTCCCGCGCGCCACGCGCCCTCTGGCGGCTCCAGTCCCGCGCAAGGGCGGCGTCCTCACGGACCGTTTGCCGCAGGGGGCGAACCCCTTCTTCACGCGCATCCGCTGCACGCAGGATCGCGTCGGCCTGGCGGTCCAGTCGGGCCGCCGGCGAATCCGCCTCGTCCGTGATGTCCTCGACAGGCGTCGAGCCGGCGTAGGGGTCGGTCATGGGGCGCTCCGGAGGGAATGGATCAGTCCCCTGAAACCTGAAGACGCCGGTGCGGTTCCGGCGAAACCGCCCTGCCCGCTCAATCGTGATTGAACGGCGCAGGTCGTGGTCGCGTTCTGTTTTCAGAAGGAGAACGCCATGACATTCATCGAACCCGACAGCCCCGGTGGCGAGCCGGAGATCATGCCGCCCGAGACGCTCGCAATTCCGTGACCGGACATCCGGAACCGGACGGCCGACGGGGGGTTCATTGGGCAACCTCTACCTTCGCCACGAAAGGATCCCCTGATGGCTCAAGGCCAGCCCACACGAGCATCCGGCGTGTCCAAGCGGGGCTTCGCCTCGATGGACCCGGAACGTCAACGCGAGATCGCCCGCAAGGGCGGTGCCAGCGTCCCCAGCGAAAAGCGCAGCTTCTCGCAGGATCGCAGTCTGGCCGCCCAAGCCGGTCGCAAGGGCGGCGAGGCGTCCCACGGTGCCCGCCCTGCCAACAAGCCGCCGGCCACCGAATAAGCAGCGCGGTCCAGGAATACTGAAAGGCGGCGACCGCTCCGGTCGCCGCCTTTTTTGTTCAGGCCTCGAGCAGGGCCAGGGCCACGGCGGGGTCCGGGCTGGTTTCGAACCTGGCGATGCTCCAACCAGCTGCTTCGGCCAGTTCGCGGACGGAGGCCTCGGTGTATTTCCGCGAGCTTTCGGTATGAATGGTCTCGCCCTGCCTGAAGGCGATGCGGCGGCCGTCGAGCAGGACGGCCATGTCGCGAGTGGCCTCCAGATGCATCTCCATGCGCGAGGCCGTCGCGTTCCAGACGGCGCGATGGGCGAAGGAATCCACGTCGAACCCTGCCCCCAGCTCGCGATTGGCGCGCACCAGAAGATTGCGGTTGAAGGCCGCCGTCACGCCCGCGGAATCGTCGTAGGCGGCGATGAGCGTCTCCGGCGCCTTGACCAGATCGACGCCCAGTATGAACAGGGCGTCGGGGCCCAGCAGACCTCGCGCGGCGGTCAGGAATGCAATGGCCTCGTCCCGCTCAAGATTGCCGATGGTCGAGCCGGGGAAGAAGCCGACGCGCCGCCCCTGTCCGATACCGGCCGGCAACGCCCCCAGATGCAGGAAGTCGCCGACCAGCGGGTTCACCTTCAGCGCCGGATAGGCCTCGGCGATGCGGCGAGCGGCAGAGTCCAGGGCGTCGGCGCTGATGTCGATGGGCACATAGGCGCCGAGGTCCGGCGCGGCGTCGAGAACGATGCGGGTCTTTTCACTGGCACCCGAGCCGAACTCGACCAGAGCCGCCTCAGGCCCGAAGCGGGCCGCCCATTCCGGCGCGACCCGCCGCAACAGGGCCGCTTCCTGCCGGGTCGGATAGTATTCGGGCAGGCGGGTGATGGCCTCGAACAGGTGCGAGCCCTCGGCGTCGTAGAACCATTTCGGCGAGGCGACTTTCGGAGAGCGCGACAGTCCCGCGATCAGGTCTCGGCGGAAGCGGGCCGTCTCGCCCTGATCCGTCGCCCGGACCAGCGGTGCCGGCGCAGCCTCGTTCAGCCGCAGACCCGTGAAGGCCCAACGTTGATGGGGGTAAAAGAAATTGCGGTAGCTGACCCGCGCATGACCCTCGGATGTGGCGAAGCTGGAGCCCCGCAGCACCATCTGGTTGGCCATGAATTTCCCGTTGTACTCGGACGCCGTGCCCTCGGTCGGCTGGAAGCCCGGATAGGGCGCATAGGCGCTGGCGGTCCATTGCCAGACTTCGCCGAACGCGTTTGAAAACGCCTCCGGGCGACAACGCACCGCGTGCTCCCATTCCGCTTCCGTCGGCAACCGCTTGCCGGACCAGCGGGCATAGGCGTCGGCCTCATAGAAGCTGAGGTGGCGGACCGGTGCCGCCGGATCGACGGGCGAACGGCCTGTGAGGCCCATGGCTGTCCATCCGTCGCCGTCGTGGCACCAATAGAGGGGCGCATCCCAACTTTCGGCCTGAACCGTGGCCCAGCCGTCGGACAGCCAAAGCTCGGGGCGGGAATAGCCGTCGTCGTTGATGAAGGCGATCCAGTCGGCGTTGGACACGAGGTCGTTGGCCAGGGCGTAGGGCTCAAGCCAGACCCGATGCGCCGGTCCTTCATTGTCGAAGGCAAAGCCCGCGCCGTCGTGGCCGATCTCGACCAAGCCGCCGTCGAAGCGGGTGATCCCTCCCCTCGCCTGCTGCGCCGGGCGGGCGCGCGGCTCTGTCTCGAAAGCCGCCGGGTCCAGTGGGGAGCGCGCCATCAGGTTCAGGATGTCCATCAGGAACAGCTCCTGATGCTGCTGGTCGTGATGCAGTCCGAGGGTGAACAGGTACAGCCGGCGCTGGTCGGTCGGGCCGTCACCCAGCCACTTCGCCATGCGCCGGTCGATCTCGCGCCGATAGGCCATCACCTCGTCGAGCGAAGGCCGGGTCATGAGGCCGCGCTCGGGGCGTTCGACCCGGTTTCCGAGCGCCTCATAGTAGCTGTTGAACAGGGTCTGGAAGCGCGGATCCACGGGGCGGTATCCGTGCTCCTCGCCCAGAATCATGGCCTCGAAAAACCAGCTGGTGTGCGCCAGGTGCCATTTGCCGGGGCTGCAGTCAGCCATGGACTGGGCGGCGAGATCCTCGGCGCTCAGGCCCTCCGCCAGAAGGGGCATCGCCGCGCGAACCATCCGGAAGGTCATCAGATCATCGGCCGTGCGATCGGCGATGCGCGATGGTGCGTTCATGACAGTCCCTCCGGCCCCGGACCGATCGCCGTCAGACGAGAATGGTCACGCTTTGTTCTATCTAGGTGGGGCATAGCGACTGTTCAATGACGTCGCGCTCAAACCGTTGCGATGGCCTGCAAAAGTTCGTCCACGGCCTCTTCGCGGGTCGCCCATGAACAGACAAACCGCACCGAGCCGTCGTCGAAGCGGTAACAGGCCCAGCCCAATGCGTTCAGGCGCTGGTGTGCCTCGGGCGGCATCCGTACGAACACTGCATTGGCCTCGACCGGATGGGCCAGAATGAAGGGCGAGCCGGCGACGATGCCCGCCGCCAGCCGCTGGGCCATCAGATTGGCGTGGGCGGCGCCAGCTTCCCATTCGCCGCTCTCCAGCAGGCCGAGGATCGGGGCGGCGAGGAAGCGGGTCTTGGAGGCGGTCTGACCGGCCTGTTTCAGCCGGTTGTCGATGCGGCGTGCCAGGGATTGGTCGAACATGACGATGGCCTCGGCGCAGTTGGCACCGGCCTTGGCTCCACCGAACACCAGCACATCGACGCCCAGCCGGGCGATCTGCGTCAGGTCGAAACCGGCGGCGGCGGCGTTAGCGAGCCGCGCGCCGTCCATGTGGACGCCGTGCCCCCTCAGCTTCACCGGCTCGATGAGGTGGCGCAGTTCCTCCTCGGTGTAGACCGTGCCGTACTCGGTGGACTGGGTCAGGCTGAGGGCCGCCGGCGGCTGCCGGTGGCCGACCTCGGGCTCCTCAAGCTGGGCCTGCAGGCCTTGCGGCTCGATCTTGCCCGACAGGCCCGGCAGGCCGATCAGGCCGACGCCTGAGCCGAAAAAGCCGGGGGCCCCTGTCTCGTCGGTGCAGACGTGGGCGGCGTGGTGCGCGAGAACCGCCTCGTGCGGCCAGGCCAGCATGGACAGGGCGATGGCGTTGGCCGCGGTCCCGGAGAAGACGAACCGGATCTCGGCGTCGGCGTCGAGCCGGGCACGGATCAGGTCAGCGGTGCGGGCGGTGACGTCGTCCGCGCCATAGGCCCGGGCATAGCCGTCATTGGCCGCGATCAGGGCGTCCAGCGCGGCGGGAGCCATGCCGGCGGTATTGTCGGAGCCGAAATCATAACGCATGCAATCAGGCCTTCCGGCCCAGCCGGCGGCGGCGCTGGGCCGGCGCTGGTGTCTGGGGCTCTGGTTCGGGTTTTGGCTTCTCGACCGGATCGGGGCCCGGCGCGGGCGGTTCATAAGCCACGGCGACCTGATGGGGGAAGGGGATTTCCACCCCGGCGGCGTCAAGCGCCTCCTTGCCCCCCTGGAACAGGTCGGCCTTCACCTGCCACCAGTCGTCCACATCGACCCACGCTTGCAACGTCACCTCCACAGCGCTGTCGAGCAGGTTCGTCACCCCGGCCCAGGGTGCCGGGTCCGGCAGCACCTTTTCATGCGCCTCGGCGACGTCGGCCAGCACCGCCCTCGCCTGCTTAAGGTTGGCGCTGTAGCCGACGGTGAACAGGATCTCGATACGCCGCGTCTTCTGGCCGGTCAGATTGACGATGACGTCGCCCAGCACCTTCGAATTGGGCACGACGATCTTGTGATTGTTGGCGTTGGACATCTGGGTCACGAACAGGTCGAGCCGCTGGACCGTCCCTGAGGCACCGCCGACCTCGATGACGTCGCCAACCTTGTAGGGGCGGAGGACGAGCAGGAGTACGCCGGCCGCGACGTTCGACAGGGTGCCCTGCAGGGCGAGGCCGACCGCCAGAGAGGCCGCGCCGAGGACCGCGATGATCGAGGTGGTCTGGACGCCCAGACGCTGAAGCACGGCGATAAAGCCGACGACATAGACGACGACCCGCACCACCTGGACGACGAAGCTGACCACCGTCCGGTCATTCCGGAAGCCCCGGACCCGAGACAACATCCGCCGCGTGATCCCGGAAATCCAGCGCGACGCCAGCACGGTGGCGACGAGGATGATCAGGGCAATCGACAGGTTGACGGCGAAGTCGCCGGCCATGTCGGTCATCTTGCTGATCATAGCCGCGTCAACGGCCGCGGCCTTTTCACCGGCGGAAATCGCCTCGTTCAGTGTGGGAATGCGGGAGACCATGCGCCGGGTCTAACGCCTCCGCCTGGATTTGGAACCCCGACACGTCGCAAACGTCGCTCGACGGCGACGCCGCGACCGCGCAGGATTGACCGCAGGAGCCCCCCATGAAGCCATCGTCCCTGAAGGTCGGCATCGACGTGCCCTGGGTCACCAGCTGGACCGGAGAGCTGTCCCTTGGTGCGGGCCCTTGCCCATCCGTCGGCGGTGCCCTGGCCATCCTTCAGGCTGATCATGCGGGACGGGGAAAGCCGCTGTATTCGCAGAACCACGCGGTGCGGCAGCGGCTGTCCGTACGCGACATGCGCTGCCCGATGTGTGGCGAGCCAACGGCCGCCGACGACCGCTGGACCCAGGTGGCGCACCCGGTGGCCGCAGGTCGTCTGCGGGCGGACGGCCGGGGCGGCCGGCTGCCGGCGGACCTCGCCGACGAGAGCATACTGATCGATGCAGGCTCCATTGCTCCCCTGCACAAGGCCTGCGTCGACCGTTCGCTGCGCTACTGTCCGCACCTGAAGGCCGATCCGCATATCGATGTGCGACGCTTCCCCGACCGTTGGGTCATTCTTCCGCTGACCGCCCGCGCCGAAGCGGCCCCGCAGCTTTTCCTCGCCCGGCCCGTACCGGCCCGCACCGCCGAGGTGATCGGCTTTCTGCAACTATGCGGCCTGACCAGCGACCGCGATCCGGCATGGCGCGACGTGAGCCGCTGACATGAAAACGCCCCGCAGGTTTCCCTGCGGGGCGCGATTCAGTCTGTGGCAAGCCCTAGTTGAACAGGCCGGAGATCACGGCTGTGATCAGGCCGCCGGCGATGGCGGCTACAACCACGTCATTGCCGCTGCGGACATAGTGGTATCCGCGGGGCGGGGTGCGCAGGCCGTAACGGCTGTAATCGTTCACGACATACTGGTTCGAGCGGTAATAGGACGGCATCCGCTGACCGTACGACCAGTCCCGCTGCTGATAGCCGCGCGGGGCGTAGTAGCGGCCGGCGTTGTATCGGCGCTGCGACTGTTGCCAGCGACCATAGGCGCGTTGGTCCTGACGGAACTCACGACGATCGTCGCGATGGTCCTGGCGCCATTCACGACGGTCGTTGCGATCATCGCGTCGATCTTCGCGGTGCTCTTCGCGACGATCACCCCTGTCGTCACGACGATCGTCGCGGCGATCCTGGCGCTGCTCGTAGTTGCCGCGCGTTTGAGCTTCGGCAGCGGAGGCCACGCCCAGCGAGCTCATGGCGAGCGTCGCGGCGATGGCGGCGGTGAGAATCTTCTTCATGAGAGGTCTCCAGGTGCGGCCGAAGGATTTCGACTTGCCTGCACTCTGGTCGCCGGCCGTTGAGCCACGTCTGAACGACGCTGGTCTCCTGGAGTTCAGGAGACGGTCGCCTTTTGACCGCTATTGCCGCCGGATCAGGCGGCGGCGGCCGTCTCGCCGGTGTCGACCAGCGCCCGGATGGCCGCGCGGCCCCCGGCGACCCGGTTCATGACCTTGGCCAGGGCGGCGAAATCGATCGGCTTGTTCAGATAGGCGTCAGCCCCGGCGTCCAGCCCCGCGGCATGGTCCTCGCGGCGAGCCGAAGCCGACAGGACGACGATCGGGGTGTCTTGATTGGCGCCTTCACCGGCCCGGATCGCCCGGGTAGCGGTCAGACCGTCCATCACGGGCATGTTCACGTCCATGATGATCAGGTCGAAGCGTTGCTCGCCCGCGGCCTCGACGGCGATCTGACCGTTTTCGGCGGTGGCGCAGCCATGGCCGGCGGAACCCATCCAGGCCTCGAGGATCATGCGGTTGACCGGGTGATCCTCGACCACCAGAACGCTGAGCGCCTGCCCGTCCTTGATCTCGGCATGGATCGGTTCGGCGGCGGCCTGGCGCGTCCACTCGACCACGTCGGCCTCGACCGTGAAGGTGAAGGTCGATCCTTCGCCCAGGGTCGACACCACGCTGATGTCTCCATCCATGATGTTGGCCATGCGCCGCGAGATCGTAAGGCCCAGCCCGGTGCCGCCGAACCGCCGCGTGGAGGAGGCGTCGACCTGGGTGAAGGGCTGGAACAGCCGGGCCAGGTCGTCCGGCGCGATGCCCGCGCCGGAATCCGTGACGGCGAAGTCGAAACGCACGCGACCGTTTTCCAGTCGCTCGCCCCGCACCAGATACGAGACCTCGCCCTTGTCGGTGAATTTCACTGCATTGGAGAGCAGATTGTGGACCACCTGGCAGACGCGCAGCGGATCGCCGCGCACCACAGCCGGGATGTCGCCTTCGAAGCGGGCGTTGAACGTCAGGCCCTTGGCCTCGGCCTGGGCCTGGAACGGGCCTGTCACCCGCTTGTGCAGATCCTCGATCGAGACATCCACGACCTCGAAGGTCATCTTGCCGGCCTCGATCTTGGTCATGTCGAGAATGTCGTTCAGCAGGCTCAGCAGATTGTCGCCGGAGTTGCGGATGATCGACAGATAGTCCCGCTGGGTCTGCTCCAGCCGCGTGGCGGCCAGCAGCTGGGCGGCACCGAGCACGCCGTTCATCGGCGTGCGCAGTTCGTGTGAAATGACGCCGAGGAAGTTGGACTTTGCGTCGCTGGCGGCATTGGCCTTGTCGCGCGCGGCCTCCAGTTCCTCGATCAGGTGGGACTGGTGCTCCTGGAAGGCGCGGATTCGTTCTTCCCGCAGCATCGTCATCATGACCAGAACCACGAGACCCGACCCCGCCAGTGGCAGGATCGAGAGGAAGGGCCAGAACAGCGGCCCGCCCCACATGCTGATCAGGATGACCGAAGCGGCTACACCGTAGGGCGAGGAAATGACCAGGGCCTGTCGCGGCGACGCGCGCAGCTGCGAGAACACCAGCACATAGCCGCAGACCAGCAAGGTCGCGGCGAGCGCAGGCCCGAAAGGATGACCGGAATACCAGGCGATCAGGGGCGCGGTGGCCCAGGCGGCGGTCGTGGCGGTCGCTACGGCCGGGAATACGAGACCCCAGCCCGCGCCGACCCGGTCGCTGATGCGCTTCTCTACGGCACCGCGGATGGCCCCGGCGGCTATGGTTCCTACGAACCACAGCGCCGCGCTGGTGAAACCAACCGTCGCCAGCAGGCCGAGCGCCCAGGTGGCAATGATCATGTAGCGGAGGTATTGGGTCTGGAGAATCGCGCGCAAGGCCTGAGCGGCCTCGCCGGCTCCGGGCTCGCCGCTGGTCGACTTGCCGATGCCGTCGGATTCCACCATTGCGCCCAGCCCTCATTAACCCCACCGGGACGCTAGGACGAACCTTCTAAGACGAGGTGAACGTGACCGTTCTGTCACGAATGTCGTTCGTCGAACCTCAGCCGACCGTCGCTTCGGCCTCCGCCGGAGTCAGGGCCTTGATCGACAGCGCATGGACCGGACCGGCCAGTTCCTCGCGCAGAAGGGTGTTGACGGCTCGCTGGCGCTGCACCCGTCCCTGGCCTTCGAAGTCCGCGGAAACGATGGTGACATTGAAGTGACTCTCGCCGCCGGGCTTCGCGTCCATGCCGCCTTCGTGGTGATGCCCGGCGTGCCGCGCGCTGTCGTCCTCGATGTCCAGCCGCTCTGGCGACAGGCCCGCCACGAGTTTTTCCCGGATAATCGTCGCAATCGGGCCTTCCGGCATGTGTGTGTCCTTGTTGGTGACCAATTCGACCTTACACTGGCGTTGATGTCATCCGAGTTTGAATACAAGCCCCGCTTCAAGGACATGCGGATCAAGCCGCCGCGCCCCGAAGAGGAGGCGGCGGAGGCTGACGTCCTGCACCTCAAGCCCGGCGAAATCCGCTGCCAGTGGCCCGACTGCACCAAGCCGGCGACGGCCCGCGCGCCCAAGTCGCGCGAGCGGCTGAACGACTTCTATGAGTTTTGTCAGGGCCATGCGGGCGAGTACAACAAGGGCTGGAACTTCTACGCCGGCATGAGCGACGGCGAGGTCCGCGCGGCCAAGGAGAACGAGGCCATGACGGGCGGGCGCCCGACCTGGGAGATGAAGGCCGGCAAATTCAGCCGCGAGGCCGCCGCCTTCGCCTCGAAGATGGGCACGGCCAACACCAAGGGTGCCGGCAGCTGGCAGGACAGTTTCGGTCTCTTCGGCCGCCGCACCAAGGAGCAGGCCAGTCCCGCGGGCGAGGACACGCTTCGTCTCGGCAAGCTGGAGCGCGCCGCGCTGTCCGTGCTCGATCTGGACGCCCGCACCAACAAGGCCGGGGTCAAGGCGCGCTATCATGAGATGCTGAAGCGCTTCCACCCCGACCTGAACCAGGGCGACCGCGGCGCGGAAGCCAAGCTGCAGAGCGTCATCAAGGCGTACAAGACGCTGAAGAAGGCGGGTCTGGCCTAGCGCCGCGCGCAAGGGTGCCTAGCTAAGGGGTCCCCTCACGCAGGATCCCTCCCATGGAAGTTCTCTACAAGGCTCACGCCGTCGCATCCGGCGGAGGCCGCGACGAAGGCCGTTCTGCCACCGATGACGGCAAGATCGACGTCCTTCTGTCCGTTCCCACCGAAATGGGCGGCAAGGGCGGTGCCGGGACCAATCCCGAACAACTCTTCGCAACCGGCTACGCCGCCTGCTACCTCGGCGCACTGCGGCTGGTCAGCGGCAAGGCCGGCACGCCGGTCGGCCCGGACACGAAGATCCACTCCACCGTCGGCTTCGGCAAGAACACCCGCGGTGAAGGCTTCAACCTCGACNNNNACCACGGGCTCGAGCAGGCGGTGATCGACGACCTGATCCAGACGGCCCACCAGGTCTGCCCCTACTCCAACGCCACTCGCGGCAATGTGGACGTCGCCCTGAGCGCGGAATAGCGTTGCGGCCATGAGCGCCGCCTCGCCTCGGGTTCTGATCGTCGGTGCCGGTCCCGCGGGACTGGCCGGCGCGCTGTTCCTGAGCCGGCGCGGCGTGCCGGTCCGCCTCATCGACGCCGCCGAGCAGCCGACGCGGACTTCCAAGGCCCTGGGCGTCAATCCGCGTACCCTGTCCCTGTTGCAGGACACAGGCGTCACCGCCCGCATTCTCGCCGAGGGGCAGGAGATGCGGACCCTGTTCCTGCATCACAACGGCAGGCCGCTGACGACCCTCAAGCCGGACTGGAGAGCGCTGGGCGCGAGCCATCCGATGGTGATCCTGCCGCAAGCCCGCACCGAGGCCCTGCTGACCGAAGCGCTCGCTTCGTTTGGCGTCGTCCCCGAGCGCGGCATGGCTCTGGCCGAGGTTTCACAGGACGCCGATGCGGTGATCGCTACGCTCGCCGATGGCGTGACGATCCGCACCCCCCTGCTCTTCGCCGCCGACGGCGCCCATTCCACCGTGCGCAAGGCGCTCAATCTGGACTTCCCCGGCGACGGCTGGGACGAGCCCTGGCAGTTAGCGGACGTCGACATCGACGGACCCCAGCCCGACCAGGGCTGGATCGACCTGCACAACGAGGGCGTCCTTATCGTTCTGCCCTTTTCGGGCAGGACCTTCCGCCTGATCGGCTTCGGCCGGCCGCTGCTCGAGGGTCTGCCGCCAGACTGGGCAGTCGGGACCATCCACTGGCAGAGCGATTTCCGCATCTCCCACCGCATGGTCGAGCGGATGACCGTCGATCGCATCTGTCTGGCGGGCGACGCAGCCCATATCCACTCGCCGATGGGCGCGCGCGGCATGAACCTCGGCATCGAGGACGCCTTCGTCTATGCCGCCTGCGCCGCCGACTTCCTGAACGGTGAGGCCGGGCGGCTGGAGGACTACCACCGCATCCGCCACCCGGTGGACGCCGCCGTTGTCGACCGGGTGCGCGGCCTGACCGGCATGGTCCGCAACACCTCGCCGCTGGCCGACTGGCTGAAGGGATTGGTCCCGCCGCTGATCTCGCATCTGCCCTTTGCGCTCAATGCGGGACTTCGTGTCGGCATGGGCCTCGACCACCCGGTGACGGTGCGGTAATCGCTCCCGTCATGACCTCCCCGCTCGACGCCTCCCCCGATCCCTTGCTGACGCTCGAACCGCACCGCCGCGCCACGGTGCGCGA
The DNA here is from genome assembly GCA_006515835.1 of bacterium. Classification (GTDB taxonomy): domain Bacteria; phylum Pseudomonadota; class Alphaproteobacteria; order Caulobacterales; family Caulobacteraceae; genus Brevundimonas. The sequence continues at coordinate 1,923 of VFBG01000041.1, read as the reverse complement.
GATCTTCGGTGTCGACTCGGACATGACCGTGCCGGTCTTCACCCAGCGCGACAGCCATGTGCCCGAGATCGACGAGGCCTATCGCTTTGACCCGCAGACGACGCTGGCCATCTGCGCCGGATTCAGCTTCGACCGCCGCGTCATGGTCCAGGGCTACCACGGCACCGGCAAGTCGACCCACATCGAACAGGTCGCCGCCCGGCTGAATTGGCCGACCGTGCGCGTGAACCTCGACAGCCACGTCAGCCGGATCGATCTGGTCGGCAAGGACGCCATCGTCCTGAAGGACGGCAAGCAGATCACCGAATTCCGCGAGGGCATGCTGCCCTGGGCCATCCAGCGCCCGATCGCCCTGGTGTTCGACGAATACGATGCCGGCCGTCCCGATGTGATGTTCGTCATCCAGCGCGTGCTGGAGGCCCAGGGCCGCCTGACCCTGCTGGACCAGAACCGCGTCATCCGCCCGAACAAGTGGTTCCGCCTGTTCTCGACCACCAACACCATCGGCCTGGGCGACACCTCGGGCCTGTACCACGGCACCCAGCAGATCAATCAGGGTCAGATGGACCGCTGGAACATCGTCACCACGCTCAACTACCTCGACCACGACGTCGAGGCCGAGATCGTGGCCGCCAAGGTGCCGGAATGGCAGGACGCCGATGGCCGCCGCCGGATCGCCGCCATGGTCCGCGTCGCCGACATGACCCGCAACGCCTTCATGAACGGCGACATCTCGACGGTCATGAGCCCGCGCACGGTGATCACCTGGGCCCAGAACGCGATCATATTCGCGGGTGACGTGGGGCTGAGCTTCCGCCTGACGTTCCTGAACAAATGCGACGAGCTCGAGCGGCCGACGATCGCGGAATTCTACCAGCGGGCGTTCGGGGAGGATCTGCCGGAGGCGGCGACGCGGGTGAAGGTGGGTTAGATGGATCGCATCGGACAGGGGAGTCTAAACGAGGTTACTCGGTGTCCTCACTGCTCAGTGGCGGCCCCCGTCCTCCGGCTGGTTTGGCAGTCGGAGAATAAAATCCAGAGACAAGATGGTGGTCCACAAAGCCGGTGGGCCGCCTACGCCTGCACGCGTTGCGGGCATGTTGTTCTCGCGAAGGGCAATCCTGCGGAACCCGTTGCCAACCCTCAGATCATTGAAATTATCCCAGAAGCACGAACGGCCCACGAGGATGTTCCGCAGCCTGCACGGAGATTCTTGCAGCAAGCGTTCGAAACCCTTCACGCGCCAGATGCGGCAGCCGTAATGGCCGGCTCAGCGGTGGACGCGATGCTGAAAGAGAAGGGTCTCCGCGACGGATCTCTCTACACGAGGATCGACCAAGCTCTCGCGGGCAATATCCTCACAGAATCGATGGCGAATTGGGCCCATGAAGTTCGGCTTGGATCGAACCGCCCGCGCCACGCCGACGAACAACGGCCCCACGTATCCGAAGCCGAAGCTCGGCAATCAGTTGAGTTCGCCGAGGCCCTTGGCCAGTTTCTCTTCGTCCTGACCGCAAGGATTGAAAGAGGCATCGAAGCCGCTCAGGGTGCAGGTTAGTCCGGCCTCCTAGCGTCCCTTCCCCCATTGCGGGAGAAAGGACGCTCACCCCGCCCCATTCCGCCAAGCCCCCGCCGCCATCCCGCGCGCCATCTCCCGCACCCCCTCCGGCCACCCCTCGACCGCCGTGTCGAACGCCGTCCAGTCCCCGGCGAACAGCATCCTCGTCGCCTCTTCATAGCCGGGCAGATCGCCCGCCATCGCGGTCATGAAGCGATAGGTCGCCTCCTTCGCCCGGCGCGCCCGATCCGGGCCCTCCGCCTCGCGCAGCGCGCCCTCGACCAGTTTGCGCAAGGCCACCGATGCCCCGCCCGGCTGGCCGGCCAGCCAGTCCCAGTGGCGGGGCAGCAGGGTCACCTCGCGCG
>VFBG01000216.1 GCA_006515835.1 bacterium | reverse complement strand
CAAGCTGGTCGTGGCCACGGACGAGGCTGAGGTCGAGCGGATCGAGGCCATCTTCGTCCAGGCGACCGCCAATGGCGTCGAGGGGCTGGAGCATCTGACCGGTGCCCAGGCCCGGGCGCTGGAGCCGGGCCTGAACGCCCACGCTGCTATCCTCTCGCCCGAGAGCGGGGTGTTCGACAGCCACGGCTACATGCTGGCCCTCGAGGGAGAGATCGGTGAGACGGGGGGCTCGGTCGTCGTCTCCACGCCGTTCGAGCGGGCCGAGCCTCTGCCCGGCGGCGGCTTCACGATTACGGCGGGCGGGGAGGGCGGGGCGAGCCTGACCACACGTCTGCTGGTCACAGCGCCTGGGCTCGCCGCACAGGCTGTCGCGGCCCGGATCGACGGCTACCCCGCCGACCGAATCCCGCCGGGTCATTTCGGCAAGGGCATCTATTTCCGCCTGACCGGAAAGGCGCCGTTCGAGCGTCTGATCTATCCGCCGCCCATCCCCGGCGCGCTCGGCACCCACTATCGCAAGGACCTGGGCGGACAGGCTGTGTTCGGCCCCGACCTGGTCTATGTCGAAACCGAGGACTATTCGGTCGACGCCGCCAAGGCCGCGGAGTTCGAGGGCTATATCCGCCGCTTCTGGCCCGGCCTGCCGGACGGCACCTTGACCCCCGACTACGCTGGCATCCGCCCCAAGCTGCATGGGCCGGGAGAGCCGCAGCCGGACTTCCAGCTGCATGGCCGCGACGTCCATGGCCTTGATGGTCTGGTCGCCCTGTTCGGCATTGAAAGCCCCGGCCTGACGAGCTCGCTTGCGATCGGCGAGGCGGTCAGCGAAATGCTGGCCCATGACTGAGATCACCATCCGTGACGCGACAGCGGCGGACATCCCTGACCTGCATCGCCTGATCGAGAGCGCCTACCGTGGCGAATCCTCACGCGCCGGCTGGACCACCGAGGCCGACCTGCTGGACGGCCAGCGCACCGATCCCGAGGACCTTGCCGACATTCTCGCCGACCCGACGCAGGCGCTGCTGTCTGCATGGCGCGAGGGCGACCTGCTCGGCTGTGTTCTGATCGCGGACCGCGGCGAGGGGACCGGCTATTTCGGCATGCTGTCGATCCGTCCGACGCTGCAGGGTGGCGGTTTGGGTCGAAAGCTGGTCGGGGCGGCCCACGCCGCGCTCGCCGACCGCTTCGGTGCCCGCCGGGTGCGGATTTCGGTCCTGCCCCAGCGCGAGACCTTGATCGCCTGGTACGAGCGGCTGGGCTATCAGCGGACAGGCGACACCCTGCCGTTTCCCTATGGCAATCCCCGCTTCGGTCTGCCCAAACGCGACGACCTGTATTTCGTCGTCATGGAACATGAACTGGCCTGAGCGGTGGAGATTCGCACACCTCGACTGATCCTGCGATCCGCCCGTTCCGACGATCTGGACGGACTGCACGCCGTCCTGTCGGACCCCCGCGCCACCCGCTGGTGGTCGACCCCGCCGCATGAGACGCTGGAGCAGACACGGGAATGGCTCGACGCCATGATCGCCAACGGCCCCGACCACCCCGACTTCGTGGTCGAGCTGGACGGTCGGGTGATCGGCAAGGCCGGCTTCTGGAGGCTGCCCGACGTCGGCTACATCCTGCATCCCGACTGCTGGGGCCATGGACTGGCGTCCGAGGCGGTCGGGGCGGCCATCGACCATGTGTTCCGGACCTGTGCCCTCGAAACCCTGACCGCCGACGTCGACCCGGACAACGCCGCCTCGATTCGGCTGCTTGAGCGGCTGGGGTTCGTCAGGACAGGCTTTGCAGAGCGCACCTGGAACATCGGTGGCGTCTGGAAGGACAGCCTCTATTACGCCCTGTCGCGCGCGGACCGGGCGGCGAAGGGGGCGGCGCAAGCTCCCGCTTGAACTCCGGGCCGGGTTGAGGCATAAGCCCGCCCTCGCAGGCGGCTCTTTCGGGCCGCCGCTGTTGTTTTCGCGCCTCCGCCGGCGCCACCCTTGAGAAGATTGAGACGGACATGGCCGTTCCGAAGCGCAAAGTATCGCCCTCGCGTCGCAACATGCGCCGC
>VFBG01000040.1 GCA_006515835.1 bacterium | reverse complement strand
ACGTCAGCGAGCGCATCAGCGCCCGTGGCGCAGGCAGCGCTGGCAACCGCGAGCCGGACTACATCCAGGATCCAGGCATCTTCATCGACTTCGTCTACCGCAAGGATTTCGAAGTGGGCGGCCGCGACATGGGCTTCGCGCTCGAACTCCGGAATCTGCTGAACACGGATTTCGACGAGTTCCAGGAACTGGGCAACAAGATCCTGATCAACAACTACGAGCTGGGATCCAGCGCTTCGGTCAGCCTGACCGCACGCTTCTAGACCGCTTGGGGAGGCCGTCGCTTGACGGCCTCCCTGCCCCGGTTACAAGAGAGCTTTGCGGTAACTCTTCCGCACACGTTGCAATTGTCACGGCAGGTTCGCCGGGCCGTCATGATTCGATGAAGCCCGGAAACGGATGATCGGTCTAGGAAGACCGCCGGGCCGTCGGGGTCCACTTGAGGCACGCCACAGTGATCGGCGCAGTTCACCGTTACAGCACGCAGGCTCGGGGCGCACTGGCGGCCCGGCCGGACCGCATCCGGCGCGGCCTCGAGATTTTGCTGGCGCTGGCCCTGATCGCTCAACTGGGCCAGCTCGGCTGGATTGTGTTCAGGCCGGCGCTATCCGCCCAGGGCGCGACGAACTCAACGCCGGCGACGTCCAAACCCGCTGACCCTGCAGTATTCCAACGTTTCGACGCCTTTTTCCGCACCGGGGGGCAGAGCAGTCTTGCCGAGGCAAGCGCGGCGGGGAGCGGCCAGATGCGATTGTATGGCGTGCGCTCGGACGGAGCCGGGGGCGGCTCCGCGATCATTGGATTGGCTGACGGACGGCAGGTGTCAGTGGGCGTGGGCGAAGAGGTCGAGCCGGGACTGGTGCTAAGCGGCGTGGGCGCCGATCATGTGACGCTGGCGCGCGGAGCCTCGCTCAGCCGGCTGATCTTTTCGGACGTGCCGTTGGGCGTGGCCCCGCCTCCCCCACCGCCGTCCACGCCGCAGACTGTGACGCCGACACCCGCCCCGCCCGCCCCTCCCGCGTCGGTGGCCCCGGCGGCGGCGACAGGCGTCAGGGTCGATCCGGCGCGGCTGATGAGCCAGGCGGGTCTCAGGCCACGGATGCGGGGCTTCCGGATGGACGGGTTCACCGTGTCGGGGGCGGGCGATCCGGCGGTGCTGCGCGCGGCGGGACTTCAGGCGGGCGACGTGATCCTGGCGGTGAACGGTCAGTCGCTCGACAGCCTTGAGCGGATAGCCGCCTTGCGGACCCAGCTCGCCAACAGTTCGGGTGCCGAGGTCCGCTATGAGCGGGACGGACAGGTGCAGACCTCCACAATAGGAACCGGCCGATGAAGCGATCAAATGTGATCGGCGCCGTCATGGCGGCCGTGCTGGTGGCCCAAGGTCCACTGACGGCAGCGCCCGCGGCGGCCCAGTCCCAGACGTTGAACGTGCAGGGCGCGGACATCCGCGCCTTTATCCAGGATGTGGCACGCTCGACGGGACGGACTTTCATCGTCGATCCCGGGGTGTCGGGCACAGTGACAGTGTCCAGCGACCGGCCGCTGAGCCGGACCCAGCTGTTCGAGGTCTTCCTGTCGACGCTGCGGGCCAACGGACTGGTGGTGACACCGACGGCCTCGGGGGCCTACCGGATCAGCCCGGCGCAGGGCGCGGCGCAAGGTCCCGCGACCGTAGGCTCGGAGCGGTTCTCGACCGAGGTGTTCCAGCTCCGCAACATCGATGCGGCATCGGCGGCGGAGACCATCCGACCGCTGGTGGGCGCGCAGGGTCAGGTGCTGGCCAACCCTGGCGCAAACAGCGTGGTGGTGGCCGACTTCTCCGACAACCTGGTTCGTATTCGCGCCCTGATCGGGCGGATCGATGTGGACCGGACCGGGTTCGAGGTGGTGACGCTCGAGAACTCCTCGGCGCGCGAAATCGCGAACGTCCTGCAGACGGTTCTGGCTCCGCCGGGCGGCCAGCCGGGCTCAGGAATGGTGACTGTGACCCCGGTGGAGAGCTCCAACTCCATCGTGCTGCGCGGCGATCCTTCTGCCATGGCGCGCATCCGGCCTCTGATCGAGGACCTGGACCGCCGCGCCGAGAGCGCCGACGATGTGCGCGTGGTCTTCCTGCAGCACGCTGACGCCGAGGCCCTGCTCCCGGTCTTGCAACAGGTGGTGGGCCAGCCGGTGACGGCGGCAACCGCGAACTCTCCAGCCTCCGGGCGAAGCGGCGCGGGTAGCGATGCCGCCGCAGCGGCTGCACCGGCCGCCGCCCCGGCGGTGCCCGTGGCGGGACAGAGCGCGGTGATCGCCCGCTTCCCCGGTGCCAACGCACTGGTGATCTCGGCGTCGGCGGACACGCAGCGGATGCTGGCCGAGGTGATCCGCCAGCTGGACCAGCGCCGCCAGCAGGTGCTGATCGAAGCCATCGTGGTCGAGTTGTCGGATAATGCGGTCAAGGAATTGGGCGTGCAGTGGCTTCTGGCAGGGGCGGACGGCAATCCCGTCGGCCTGACCAACTACTCCGACCGCGCGGCACCGCTGGTTCCGCTGGCGGGCGGGGCCGGGGCGGGTCAGCTTCCGGCCGGTGATCCGCTGCGCGAACAGCTGCAGAATCTGGCCCTGAACACCTTGCTGGGTGCCAACGGCTTCATCGGCGGGGGCGGGGGACGCATCGGCGACGGCCTGTTCGGCTTCATCATCAATGCGGCCAAGACCGACGCGGGCTCCAACCTGTTGCAGACGCCGTCGCTGATGACGCTGAACAATGAAGAGGCCACCATCCTCGTCGGCCAGGAGGTGCCAATAACAACCGGCGAGACCCTGCTGGACGGCAACGCCAACCCCTTCCGCACGACCCAGCGTCAGGACATCGGGGTCAAGCTCGTGGTCCGGCCACAGATCAATGCCGGCGGTTCGATCACCCTGTTCCTGCGTCAGGAGGTGTCCAGCATCAACGGCGTGCTGACCGACAGCGCCAATGATCTGGTACTGAACAAGCGCGAACTGGAGACGACGCTGGTGGTCGACGACGGCGACATCGCGGTCGCCGGTGGCCTGCTGGACCAGAACGACCGGCTGTCGGTGGACGGGGTGCCGGGGCTGGCCAGCCTGCCCTACGTCGGCGGCCTGTTCCGCTCGACCAGCCGCCAGCGCGGTCGCACCAATCTGATGGTGTTCATCCGCCCCACCATCATCCGCAGCCCGGCCGACGCCCAGGCGCTGGCGGCCGACCGCTGGGGCTATATGCGCCAGCAGCAGCTGAACAATGCCCCGGGCGTCGAGCCCAGCCTGGACGAGATGCTGCGCGACTATATGCGCACCCAGGCACCGACCGCCCCGGACTATACGATCACCGCCCCGGTCGGCGACGTGACGGCCGCGCCGCTGCCGCCGGTCCCCCAGGGGTGAGCCGTCAATGATCACCCTGATCAATCCGACTCTGCCCTACGGCTTCACCAAGCGGCACGGGGTGATCCTGCTGGAGGCGGGTGAGATCGCCGTGGTGGGATTGCGGGAGGGTGCCGATCCGTCGGCCCTGATCGAGACGCGCCGCGCGCTCGGACGACCGCTCAGGGTCGAGTCGCTGGATCAGGCGACCTTCGACCGGCAGCTGTCGCAAGTGTATGCGGGCGACCATCTGAGCGCGACGGACGGCGACGATCTGTCAATGCCCTCAGGACTTGAGAGCCTGATCGACGACATCCCGGCGGCCGCCGATCTGCTGGACACGGCCGACGACGCCCCGGTGATCCGGCTGATCAACGGCATCATCGCCGAAGCCGTGCGGGCCGGTGCCTCCGATATCCACCTTGAGCCTTTCGAGACGGCGCTGACGGTGCGGATGCGGATTGACGGCGTACTGCGCGAAACCCTGTCGCTGAACCCACGGATCACGCCCCTCCTTGTGTCCCGCATCAAAGTGATGGCGCGGCTGGACATCGCCGAAAAGCGCGTGCCGCAGGACGGGCGCATCCCGCTGGCACTCGGCGGCAAGACCCTTGACGTGCGCGTCTCCACCCTGCCTTCGCGGATGGGCGAGCGGGTGGTGCTGCGTATTCTGGACCGCGATCAGGCCGGGCTGACGCTGGACCGGCTGGGCATGGCCCCCGATGCGCTGGACGCCTTCCGCGCGGCGCTGCGGGAGCCCAACGGCATCATCCTGGTCACCGGTCCGACGGGCTCGGGCAAGACCACCTCGCTCTACGCCGGCCTGTCGCTGCTGAACGATGCGACGCGCAATATCCTGACGGTCGAGGACCCGGTGGAATACGCCATCGACGGCGTCGGCCAGACCCAGGTCAATCCCAAGGTCGGCATGACCTTCGCGGCGGGCCTGCGGGCCATCCTGCGTCAGGACCCGGACGTGGTCATGGTCGGCGAGATTCGGGATGTGGAGACCGCGCGGATCGCGGTGCAGGCAGCCCTGACCGGGCACCTCGTCCTCTCCACTGTGCACACCAATGATGCGGCGGGGGCGGTTACGCGACTGCGAGACATGGGCGTGGAGCCATTCCTGCTCGCCTCGACCCTGCGGCTCATCGTGGCCCAGCGGCTTGTGCGCCGCCTTTGCGGCGACTGCCGGCGGCCGGAAGCGGCGGACAAGGCGACTGCCCGACTGGCGGGCATCAAGGTCGGTCAGAAGGTTTGGCGGCCGCAGGGCTGCAGCCACTGCGGCCAGACGGGCTATGTCGGGCGGGTGGGTCTGTATGAAGTGATCCGGGTAGATGACCGGGTGCGCCGTCTGATCGCTGCCGAGGCCGGTGAAGAGGCGATCAACGCCGTCGCTTTCGCTGGGGCGGAGACCCTGACGCAGCGCGCGCGGACGCTGGTGCTGGAGGGCGCGACCTCGGTCGAGGAAGCGGTGCGGGTGACCCGCCAGGAGACGGTTGAAGCCCACGACGATACCGCTCTCACCGTCGCCGTTCCCTCGACCGGGCGCGAGGACGCGGCCTGATGGCGGCCTTCGACTATGTGGCGGTGGACGCGGGCGGACGAACGGTCAGCGGGACATTGACCGCCGACGACGACGGCGCCGCGCGGGCCCTGCTGGGACGCCGCAAATTGATGCCGCTTGAGGTCGCCGCGTCGCGGGGCGCGACCCCGTCGCGAGGTGCTCTGGAAGCCGCGGCGTCGCGCAGGGCCGGAAAGCTGGACGCCCGCACCCTCGCCCTTGTGACGCGCCAGCTCGCCACCCTGGTGACCGTGTCGCCTGTTGAGGAGGCGCTTCGGGCCATTGCGATACAGGCGGATCGCCCCGCGGTACGCGCGGTACTGGAGGGGGTGCATGGCGGGGTGATGGAGGGACGGCGGCTGTCAGACGCCATGGCCCTGCAGGGTTCCGCCTTCCCACCGCTCTATCGGGCCATGGTGTCGGCGGGCGAGACCTCGGGTGCACTCTCACCCATTCTGGAGCGGCTGGCCGACGGGCTGGAGCGCGATCAGGTCGTACGGGGCAAGGTGATCACGGCCCTGGTCTATCCGGCGGTGCTGGCGGTCGTGGCGATCGGAGTGGTGATTGCCCTGATGACCTTCGTAGTTCCCAAGGTGGTGGACCAGTTCGACAGCATGAACCAGACCCTGCCGCTGCTGACGCGGCTGGTGATCGGTCTGTCGGACGGCATGCGCGACTGGGGCTGGCTGGCGGCGCTGCTGCTGGCCGCGGCCGCTGCCGGGGGCGTGCTGGCCTTGCGCAATCCGGTCGCCCGTCTGCAGGTCGACACCGCCATCCTGCGGTTGCCCCTGATCGGTCGGCTGGCGCGCGATCTGCACGGGGCGAAGATGGCGCGGACCCTGTCGACGATGATCACGGCGGGCCTGCCGGTTCTCGAAGGCCTGACGATCACGGCCCGGACCGTATCCAACCGACGCCTGCGACTGGCCACGGAAATGATGGCCGAAGCTGTGCGTGAGGGCGGAGGGCTCTCCGCCGCCATGCGTCGGGCCGATGTCTTCCCCCCGATCCTGGTGACCATGACAGCCTCGGGCGAGGCCGGCGGCCGGCTGGAGCCGATGCTGGAGCGCGCCGCCGAATATCTGGAGCGGGAGTTCTCGACATTCACCGCCGTGATGCTGAGCCTTATCGAACCCGCCATTATTGTGGTCATGGGCGGCGTGGTCGCCGTGATCATCCTGTCCATCCTGCTGCCCATTCTGCAGATCAACACCCTGGCCATGGGGTGAGGAGGAATTATGCGCGCCCATAACACTCGCCGTGCAGCGGTTCGCTGGTTGAAGGTCCGCCTTGCGCGGAGCGCACGGCCGCGTCGGGTCGAGTGGGCGAAGCCCTGTGACCGCGGCCCTCAGCGGGAAGGCTTCACCCTTGTCGAGATGATGGTGGTGGTGGTCATCATCGGCCTGCTCGCGACCGTCGTCGCGATCAACGTCCTGCCCAGCCGGGATCAGGCCATGGTGACCAAGGCGAAAGCGGACATCGCCACCCTCGAACAGGCGATCGAGACCTACCGGCTCGACAACCTCGATTTCCCGGAAGATCTGCAGGCGCTGGTCGCTGCGCCGGCGAACCTTGCCAGCCCCGCCCGCTACCGTCCGGGCGGTTATGTGCGACGCCTGCCCGAGGACCCGTGGGGCGAGCCCTATCGATACCGCCGCCAGAGCGCGCATGGCGGCCAGTTCGACGTCTACTCCTACGGCGCCGACCGCAAGGAAGGGGGCGAGGGTAACGATGCCGACCTCGGCAACTGGCAGGACTAGGTCCCACCGGTCCCGCTCCGGCTTCACCCTGGTGGAATTGCTGATCGCCGTGGCCATCATGGGACTGGCCGCCGGCGCGGTGATACTCTCGGCGCCTGACCCGCGGCCGTCCGTGGCGGAGGACGCCGAGCGGTTCGCCGCACGGCTGAGCCGCGCCCGCGAGGAAGCCATCCTGTCCAATCGCCCCGTCGCTGTCGACGCGACGTCGGTCGGCTACGCCTTTGCCGTCTTCGACGGCGCTGCGTGGTCGGCGCTGGATGAGGGCCCGTTCGAGTCAGAGATCTGGACGGCGGGCCTCACCGTCGCGCCGTCGGAGGTTCGCATCGTGTTCGACCCTACCGGCATCACCGAAGCCGCCACCCTCACCCTGACCCGCGAACGCAACAGCCGAACCATCACCGTCGACGGCGCCGGAGAGGTCACGCTCGATGGCTGACGGGATGAGGAGTGCCAACGATCGGAGTGTCGGTTGGGCCGCGGTCACAAGGCTCCGCCTTGTCGAGCCGACGCGGCCTGGTGCTTCGCGCAATCTCGCACCCCCCACCGTTGCACAAGCAGCGAGCGGTAGCGCGCCTGACAGGCAAGGCTTCACCCTGATCGAGCTTCTCGTGGCCATGGCCGTTTTCAGCCTGGCGGCGCTGGCCCTGTTGAACCTCTCCGCTGAGAACACGCGCTCGGCCGCCCGGGTCGAAACCCGAACCCTCGGCGGCATCCTCGCCGAAAACCTCGCCGTGGAATCCATGACCGCGTCGTCGGTTGGCGAGGGAACCACAACGGGCCAGACCCTGCTCGCTGAGCGCCGCTGGCGGTGGACCCGGACAGTCGTCTCCACCGACGCGCCCGATCTGGTTCGCGTCCACATCACGGTCAACGACGCCGAAGGCCAGGCCGCTGAACGCACCCTGTTCCGATCAAGGGCGCGATCATGAAACAGCGCGCCGGCTTTACCCTGGTCGAAGTCATGATCTCGCTGATGATCTTCGCCATGCTGGCGGCCGCCGGCGCGGCCGTTCTGAGCGGCGCGATCAATAACCGGTTCGCCATCAAGGCGGCCAGCGATCGGGTCGGCGACCTCCAGCGGATGCGCGGTCTGTTGCGCGCCGATCTCGGTCAGGCCGCGGCCCGACGCTCGCGCGGCCCCACCGGCCGTCCGACGCCCCAGCCCATCATAGGCGCGACGGCACCCGGCGAACCGATCCTGCTGCTGAACCGCGCCGGCTGGAGCAACCCCGGCGGACAGGCCCGACCGTCCCTGCAGCGGGTGGAATATCGCCTGGTCGAGGGCCGGCTTGAACGGCGCGCCTCCACCCATCTGGACGGCGCCCGCCCCGGCCCGCCCCAGGTGCTTTATCGTGGGGTAAGCGACGTCACGGTCAACTTCGTGCGGGACGGCGTGGCGGCGCCGGCCTTCATCTCCAGCTACGACCGGCCGCTGCCCGACGCCGTCCGCATCGAGATGACGATCGAGGGCTTTGGCCGGGTCGAACAACTGTTCATCGTCGGAAGCGGCCAATGAAGGGCCGGCGGACCGAACGGCAAGGTATGGCGCTGCTGACAGTGCTGCTGCTCGTCGCCGTCATGTCCGTGGTCGCCGTCGCGATCCTCGATGACGTCCGCTTCTCCGTCCGCCGCACCGCCAATGCCGAGTTCCAGAGCCAGGCCCAGTGGTATGCGGCCGGCGTTGAAAATCTGGCGCGCGAGCAGATCACGCGCCTTGCCGCGGCCGGACCTACCCGTACCCCGCTGGAGCCGGCCTGGAACGGGCGGCCGATGACCTTCCCGATCGAGGGAGGAAACCTGACCGCCACCGTCACCGACGGCCAGGCCTGTTTCAACCTCAACAGCCTGGTGCTGGGAGTCGGCGAGGACCTCACGGCGCGCCCCCTCGGGGCGTTGCAGTTCCGGGCCCTGGGCCGGGCCGTCGGCGCGCCTGACAGCCGGATGCGCGCGATCGCTGACGCCCTGACGGACTGGCTGGACGCCGACACCACGCCGTCGCCGCTTGGAGCGGAGGACGGAGCCTATGCGGGCCTGACCAACCCCTACCGCACCGGCGGTGTGATGCTGGCCGAAGTCAGCGAGCTCCGCGCGGTCAAGGGCGTGGACGCAGGGACCTATCGCCGTCTGAGGCCATATCTGTGCGCCCTGCCGACCTCGCGTCTGTCGCCCCTGAATGTGAACACCCTGACGCCGGAGCAGGCGCCCTTGCTGACCATGCTGACGAACGGAGCGGTCGGACCGGAGCAGGCGCGGGCGGTCATCGCAGCGCGTCCGCGCGACGGTTGGGCGGACGCCGCCGCCTTCTGGGCGCAACCGACCCTTGCGACGGTCCAGGTCGATCTCGAAGCCCGCGATCAGGTGACCGTTTTGACGCGCTTCTTCGACCTGCGTGTCGATGTCGAACTGGGCGGCTCTCGCGCCGTCCGCACTGCCTTGCTGGAAGCCGGATCCGACGGGCGCGTCCGCACCGTGATCCAACGTTGGACCCCTGAAGAATGAAACCGACCCGCCTGATCCTGATTCCCGCCCTCGGAAGCGAACCCGCACCCTTTCTGGTGATCGAGGACGGCGTGGTGCGCGACCGTGGATTGCTGGAGCTGCATCCCGACACGCCGCCGGAACCGATGCGGACGGTCGCCATTGTACCGGGCTCAGAGGTAACGATTCGCTGGCCGCGGCGCCGTCCGACCGGCTTGCCGCCGCTCTCGGCCCCATTCCGCCCGCCGGTCAGCCTCGTCTGGTCGCCCTCGCCGGGCTACCTCTTCTCCAGGCCTGGGTCGGCTATCTGGAGGCTCTGGGGGTCAAACCGGACGTGCTGGTGCCCGACGCGCTGATCGTGCCGGAACCCGACGAGGACGACCGGCTGAACGCCGTTGCCTTCGGAAGCGCCACGGCACTGCGGGGCCGGGGGTTCGCCGCCAGCGTCCAGCCCGAACTGGTCGAGCTGGTAGCCGGCGCGCGCCACCTGGACCCGATCATGGACCCGTCCGAGGTTGAGCGCGCCCTGGTCGGGGCGGCCCTGGCACCCCCGATCAATCTGCTTTCGTCACAGGAGCGGGTACGCGGGAGCGCCCGCCAGGACTGGGCGCTGGCGTCTGCCATGGCCGGACTACTGATCGTTTCACCACTGGTGCTGACCGCAGTCGCGGCCGCCCGGGACGATGCCGACGCCCGGGCCGCCACGGCGGCCGCCCGCGCCGAGGTCGAGCGGGTGGCCCCGGATCTGGCCGCTCTTCCCGATCCGGTTGAGGCGCTGCGCCAGCGCGTCCGCGCCGCGCCGCCGCCCGGAGGTGTCGTCGGCGCAACTGCCGCCCTGTTCGCCGCTGTGGAGGGGGTCGAAGGCGCGGAGCTGGACCTTCTGATCGTCGATCCGGCCGCGGGAATGAAGGCCAGCGTGACCCATGCCGGCTATCAGGACACGCAGACCATCGCCCGGGCCATGCGGGCCAATGGCTTCGAGGTCACCGAGACGGCGGCCCTCGACGATCGCGGCCGAATCGTCAGCGACATCACCATCGGGAGCGCCCGATGAACCGCTTGATCGGACAGGCCGAGGCCTGGTGGGCCGGCCGCACGCTGCGCGAGCGGCGGATGCTGATGGTGATGGCCGGACTGCTGACGGCTTTCGCCATCTGGCTGGGTCTGGTGCAGCCGGTTCTGGGCTGGAGAGAAGCGGCCGCGGATCGGGCCGAGGCGGCCACCGCCACACTGGCGGAGGTCCGCGCCGCTTCCGCCTTGATCGGCCCCCTGGAACCCTCCGCGGGTCCCCCCCCGCAGGGACTTGAGCCTCTGATCCGTCGCACCGCCGAAGCGGCGGGCCTGGACGTTGTGACGGTGATGAGCGCCACGGGTCAGCTCGGCTTCCAGCTCTCCAGCGTGGGCTCCGGCCCGCTGTTCGCATGGCTTGGGGCGCTTGAGACCGATCACCGTCTGAGGATCTGCAGCCTGGGCGTGACCGAGAACGCTGACGCCACGCTGAACGTGGAGGGTGGACTGTCGTCCGGCCGATGCACGGCCTGACCTGAGCGCCTCAAATGTCCGGAGACGGGGTAAGTATCAAATTTTCGACTTCCAACTGTCGCATAAGCTTTACAATGGCGAAAAAGCGCGCATTATTTCTCCGGGTCCTGACTGTTTCAGGCGTTCGGGAGAGACTGGATGCGCGCTTCTAACCACACGATTGCTCTTGTAGCCCTTGCCGCCGCGGCCGTTTTGCCCGCCGGCCTGGCGAGCGCCAGCGACAATGGTCAGCCAGCAGCGCGGACCAATTCCCGCGAGATCATGGTCTGCGGCACGGACGCCGCGACCCGCCGGGCCTTTACGCGCGAGCACGGCGCTGCGCCGATTTTCGTCACCGCGCGCGAGGCATTGTCGGTGAGGGTTTCTGACCCCGCATGGACCACGCCTCGTTGCATGACCGCGCGCGAGCACACACGCTACCGCGACGCCGCGACGACGTTTGCGGCGGTCCGCTGATCGACGGCTGACCCAAAAGGTCCTGAACGCGATCTGCGGTCAGGCCGAAGCTGGGGGCGATTTGCCCCTCCGGAAAGGCTCACGCGGGTCCGTCCTGTGACGCACCCGCGTCGTCCGGAAGTCGAACGGCCTGAAAATTCCATGGCACTGGCGGCCACGAGACCCAGGTCTCTGCGGGGGCTCACCAGCCGCTCGCAAGGCCGCGGCGCGAAGGTTTGCGTTCAGTCTTGCCTTGAACACCCCGTGTCCGGGACCAGTCAGCTGCCTTCAGGCGCTGGCCGAGACCTGAAAAAGGCTCCGGCTCCAGTAGCCCCTTGCGCCAACCCAGCGGCCAGAGTGGCAAGATTGCGGTGCATCTGGAAAGGTTCTGGCGGAGACGCAGGGATTCGAACCCTGGGTACCCCTTACAGGGTACGACGATTTAGCAAACCGTTGCCTTCAGCCACTCGGCCACGTCTCCGGCAGGCGGCGTGATTAGCCGAGCAAACGGACCGGCGCAACGGTCAACACGCACGGCGCTCGCGAATGGTGACGCGTTAACGGGACAGTGAGAGCGGGCGTGCATGGTGCGCGGGAACCTCCGCCGCGAGCCCCATGACTGAAGCCGTCCGCCGCCATTCGTTCGACGCCGCCCTGTCGGGAGCAGGCGTCATGGACGCATCGGGGCTTCAGGCCCTCGCCGCAGCGGCGGTGTCCGCGCCGCCGGGGACCGTCGCCGACGGCGCTGCTCGGCGGGGTCCATTCCGGCCCGAGGTCTGGCTGAATGCGCGACAGCGGCATGCCTCGCGGCTCGCGGCCCACTATTTCCGCGCGTTCGACACCCTCGCCGTGGTCGCGGTCAGCCTGCTCTGCGCCTGGGCTGCAGCACCGGGAGCCCTGATCCATACCGAGGTGTCACGGGTCCTGCCCTTCGCCCTTGGCGCGGTCGCCGTGCTGGGGATGATGCGCTCGCTGGGCCGATACCGGTTCGCACGCGGTCAGAGCACGGCACGGCACCTCGCTGCGGTCGCCGCCATGGTCGCGGTGGGCGCGGGCGTGGCCCTGATCGCCGGCTGGTTCCTGCGCGGGGCAGCGGCGCAGGTCTCGGCCTATCTGGTCTGGGCAGGCCT
>VFBG01000039.1 GCA_006515835.1 bacterium | reverse complement strand
AGGCTTCGGTCCCCCCGGAGGGGGGACAATCCGCTCAGCAGTCTCCCCCCGTCGGGGGGAGTACCGGCGAAGCCGGGGAGGGGGGCAAGTCCGCCGCGCCCAAGGTCGAGCTGCGCGATCCCGAAATCCCCGCCGGTGCCAAGCTCGTCAAAACGACCATCCGCGACGCACTGCGCGACGCCATGGCCGAAGAGATGCGCCGCGACGACAAGGTCTTCCTGATCGGCGAGGAAGTCGCCCAGTATCAGGGTGCCTACAAGGTCAGCCGCGAACTGCTGCAGGAGTTCGGCGACAAGCGCGTCGTCGACACCCCGATCACCGAGCACGGCTTCGCCGGCCTCGGCGTCGGTGCCGCCATGGCGGGGCTGAAGCCGATCGTCGAGTTCATGACGTTCAACTTCGCCATGCAGGCCATCGACCACATCATCAACTCGGCGGCCAAGACCCTCTACATGTCGGGCGGCCAGATCCGCGCCAGCATCGTCTTCCGCGGCCCCAACGGCGCCGCCAGCCGCGTCGGTGCCCAGCACAGCCAGGACTATTCGGCCTGGTATGCCAATGTCCCCGGCCTGAAGGTCATCGCGCCCTATGACGCGGCCGACGCCAAGGGACTGATGAAGGCCGCCATCCGCGACCCCAACCCCGTCGTCTTCCTCGAGCATGAGATGATGTACGGGCTGGAGTTCGACGTGCCCGAAGGTGACTACGTCCTGCCGATCGGCAAGGCCAAGGTCCGCCGCGAGGGAACCGACGTCACCATCACGGCCCACAGCCGCATGGTCGGGTTCGCCTTGCAGGCTGCCGAGAAGCTGGCGGAGGAGGGCATCTCCTGCGAGGTCGTCGACCTGCGCACCCTGCGCCCGCTCGATCACGAGACCATCGTCGAGAGCGTCAAGAAGACCAGCCGTCTGGTTTCGGCAGAGGAAGGCTGGGGCCCGATGGGCGTCGGTGCCGAGGTCGTGGCACGCGTGATCGAGCATGCCTTCGACTACCTCGATGCCCCGCCGTTGCGGGTCCACCAGGAGGATGTGCCTCTGCCCTACGCCGCCAATCTGGAAGTCCTGTCGCTTCCGGGCGTGGACAAGATCATCAAGGCCGTCCGGGCGGTGATGGCATGAGCGAGGCCTCCGAATTCCGGATGAAGACCCCGGACAGCGTCGCCGCCGACCCCGAAGCGATCGAGATCCTGCGCATCTGGTGGTCGAAGGGCGAGCCGGTCATGTCCGTCAAGCCCGCCTTCAATGATCCGCGTCAGTTTGGGCAGGTGCTGGCCCTCGCCGCCAAACACATGGCCCACGGCTACAATGTTCGGCATGGCCATGACGAGAAGCAGGCCTACAACAAGATTCTCGCCGGCATCTCTGATGTGCTGAACGGCCCGGGGATCGAGACGGTGGTCGAGGGCCCGACGGGGAGCGCGCAATGACCGACATCCTGATGCCCGCCCTCTCGCCCACGATGGAAGAGGGTGTTCTGGCCAAATGGCACGTCAAGGTCGGCGACACGGTCAAGGCCGGCGACGTCATCGCCGAGATCGAAACCGACAAGGCGACCATGGAGGTCGAAGCCGTCGACGAGGGCGAGCTCACAGACATTCTTGTGGCTGAAGGCACCGAGGGCGTGAAGGTCAATACGCCGATCGCGCGCCTGAAGGACGAGGGCGGAGCCGCGGCCCCGGCGCCGAAGGCCGACGCGCCGAAAGCCGCGGAAAGCGTCTCATCCGCAATTTCCGCCCCCGCTACGACAGCCCCAGCTCCGGCAAAGGCGCCCGCCGCACCGGCTAGGGCCGACGGTGCCCGCGTCTTCGCCTCGCCGCTGGCCCGTCGTCTGGCGGCCCAGGGCAATATCGACCTGTCGGCGATAAAGGGCACCGGCCCGCACGGCCGCATCGTCAAACGCGACCTCGACGCCGCCCCGACCGGCGCCGCGAAGCCAGCCGCCGCTTCAGCTCCGGCCGCGGCCGGCGAGCCCCGCAAGGTGCAGTCGCTGGCCCAGATGGGTATCCCGGACGGCAGCTACGACCTCGTTCCGCTGGACGGCATGCGCAAGGCCATCGCCCGGCGCCTGACCGACAGCTTCCGCGACGTGCCGCATTTCCCGCTGACCATCGACTGCCGTATCGACGGCCTTCTGGCCGCCCGGGTCAAGGTCAACGCCCTGCTCGAGAAGGACGGCGTCAAGGTCTCGGTCAATGACTTCGTCATCAAGGCCAGCGCCATGGCCCTGAAGGCGGTGCCCGAGGCCAATGCCAGCTATTCGCCCGAGGGCATCGCGATGCACCACCACGCCGATGTGGCGATGGCGGTGGCGATCGACGGCGGCCTGATCACCCCGATCATCCGCAAGGCCGAGACCAAGACCCTGTCGCAGATCGCGACCGAGTCGAAGGACCTCGCCAAGCGCGCCAGGGACAAGAAGTTGAAGCTCGAGGAGTTCCAAGGCGGCACCTTCTCGGTCTCCAACCTCGGCATGTTCGGCATCAAGTCGTTCGCCTCCATCATCAATGAGCCGCAGGGCGCGATCATGAGCGTTGGTGCCGGCGAGCAGCGTCCCGTCGCGGTCAATGGCCAGCTGGCCGTGGCCACCGTGATGACCGTGACACTGACCTGCGACCACCGTGTGGTGGACGGCGCCATCGGGGCCAAATTCCTGCAGGTCTTCAAGGCGATGATCGAAGATCCCGTGACGATGCTGGCCTGATCGGAGACGCGCTGTGACCTCGGTCTACGACTTCAGCGCCACGGCCATCGACGGCGCCGAGACGGCGCTGGAGCAGTATCGCGGCCAGGCCCTGCTGATCGTCAACACGGCCTCGAAATGTGGCTTTACCGGCCAGTATGCCGGCCTTGAGGCGCTGCATCGTCAGTATACGGACAAACCGTTCCAGGTGCTGGGTTTTCCCTGCAACCAGTTCGGCGCCCAGGAGCCCGGCAAGGCGGCGGAGATCGCCAGCTTCTGCTCAACCAACTACGGCGTCGGCTTTCCGATGTTCGACAAGGTCGAGGTCAATGGCCCCGACCGCCATCCGCTCTACGCTTGGCTGACCAGCCAGAAGAAGGGCTTCCTCGGAAGCCGCGACATCAAGTGGAATTTTACCAAATTCCTGACCGACCGTGAGGGCCGCGTGGTCGCGCGCTACGCCCCCCAGGTCGAACCCGAGGCCATCAAGGCCGATATCGAGAAGCTGATCTGACATGGCTGCTGAATTCGACCTCATCGTCATCGGTTCGGGCCCTGGCGGCTATGTCGCTGCCATCCGGGCCAGCCAGCTGGGCCAGAAGGTCGCTATCGTCGAGCGCGAGAACCTGGGCGGCATCTGCCTGAACTGGGGCTGTATCCCGACCAAGGCCTTGCTCAAGTCTGGCGAGAAATACGAGAGCCTGTCACACCTGAAGGACTACGGCCTGTCGGCGGACAAGGTCGGTTTCGACTTCGCCGCCATCATCGCCCGCTCGCGCGGCGTGGCGAAACAGCTGAACGCCGGCGTCGGCTATCTGATGAAGAAGAACAAGATCGAGGTCATCGAGGGCTCGGCGAAGCTGGAGAAAGGCGCTGCCGCTCCGAAGGTCGTGATCGCCCTGAAGGCCGGCGGCTCGCGCACGGTCGCGGCCAAGGCGGTCATGCTGGCCGTCGGCGCCCGCGCCAAGGCCATCCCGCAGATCGGTCTCGAGGCCGACGGCGACCGCATCTGGGCCTATCGCGAGGCCATGGCCCCGAAGGCCATGCCCGCCTCCATCATCGTCATCGGCTCGGGCGCCATCGGCATCGAGTTCGGCAGCTTCTACCGCGCCCTCGGCGCCGAGGTGACTGTGGTCGAGGCAGTGGACCGCATCATGCCCGTCGAGGACGAGGAAGTGTCCAAGGCCGCGCAGAAGTCGTTCGAGAAGCGCGGCATGAAGTTCCGTGTCGGCTGCAAGGTCACCAAGGTGTCCAAGGGCGGCAAAGGCGTTCAGGTTGCCATCGAGGCCGGCGGCAAGGCCGAAACGCTCGAAGCCGAAGTCTGCATCTCGGCGGTCGGCATCACCGCCAACACCGACGGCATCGGCCTGGAGGCGCTGGGCGTCAACATGGACCGCGGCCACATCACCATCGACGGCCACTGCCAGACCAATCTGCCGGGTCTTTATGCCATCGGCGACTGCGCCGGCGCGCCCTGGCTGGCGCACAAGGCCAGCCACGAAGGCATCCACGCCGCTGAATACATCGCCGGCTTCAAGACCCCCAATGTGAACTCGCCCATCGCCGGTTGTACCTACGCCCAGCCGCAGGTCGCCTCGGTCGGGATCACCGAACAGGGCGCGCGCGAGGCGAAGCTGGACGTCAAGATCGGCCGCTTCCCCTTCAAGGTGAACGGCAAGGCCATCGCCTCGGGCGACACCGACGGTTTCGTGAAGACGATCTTCGACGCGAAGACGGGCGCCCTGATCGGTGCCCATATGATCGGGGCCGAGGTGACCGAGATGATCCAGGGCTATGTCACCGCCATCGCCATGGAAGCGACCGAGGAAGACATCCACGGCATCGTCTACCCGCACCCGACCATGTCCGAGGCCATGCATGAGGCGGCGCTGGACGCCTATGGGCGGGTGATCCACATCTGAGGGGATCACAGGGCATGACCGGACATTCGAAGAGCGTAATCCAGTGGGGCAAGCTCGCGCTGCTGGCGGGGATCGCCTTCCCGATCCTCTATTTTGCCATTCAGATCGTCCTGTTCCCCTTCGTTCCGGGGTATGATTTCACCCGTGACGTGGCCAGTCGGCTGGAGTCGCCTGACTCGTCCATGGCCGGCGTGTTCAACGCTGTGGTTGTGCTGATCGGTGCAATGGGGATGGTCGCCGGCGTCGGGCAGGTTGTCCGGATGCGTCAGCTTGGGGTCAACATCCTGATCGCCTTCATGGCGGGCCTTTGTGTGATCAGTGTGGGCGGGGCCACCTTGTGGGCAGGACTGGTGCCGCTGCCTGACCCCGCACACGGGGCCAGCGGCCCCTTCATGCTCGCCGGTGTGGTCTATCCCGCGGTGCTCCTGGTCGCCTTTCGGCGCTCACCGTCCTGGCGGGTCGTATTCCTCTTCGCTCTGCTGGCCGTTGCCGGGTCTGCGGCTGTGATGACGGGCCTGTCCGGCATCGACCTCATGCGGTGGGAGGGTGCGATCCAGCGGCCCGTCGCCCTGGCCCTGCTGGGGCCCGTCGGTCTGGCTTCCTTCGCCCTGTTGCGGGGCGGGGTGTACCCCAACTAGCCTGCCAGCACGTCCGCGCTCATGCGCTCCAGCAACGCTCCACCCTGACGCACGGCGGCCATCCGACTTGTCGCGCCGGCCAGCACATTGGCGGCGTAGATTTCGTACAGGGTGATCTTGCCCTCGAGCCAGGCCGGGTCGCCCTGGCCGCCGTCCAGCTGGTCGCGGGCGTGGATCGCGCCGAGGGCCAGCATCCAGCCGCCCGTGACGTCCCCGACCAGTTTCAGATAGGCGTCGGCGGCCGCCAGCACGTCGGCTGCGCCATCTGCGGCGCTCTTGCGCTCCAGCAGCCAGTCGGTGGCCGCCTCGACCGCGGCGACTCCCTCGGCCAAGGCCTCAACCGGCTTGCCGGAATACAGGCGGGGCAGGGCGGTCAGGGTCGTCTTCATGTCGGCGATCAGGTCGTGCGCCGACTGGCCGCCATCCTGCGACAGCTTCCGACCGACCAGGTCCATGGCCTGGATGCCGTTGGTGCCCTCATAGATCGGGGCGATGCGGGCGTCGCGATAGTACTGGGCCGCACCCGTCTCCTCGATGAAGCCCATGCCGCCGTGGATCTGAACCCCCATGGAGGCGACCTCGCAGCCAATGTCGGTCGACCAGGCCTTGGCGATCGGGGTGAACAGGTCCTCGCGGCCCTTCCAGCGGCGCCGGTCCTCTTCGGTGGCCGCGTGCTTCGCCAGATCGGCGGCAACGCCGGTCGACAGGCAGATGGCGCGGGCAGCGGCGATCTTCGCCTTCATCACCGCCAGCATGCGGCGCACGTCCGGGTGGTCGACGATCGGGGCGTTGGCTTCACCCGTCCAGGCCGAGCGGCCCTGCCTCCTGTCACGGGCATAGGCGAGAGCGTGCTGGTAAGCCCGTTCGGCGATACCGACGCCCTCGACCCCGACGGCGAGGCGGGCGGCGTTCATCATCACGAACATATGGGCCAGGCCCTGGTTGGGCTGACCGACCAGTTCGGCGGTCGCGCCCTCATAGGACATGACGCAGGTGGGCGAGGCGTGGATGCCCAGCTTGTGCTCGACCCCGACGGCGCGGAAACCGTTGCGGGCACCCAGCGAGCCGTCTTCGTTCAGCAGGAATTTGGAGGCCAGGAACAGGCTGATCCCCTTGGGTCCCGCGGGCGCGTCGGGCAGGCGGGCAAGCACCATGTGGACGATGTTGTCCGTGGCATCGTGGTCGCCCCAGGTGATGAAGATCTTCTGGCCGTGAAGCGCGTACGTTCCGTCGCCGTTCGGCGTCGCCGTGGCGGTCAGGGCGCCGAGGTCCGACCCCGCGCCGGGTTCGGTCAGCACCATGGCCCCGGTCCATTCGCCGCTGACCAGTTTGGAAAGATAGATGTCCTTCTGCGACGGCGTGCCGTGCGCTTCCAGCGCCTCGATCGCCGCCAGCGAAAGCATCGGGCACAGGCCGAACGCCATATTGGCCGCATGCACCGTCTCATAGGCCGCCAGTTCCAGCGCCTTGGGCAGGTTCTGGCCGCCGGCGTGGGCGGGGGCGGACAGGCCGGTCCAGCCGCCCTCGGCGAACTGGCGATAGGCGTCGGCGAAGCCCGGCGCGGCGGTCACTGCGCCGTCTACCCAGCTCGAGCCCTTCTGGTCGCCGATCCGGTTCAGGGGGGCGAGCACCCCTTCTGAAAACTGGGCCGCCGCCTCAAGCACGGCGCCCATCAGGTCGACGTCATAGTCGGGGAAAGCGCCGGTAGCCGCGACCTGGTCGATGCCCGCCACGGCTTGCAG
The DNA here is from genome assembly GCA_006515835.1 of bacterium. Lineage (GTDB taxonomy): Bacteria > Pseudomonadota > Alphaproteobacteria > Caulobacterales > Caulobacteraceae > Brevundimonas. The sequence goes on along the minus strand of VFBG01000039.1, from coordinate 5,277 downwards.
GGTGAAGGCGAGATCACGGACGGGGGCGCGGTAGGTCATGGGGAGCGGGCCTTGCTGGCGGTCTGATCCGCGTTCATGCCGCCTTGCCGCAACGGTATGCAAGACGAAGCTTGGCGAAGCCTCCTTGCGCGGTCACAGTGGCGGCGTCGTCAAGGAGCTAACGTGGCCGAACCGCGCAACCGCTATTCTGTCGTCTCGCTGATCCTGCATTGGGTGATCGCCGGGATGATCCTCGCCCAGGTCCTGTTGATCACCGCACATGAGGCCACCGAGGGACAGGCCATCTCCCGTGAGTTTGTCCAGGTCCACAAGGCCCTCGGTTTGACCGTGCTGATCCTGACCCTGGCGCGGATCGGCTGGCGTATCGCCAACCCGGCCCTGCCTTTGCCGGACGGCATGAAGCGATGGGAGAAGGTGCTCGCTCGCGCGACCCACGTCCTGTTCTACGTCCTGCTGATCGCCATGCCGTTGACGGGCTGGGCGGCGGTGTCGGCGACCGGGCGGGATCTGAGCTGGTTCGGCCTGTTCAACGTGCCGCTGCTGCCCATCACCGGGGGCCGGGATGCCTTCCGTTCCATCATCGACATCCATGAGCTGGTGATGAAGGGCCTCTATGTCCTGATCGCCCTGCATGTACTGGCCGCGCTGAAGCACCAGTTCGTGGACCGCGACAATGTCCTGCACCGGATGATCCCCTGGATCCCGCGTCGGCCGTGAGGCGTCTCGCCACACTGATTGCAGCCGGTCTGGCCTTACTGACCCTGACCGGGGCGACGACTGTCCCCTGGACGGTGGATCGGGACGCGTCGCGAATCGAGCTGTCGGTCCGGGCCTTCGGCGGTTCGCACAGCGGCCGGTTCGGCGACTGGCAGGGCGAAATCGTCTTCGATCCGGCCGACCCCGACAGCACCCGGGCCACGGTGGTCGTCCAGTCCGCCTCGCTGGCAATGTCGCCGGCCGTCGCCTCGGCCCGCGCCACCAGCCCCGCCTTCCTCGACGCCGCCCGTTATCCGCAGATCCGCTTCGATCTGCAGTCGCTGGAGCCGCTCGGCGGGGACCGCTACACGGCGCGCGCCCGGGTGACGATGAAGGGGGTGACGCGGCCGGTCGCCTTCCCCGTGGACTTGCGCGTGACCGGCGACCGGGCGCATCTGGCGGGCGCATTCGTCCTGAATCGCGCGGATTTCGGCATAGGGACATCGGGGCCTTGGAACAGGCTGGTCGGACGGCAGGTGACGGTGCGGGTGGCGCTTCAGGCGCAACGCCGCTGACCGTGTCCGATGCGGAGGCCGTGCGCGCCCTTGCGGACGGCCGCCTTGTCATCCTCCCGACCGAAACCGTCTATGGACTCTCCGCCGACGCCGGCAACGCCGTCGCCGTCGCCGCCATCTTCGAGGCCAAGGGCCGGCCCCGCTTCAACCCCCTGATCGCCCATGTTGCTGACGCCATGCAGGCCGAGGCCATCGCCGTCTTTGATGCACGGGCCCGGTCCCTCGCTGAGGCCTTCTGGCCCGGCCCCCTGACCATCGTGGCCCCCGTCCGTGACCGTGACGGCGTCTGCGACCTCGCCCGCGCGGGTCTGGACAGCGTCGCGGTCCGCGTCCCCGGCCACGCCCGCGCCCGCGCCCTCATCGCCGCCTTCGGCCGGCCGGTCGTCGCGCCCTCGGCCAACCGCTCAGGCCGGCCCAGCCCTACCACCTTCGCCGACGCGGTCGAGGAGACCGGCGCCTTCGCCGCGGCCGCGCTGGACGGCGGCGATTGCGCCGTGGGCGTGGAGAGCACCGTGGTCTCGGTGCTGGACGGCCGCGTATCCCTGCTGCGCCCCGGCTCGGTCACCCGCGAGGAGATTGAGGCCGTCGTCGGCCCGCTCGATCGGGACGGGGAGGGGCATCGCTCCCCCGGCCGCATGGCCCTGCACTATGCGCCGGACGCGCCGGTGCGGATCGATGTCGTCGAACCGCGGCCTGATGAAATTCTGCTCGGCTTCGGTCCCGGCTTGGGCGCGCTGCGCTGGAGCCTGAGCCCCTCCGGCGACCTGCGCGAGGCGGCGGCGAACCTTTTCCGTCGGCTGCGCGAGGCGGATCGGGAGAAGCCGGCGGGAATCGCTGTGTCGCCGATCCCGGCGCAGGGGCTCGGCGAGGCGATCAACGACCGACTGAGGCGGGCGGCGGGGTTTGTGGGTTAGGGCGCGCTACTGCGCCGTCCACCCACCGTCGATGGAGAAGCTCGCCCCGTTCGCCGACGCCCCCAGGTCGCTGACGAGATACAGCATCATCCCCGTCAGCTCGTCGGTCGTGACGAACCGCTTCGTCGGCTGGGAGCCGAGGATCACATCCTTGAGGATCGCTTCTTTCGACATGCCGCGCGTGCGGGCCTGGTCGGCGATCTGCTTTTCGGCGTCTCGACGAAGCCGGGGCAGATGGCGTTGCAGGTGATGTTGTCCTGCGCGATCTCCAGCGCCACCGTCTTGGTGAAGCCGAGGACGCCGTGTTTGGCCGCGACATAGGCGGACTTGAACGGGCTGGCGACCAGGCCATGGGCCGAGGCGACGTTGATGATCCGTCCGCGGCCCTGGGCCTTCATGATCGGGATGGCCGCCCGGGTCGCATAGAAGGTCGAGGACAGGTTGATGGCGATGATCTGTTCCCACTTGTCGGACGGGAATTTCTCGACCGCCTCGACGTGCTGGACGCCGGCGTTGTTGATCAGGATGTCGACCCGGCCCAGCTGGTGCTTGCCATAGGCCACCATGTCGGCGACCTCGTCGCCGCGCAGCATATTGGCGGCGTGATAGCGCACCTGCACGCCGCAGCTGGCCTCCAGCTCCGACCGGGTGCGTTCGATCTCTGACGGGTCGCCCAGTCCGTTCAGCACCACATCACCGCCGCGCGAGGCGATGGCGCGGGCAAAGGCGAGGCCGATGCCCGAGGTCGAGCCCGAAATCACCGCGACCTGACCTTTCAGGTCGCCGATGTCGCGGAAAGGCTCGCTCGTTGTCTCAGCGCCGTCGCCGCGTTTGGGCCATTGGAACATAGGGGTCTCGTCCGTCCGTCAGTCTGTGTGGTCAGCCTAGCCGTTCGCGACTGCGAAGGCGACAGGGACAGTTAATTTCCGCACCTGATGAATATCCACTCTGTCTCGCTGGATGCCGCCTTGTCAAAGCGATAGCCGTCGCGGTCGAAGGCCTTGAGGTCCTCGGCCCGCTCGATCCGCTCCTTCGCTTCGCGGAAATGCGGCGTCACCACCGGCAATTTCAGCGCCCGGGCGTCGACGGCGCCGAAATATTCCTGGCTGGCCAGGTTCACCAGCACGCGCTGGGTGTGTCCTTCGGCGTCGGCGTTCAGCTGTTTCGCAATCCGGTCGCCCCAGAAGTCGTACAGGCTGGTTCCGCGCCGGGTCTTCAGCCGCGTCCCCATCTCGAGCCGATAGGGCTGGATCCGGTCCAGGGGCCGCAGCAGGCCGTACAGGCCCGACAGGATCCGCACATGGTTCTGGGCGAAGGCGAGGCCGGCCGCATCCAGTTCCCGCGCCTTCAGCCCCTCATAGACGTCGCCCGCGAAGGCAAAAGCCGCCTGCACGCCGTCGGTCGAGTCGGAGTCGAAGGCCTGGAAGCGTTCGCGGTTCAGCCGCGCCAGATCGTCGGAGATGCTCATCAACTGGCGCAGTTCAGCCACCGTGCGGCCGCGCGCGGTTCTGGCAAGTGAGCCGGTGTCCTCAAGAAAGCGCCGCTCGCTCGCGGGCAGGCCGGGGTCAGCTTCGGTGAAATCGAGCCGCTTGGCCGGGGACAGGACAATCAACAAGGCAGGGCTCCGGCAGCGTTGCGTCGAAATAGTCCGCTTCGATGACGAATTGAACCGGTCGGCGCGTCGCGGTCAGGGCACCTGTGAATAAAGCCCCGCCAGCACCGCCGGGATGCGGTCCGGAAGGTCTTCGGCAATCAGCCCGGGTCCGAACCCCCGCGCGGCCTCGGCGTGGATCCAGACGGCGGCCCGGGCCGCGTCGAAACTGTCCATCCGCTGCGCCATCAGCCCGGCAATCATCCCGGCCAACACATCGCCGCTGCCCGCCGTCGCCAGCCAGGGCACGCCATTGTCGTTTATGGCCAGCCGCCCGTCCGGAGCGGCAATCACCGTCGCCGCCCCCTTCAGCACCACGACCGCGCCCGCCCGCTTCGCCGCCTCGGCCGCCGCCGCCTCGCGGTCCTGCTCCAGCAGGCCGGGGAACAGGCGTCGGAACTCGCCCTCATGCGGCGTCAGAACGTCGTCGCGATCCAGAACCTCGAACAGGTCCGCGGGCCAGCCCTCGAACACGGTCAAGCCATCTGCGTCCACGACCAGCGCCGCGCCCGTCCCCGCGAGGGCGCGGACATTGGCCCGGGTGGCGTCATTGATCCCGGCTGCCGGGCCGATGACAACGGCGTCAAGGTTCGCTGCGGCTTCGGCCAGGGCCTCGTCCGAGCCGAACGGGGTCAGCATGATCGCTTCGATCGCCGGGGCGATGACGGCGGTGGCATCCGGTGGGCACAGGATACGCACCACGCCTGCGCCGATCCGCAAACCTGCCCGCGCCGCCAGTCGTGCCGCCCCGGTCTGGCTCGCTTTTCCGGACACCACGCCCAGTCGCCCGCGCGCGTGCTTGTGCGCATCGACGCCCGGCCAGGGCAGGGACGCGCGCCAGTCGAGCAGGGCGGGGCGGGTCATCCTGACTTGCGTCCGTTCACGGATGGCGACTCCGGACGAAAAACACTTGCCTTATTGTGCAATGCAATGTCCCCTTGCTGTCCAAGTGTGCGGCACGAAATAGCCCGCCTGGGATCGCCGATGAAAAAGATCGAAGCCGTCATCAAGCCCTTCAAGCTGGATGAAGTAAAAGAAGCGCTGCAGGACGCGGGCGTGCAAGGCATGACAGTGCTGGAGGCCAAGGGATATGGTCGCCAGAAAGGTCATTCCGAACTCTACCGCGGTGCCGAATACGTCATCGACTTCCTGCCCAAGATCAAGATCGAGGTCGTGGTTCCCGATGACATGGTCGATTCAGTCGTAGACGCCATCCAGGCCGCCGCACGCACTGGCAAGATCGGCGATGGCAAGATCTTCATCTCCGACGTCCTCAACGTCATCCGCATCCGCACCGGCGAATCCGGCGCGCAGGCCGTTTAACCGCCAACCACCGGCCGTTCCGCAAGGGGCGGCCGTTTTCCTTCCTCCCCGTCAAACAGGATCCACAAGACATGAGCGCCGGAAAGATTCTCAAGGAGATCAAGGAGAAGGACGTCAA
>VFBG01000038.1:23537-41272 GCA_006515835.1 bacterium | reverse complement strand
GTCGCCGGCGACGGTGACACCGCCGAGCGGATGCGCTCGCTGGCCTCGGTCCGCCGCGCTCGCGAACGTGAAAAAGAGAAGCGCAAGGGCGGCTCCACCGACGCCCCGAACCGTCCGCGCGAAGTCATCATCCCTGACGTCATCACCGTGCAGGAGCTGTCCAACCGGATGGCCGTGCGCGGCGTCGACATCATCAAATTCCTGATGAAGCAGGGCCTGATGATGAAGATCAACGACGTCATCGACACCGACACCGCCGAGCTGGTGGCCGACGAGTTCGGCATGGCCGTCAAGCGCGTCTCCGAGTCCGACGTCGAGGCGGGCTTCCTGTCCGACGCGATCGACGACGAGGCGACCACGCCGCGCGCGCCGGTCGTGGCCATCATGGGCCACGTCGACCACGGCAAGACCTCGCTGCTGGACGCCCTGCGCACCACTGACGTCGCCTCAGGCGAAGCCGGCGGCATCACCCAGCACATCGGCGCCTATCAGGTCCGCCTGCCCAGCGACGACCGCGTCACCTTCCTGGACACGCCCGGCCACGCTGCCTTCTCGGCAATGCGGGCGCGCGGTGCCAATGTCACCGACATCGTGGTTCTGGTCGTGGCCGCCGACGACGGCGTCATGCCCCAGACCATCGAGGCCATCCAGCACGCCAAGGCCGCGAATGCCCCGATCATCGTGGCGGTCAACAAGATCGACAAGCCGGACGCTAACCCGCTCAAGGTCGTCAACGAACTGCTGCAGTACGAAGTCATCGCCGAGAGCCTGGGTGGCGACACCCAGATCATCGAGGTCTCGGCCAAGAACCGCACCAACCTGGACGGCCTGATCGACGCCATCCTGGTGCAGGCCGAAATGATGGACCTGAAGGCCGATCCGGAACGCTCCTCGGAAGGCGTGGTCATCGAGGCCAAGCTGGACAAGGGCCGCGGTCCCGTCGCCACCGTTCTGGTCAAGCGCGGCACCCTGCGCCGCGGCGACATCGTCGTGGCCGGCTCCGCCTGGGGCAAGGTTCGCGCCCTGCTCAACGAGCGCAATGAACAGCTGACCGAAGCCGGTCCGTCGGTTCCGGTCGAGATCCTCGGCCTGAACGAGGCCCCCAGCCCCGGCGAACCGCTCGCCGTCGTGGAATCCGAGGCCCGCGCCCGCGAGCTGACCGAATACCGCGATCGCGTGAAGCGCGAGAAGGCCACAGGTGGCATCAACCAGGTCAGCCTGGTCGACATGATGTCCAAGCTGCAGTCCAAGAAGGTCTCGGAACTGCCGGTCCTCATCAAGGCCGACGTCCAGGGCTCGGCCGAAGCCATCGTCGGCTCGCTCGAGAAGATGGGCAACGAAGAGGTCCGCGCGCGCACCGTCTATTCGGGTGCCGGCGGCATCACCGAGAGCGACGTCCAGCTGGCCAAGTCGGCCGGCGCGCCGATCCTCGGCTTCAACGTCCGCGCCTCGAAACAGGCCCGTGACCTGGCCGAGCGCGAAGGCGTCGAGATCCGCTACTACGCGATCATCTACGACCTGCTCGACGACATGAAGGGCGTGCTCTCGGGCATGCTGGCCCCGCTCCAGCGGGAAACCTTCCTCGGCAATGCGGCGGTGCTGCAGGTGTTCGACATCTCCAAGACCGGCAAGATCGCCGGTTGCCGGGTATCCGAGGGCGTGGTCCGCAAGGGCGCCAAGGTCCGGATCATCCGCGACGACGTCGTGGTCCTCGAACTGGGCACGCTCACGACGCTCAAGCGCTTCAAGGACGAGGTCAACGAAGTCCCGTCGGGCCAGGAGTGCGGCATGCATTTCCAGGGCTTCCAGGACATCAAGGCCGGCGACTACATCGAGTGCTTCACCGTCGAAGAGATCAAGCGCACGCTGGACTAGGTCAAATGAAGCGCCTTTCCCTCCCCCTCCCGGGGGAGGGTGGTCGCATAGCGACCGGGTGGGGGCGCTTCGGCAAGTCACGCGCCGGCGCTCGCGTCGCCGAGCCCTCCCCACCCTGTCGTCGCTTCGCGCCGACATCCCTCCCCCGGAGGCGGAGGGAGAGGTAGTTTGCCTGCCCCGTTTCCGCCCCATCCTTTGTGGATGAGTTCGACATGCGTCCTTTCCTGATCGCCCTCCTCGCCTTCTCCGCCGTCGCCGGGCCGGCCGCGGCCGAGACCCGCTATCTGGCCTATGACGCCTCCGACCGTGTCACCCAGGCAATGACGCGCGGCATCACGCTGGAAGCCGACCGCGGCCTGTTCGGCGCCATCAGCGTGCGGCGGATCATCTCCACCTCCAACCGCGGCTCCGCCGACATCCGCCGCGGCGGTCCCGACGCCGTGCGGCGCGCCCTGCCGGCCGGCTCGCGCGAAACCGCCGTTTATACGATCGCGCCCGAAGGCGGCGGCCGCGGGCTGAGCCGGGCCCTCTGCCCCGGCGCAGAAGAGGCCTGGATGGTCATCGGTCGGGTCCGTCTGGCGCGACCGATGACGGTGCATGCCGTGGGCCGCTGGCCGGATGGCGGCTACCGGCACTGCGTCCGGCTGTCCTACAACTGGCGCGGCGAGTGGGCCTTGCCGCCCGTCACCGGACCCGACGACGCCGCCGGCACCCCCACTCCCTGAGGCACCTGTGGCGCGATAGTCATTTCCGCCGTCACATACCCTCGCTAGGGTTGGTGCCATGACGGTCGCCGAAGTCCGCAGCACCGCCCCGCGCCAGACGGGTCACAGGAGCCTCGCCGGGGCCCTGGCCTTCCTGTGCCTGGTGCTCTTCCTTCTGGCCATCGAACAGAAGCAGGCCCTCTGGCGAAGGCGACGGCATGACCGGCCTCAAGGCCGCCCTCGCCGATGACGGCAACCCGCTGGTCGCCGCGTCGGCTGACGCCGTTCTGGCCGGCGAGTTCGGACCCGCCGATGAAGCAGCGCGCGCGGCCCTCGGCGGCGCTACCCTCGCCGGTGCCATGGTGCGGTTCGACACGGGCGACAGCTTCCGCACCTCGCCTCTGCGGATCGCTGCCGCACGGGAGCATTTCGTCTTCGGCCAGACTTTCGCCGACCGGCTGGAGGCTCCCGCCGACGCCCAGATCGAGCTGCGCCGGATCATTCCTGTCTCGCGCGGCGAGCCGCTGAAACCCTCGGCCCTGTGCGGCGGCCAGACGCCGGGACTGATGGCCCTGCTGCATCGCCGGGACCGCGTCGACCTCATGCTGTTCCGCGCCCCGGCCCGTCTGGGCCCCGACGCGCCGGTCGCCACCCTGTGCGGCGCATGGCGGCTCCGCGTCCGCTAGAACGACCAGCGGACGGTCTTGTCAGACCGGGTTGGCGCGCTAAGCTTTGCTGAACGATGGAGACGACCATGAAGCGGACTACTGTGCTCGCCGGCCTCGGCCTGGCCGCCCTCGCGCTTGGCGGCTGCGATGAAATGAAGGCCGGGTTCGAAAAGGGCATGGCCGAGGGCAAGGCCAAGGCCGAGGCGGAACGGGCTGAAAAGGCGGCACCGACCGAAGCGCCCGCCCCCGCCGCGGCGGAGACGCCCGAGAAGGCGCCCACCCCGGCCCCGTGATGGGGAAGCGGGCCGGAACGCTCGGGCCGTTCTTACTGGCCGGCGTCCTTGGGGCGGTCGCGGCCCTGTGGACGTGGACCCTTCCGGGAGACCCGTCCCGGTTTCCGGCCACGGGGACCGGCGGGGTCGAGATCCAGATTCTGAATAACGGTTTTCACACCGATCTGGCCGTGCCCCGCGCACGACTGGAGGCGGGTGGAGGGCCGCTGGCGGAGGCGTCGCGCACCCTGGGCCAGGGCGACTGGGTCCTGATCGGCTGGGGCGACGCGAAATTCTTTGTCGACGAGAGCCCTATGGAGGGGCGGTTGCTTGACGGTGCCCGGGCCTTCTTCATGCCCGGCAACCCCTCGGTGGTGATGCTGGACCCCGAGGCGGGAGACCCGGGCCGCCGGTTCGCACCGGACAGGCGTCGGACCCTGCGGCTGTCACCGGCCGCGTTCGATGCCCTGCGGTCGCGGATCGAGACCTCCCTCGCCCTCGAAGAGGGCAGCCCACGCGTGACCACCGCCCGACCCGGGGCCGGCGCCCGGTTCTTCGCCAGCCGGGAAACCTTCTGGATCGGCTACATCTGCAACAGCTGGATGGCGCGGGTCCTGAACGCGGGCGGCGTTCCGGTAAGGCCGATGCGCGCCGTCACGGCAGGCGAGGTGATCGCCAGCCTCGACCGGGCCGAATTGGACACAGAGGCCCCACGGGACTAGACCCCGCCCCTTCGCTTTTGAGAGCCGGGTCCGATCCCCGACAGGCGACGAGGACAGAGTGATGAGCAACCGCAAAACCAAAAAGCCCGCCGCCAAGGCCGGCACCGTCAGCCAGCGTCAGCTGCGCGCCTCCGAAATGATCCGCCACGCCCTCGTCGAGGTCATGCGCGAGAACGAGATCCGTGACGAGGCCCTGGTCGGCGTCTCCGTCACCGTCACCGAGGTGCGGCTGTCGCCCGACCTGAAGCATGCCACCTGTTTCGTGGAACCGCTCGGAGCCGGCGTCGAGACCGCGCCGGTCGCCGGCCATATCGACGAGATCGTCAAGGCACTGAACGCCCACGCCAAATTCCTGCGCGGCGCTCTGGGCCGGCACATCGACATGCGCTTCACGCCCGATCTGCGCTTCCGCCACGACGAAAGCTTCGCCGCCGCCGAACGCCTCAACCGCCTGCTCGATGACCCCCGCGTCCGCGCCGACGTCTATGTCTCGCCCTTCGAGGACGATGACAAAGACGACGGTCAGGCCTGATGGGCCGCCGCAAGAAGGGCGAGATCGTCAACGGCTGGGTCTGTCTCGACAAGCCGTTCGGCATGGGCTCGACCGAGGCCGTCTCGAAAGTCCGCCGCCTGTTCGACGCCCAGAAGGCCGGGCACGCCGGCACGCTTGATCCCCTGGCCTCCGGCATCCTGCCCATCGCGCTCGGCGAGGCGACCAAGACCGTCCCCTTCATGATGGAGGCGCAGAAGGTCTATCGCTTCACCATCAACTGGGGGATCTCGACCGACAGCCTCGATCGCGAGGGTGAGATCACCGGCCGCTCGGACGTCCGGCCGGACGTCGAGGCCGTCCGCGCAGCGCTTACCGCCTTCGTCGGCGAGATCGATCAGATCCCGCCGCAGTTCAGCGCCATCAAGGTCGACGGCCAGCGCGCCTATGATCTGGCGCGCGAGGGTGCCGATTTCGAACTGGCCAGCCGCCGGGTGATGATCCACGAGGCGGCCGTCAGCGACAGCCCCGACGCTGACCATGTCGAGCTGACCATCCGCACCGGCAAGGGCGTCTATGTGCGCTCGCTGGCGCGCGATCTGGCCGCGGTTCTGGGCGCCGAGGGGCATGTTTCCGCCCTGCGCCGCGAGCGGGTCGGACCGTTCTCGACGGAAAACGCCGTGTCGCTGGATTTCCTGACCGATCTGGTGCATAGGGACGCCGCCTCGGAAGGCTTGCTTCCCGTCGCGACCGCCCTGGACGACATCCCGGAGCTGGCCGTGACGATCGAAGACGCCTTCTCGCTTCGTCAGGGACGACCGATCGTTCTGCTCCCCAGACAGGTCGAAACGCTCAAGAGCCGCCTTCGGGACGGCTCCCGAACCGTTTCAGCCTTTCAGGGTCAGACCCTCGTCGCTCTCGGTCAGTTGCGGGCCGGCCGGCTAGAACCCGACCGCGTTTTTAACCTCCAATAGGAGTTTCCCGATGTCGATTACGCCCGAGCGTAAGAACGAAGTCATCGCCGATAACGCCCGCTCCGCTGGCGACACCGGTTCGGCCGAGGTCCAGGTCGCGATCCTTTCGGAACGCATCGCCAACCTCACCGATCACTTCAAGACCCACAAGAAGGACAACCACTCGCGCCGCGGCCTGCTCAAGATGGTCTCGCAGCGTCGTCGCCTTCTTGACCACCTCAGCAAGGTTGATCGCGAGCGCTACACCGCTCTGATCGGCAAGCTGAACCTGCGCCGCTAGGCGCGGAACGCGGATGAGATTTGGGGCGCGGGCCATGTCCGCGCCTCTTTCCGCATCCAGAGACCAGCCGCGCGCCGCGGTTTATGACGGCGCAGGTACCCGGTCGGTCGAGGCGCACGCGCCGAGGCCGTGAATCGGGTCCCAGGAATACTGACGCGAGGGCCATACCGGTCCTCTTCTTCCCGGGTGGTTCGCGATGGCGCGGCCGCCCATGGACCGAAGGACTGAACGCCCGACGCTCCACCCACTGATGGGACCCCGCGCGGAATCCGCCCGCGGGATATGAAAGACGAATATGTTCGATATCAAACGCAAGACGATCGACTGGGCCGGACGCCCGCTGACCCTCGAAACGGGCCGCATCGCCCGTCAGGCTGACGGCGCCGTTCTGGCCACCTACGGCGAGACCGTCGTCCTCGCCACCGTCGTCTACGGTCGCGCGCCCAAGCCGGGCCTGGATTTCTTCCCGCTGACCGTCAACTACCAGGAAAAGACCTTCGCCGCCGGCAAGATCCCGGGTGGCTATTTCAAGCGTGAAGGCCGTCCGACCGAGAAGGAGACGCTCGTCTCCCGCCTGATCGACCGTCCGATCCGCCCCCTGTTCGTCAAGGGCTTCAAGAACGAGACCCAGGTCGTCGTCACCGTGCTGCAGCACGACATGGAGAACGACCCGGACATCGTCGGCCTGGTCGCCGCTTCCGCCGCCCTGACCATCTCGGGCGTCCCCTTCATGGGCCCGATCGGCGCCGCGCGCGTCGGCTACGTCGACGGTGAGTTCGTCCTGAACCCGACCCTCGACCAGATGCCCGACAGCCAGCTCGACCTCGTCGTCGCCGGCACCCTCGACGCCCTGATGATGGTCGAATCCGAAGCCAAGGAGCTGTCGGAAGAGATCATGCTCAACGCCCTGATGTTCGCGCATCGCGGCATGCAGCCGGTGATCGAGGCGATCATCGAAATGGCCGAACACGCCGCCAAGGAGCCCTTCGACTTCCAGGCCGAGGACCATTCGGACGTCGTCACCGCCATCCAGAAGCTGGTCGGCGAGGACATCAAGAAGGCCTACACCCACGCCGGCAAATACGAGCGCCGCTCGGGTGTCGACACGGCCAAGAAGGCCGCCGCCGCCAAGCTGGTGAAGACCGACGAAAATCCGGACGGCGTCGATTCCGCCAAGTTCGGCGCGGCCTTCAAGGAATGTGAAGCCCACGTCCTGCGTCGCGACATCATCGACAACGGCCACCGCGTCGACGGCCGCGCCCTCGACAAGGTCCGCGACATCGTCTCGGAAGTCGGCGTCTTCCCGCGCACCCACGGTTCGGCCCTGTTCACCCGCGGTGAGACCCAGGCCATCGTGGTCGCCACCCTCGGCACCGGCGAGGACGAGCAATACGTCGACGCCCTGAGCGGGACCTACAAAGAGAAGTTCCTGCTGCACTACAACTTCCCTCCCTATTCGGTCGGCGAGACCGGTCGGATGGGCGGCGCGGGCCGTCGGGAAATCGGTCACGGCAAGCTGGCCTGGCGGGCGATCCGTCCCATGCTGCCGTCGTCGGAAGACTTCCCCTACACCATCCGTCTGGTGTCGGAGATCACCGAGTCCAACGGCTCCTCCTCGATGGCCACGGTCTGTGGTTCGTCGCTGGCGCTGATGGACGCGGGCGTGCCGCTGGTTCGCCCGGTCTCGGGCATCGCCATGGGCCTGATCCTCGAACCCTCGGGCGAGTTCGCCATCCTGTCCGATATCCTGGGTGACGAAGATCACCTCGGCGACATGGACTTCAAGGTGGCCGGCACGCGCGAAGGCATCACCTCGCTGCAGATGGACATCAAGGTCGCGGGCATCACCGAAGAGATCATGCGCAAGGCGATCGCCCAGGCTTCGGCCGGCCGCATGCACATCCTCGACGAGATGGACAAGGCCATCGACGGTGCCCGCACCGAACTGGGCGAGTACGCGCCCAAGATCGAGTCGATCAAGGTTCCGACTGACAAGATCCGCGACATCATCGGCACCGGCGGCAAGATCATCCGCGAGATCGTCGAAAAGACCGGCGCCAAGATCAACATCGAGGACGACGGCACGGTGAAGATCGCGGCTTCGGATCAAGAGAAGATCGACGCTGCCAAGAACTGGATCTCGTCGATCGTGTCCGAGCCCGAGCCCGGCACCATCTACTCCGGCAAGGTCGTGAAGGTCGTCGACTTCGGCGCCTTCGTGAACTTCTTCGGCGCCAAGGACGGCCTGGTCCACGTGTCCCAGATCTCGCTGGAACGCGTCGCCAACCCGGCCGACGTCCTGTCCGAAGGCCAGGAAGTGAAGGTCAAGTTCCTCGGCATGGATGATCGCGGCAAGACCAAGCTGTCGATGAAGGTCGTCGACCAGACCACCGGCGAGGACATCACCGACAAGATCAACGCCGAACGCGCCGAACGCGGCGAACCCGCCCTGTCCGACGACACCGGCGGCCGTCCCAAGCGTGAAGGCGGCGGCGGTGATCGCGACCGCGGTCGCAGCCGTCGTTAAGACGCGGCGTCACGCCTGAAATGAACGAGGCCCCGGTGGAAACACCGGGGCCTTTTTCCTTGCTCCGCCCGGCATCGGCCTGCGGCCTGCCGTTGCAGATTTGCGAAACTCGCCCGAGTGGTGTCCTCTATGTTTCAGTCTTTTCCGGAGAGCCGCCCGTGTCCCCCGTCCTGTTGTTCGCCTCGCTCGCCTTCTTCCAGCAAACTCCCGCGCCTGCGCAGGCCCCTGCTGTCGTCCAGCCCGCGGCTCCGGCGGCTTCGCTTGAGACGGTTGAGGTGCAGGCTTCGGCGCAGCGCTCGCCGATCACGCAGGTCTGCCGCACGGAGCCTGTGACAGGATCGCGCTTCGGCCGCCGCGTCTGCCGCAGCAACGTCGAGACCGCCGACGAGCGCCGCGACAGCCTGGAAATGCTCCGCCGGATGCAGGGCTCGCGCATGCCGGACGGCGGCTGACGGCAAAGGCCGCCGTTTACCGCGGCGCCCGCTTGGCCAGAATCCGCTGCAGCGTCCGCCGGTGCATGCCCAGACGGCGCGCCGTCTCCGAGACATTGTGGTCGCACAGCTCATAGACCCGCTGGATATGCTCCCAGCGGACCCGGTCGGCGCTCATCGGATTGTCGGGCGGTTCGGGGGCCTCGCCGGTGGCCAGCAGGGCCTTGACCACGTCGTCAGCGTCGGCGGGCTTTTGCAGATAGTCGACGGCCCCGGCCTTGACCGCCGCCACGGCCGTGGCGATGGCACCATAGCCGGTCAGCATGATGATGCGGGCGTCCTCGCGGCGGTCGCGGATCGCCTCGACCACCTTCAGCCCGTTGCCGTCCTCCAGCCGCATGTCCAGCACGGCGAAGGCAGGGATGGAGGTCTTCAGGGCCTCGAACGCCTCGGCCAACGAGGCGGCGAGAGCGCGCGGCCCAGACGGGTGCGCAGGGCGTTGTCGTCATCCAGCACCAGCAGGGTCTTGTCCGCCAGGGCGGCGATCCGGTCTTCAGCTTCGGGCATCGGCGTTCTCCAGGGGGCTCAAGTCGGTAACGGTACGGGTGCGGTCAAGGTTCGGACGGGGGGTGCGACATCACGACGACACCTCAAGCGCGGCCCGTGACCAGCGCACAGCGACCCGGGCCCCCTTGGGCGCGCCCTTTGCGGGGGTCTGGCCCTTGGCCGGCGTCGCGCCGCCGTCGCCCGGCCCGACGAAGACCTTGCCGCCGGTCCGCTCCAGCAGGGTGCGGGCGATGAAGAAACCCAGACCCATGCCGCCCTGACTGGGAGCGATGGTCTCAACCGCCGGTTCCGCCTTCGTCGCCTTCTTGCCCTTGCGGCCCGGCGTGGCGGCGGCGACCGAGGCGGCGATCTGGGCTGACAGGGCGCGGCGCGCCTTGCCCTGGGGTCGGCTGGTCACATAGGGCTCGCCCAGCCGGGGCAGGATGTCGGCAGGGAAGCCCGGGCCGTCGTCCACGACCTCGATTTCGATGAAGCCGGCGTCGACGATGGCCCGCACCCGCACCTTTGAGCCGGCGAAATCGGCGGCGTTCTCGACCAGGGTCGACAGGCCATGGATCACTTCGGGCAGGCGGCGCACGCGGGGGGCTTTTTCGCCCGAGGCCGTGCGCACCGAGACGTCGAACTCCAGATCAAAGCCGCGGTGCGGCTCCACAACCTCCTCCAGCAAGGCCTTCAACCCGACCTCGGCGAAGGCCGCCTCGCCCTCTTCAGGCTGTTGCGACAGCCGTTTCAGGATCTCTCGGCAGCGTTCGGCCTGCTGCAGGATCAGGGCCGCGTCCTCCGCCGCCGCCCCGTCCTTGGCCGAGGCACGCAGCAACTCCTTGGCCACCACCTGAATGGTCGCCAGCGGCGTTCCCAGTTCATGCGCCGCCGCCGCCGCCAATCCACCCAGCGCCGCCAGCCGCTGCTCGCGCTGCAGCACATCCTGCGTCGTGGCCAGGGCCAGCTCCAGCTTCTCGGCGTCCGCGGCCACCCGCCACGCATAGGCCGAGGTGAAGATCACCCCGGTCACCAGCGCCAGGCCAATACCGAATTTGTAGAGCGGCGGCAGGTTCAGCTCGGTCCCCGCCTGCCAGGGCAGGGGCAGGGAGATGAAGAACAGGCTGACCGTGGCCGCCAGTACCATCAGCCCCATCAACGCCGCCTGCCGCCCGGGCAGCGACGCCGCCGCCACCGTCACCGGCGCGACCAGCAGCAGGCAGAACGGGTTCTGCAGCCCGCCGGTCAGGCCCAGCAGCACCGACAGCTGCAGGATGTCGAACCCCAGATGCGCCGCCGTCAGCCCGCCGTCGGGCAAGGACCCGTCGCTGCGCCTGAGCCGCGCCGTGGCATTCAGGTTCATCGCCACGCTGGCGGCGATGGCGGCCAGACAGCCCCACAGGGGCAGGTCGAAATGGAAATAGAGGGTGGCGATGCCGATGGTGGCGCTCTGCCCGGCGATGGCCATCCAGCGCAGGATGACGAGGGTGCGCAGGGACAGGCCGCGGCTGCGGCGCGGCAGGTTTCGCCAGGCCGGGAAACGGCCCTGATCGTCCGGCGCGAACGCCGGCGCGGGCTGCGGCTTCTGGGGCTCTTGGGACAGGCTCACGTCTCTTCTATAGACCTGTCACGCGCGGGCGTGCGCGTTTTCGAGGGGAGCCATGATGCCGCGTCGATCCATCCTTCTGTTCGCCGGGGCCTGCATCATCCTGGCCGCCGTTCTCGCCGTCGGAACCATCATGGTGGTGAACGGCCGCGGCGACCCCGATTCTGCCTCGCGCCAGATCGGCTCGACCGGCCAGCCCGACGTCGGCGGCCCCTTCCAGCTGGTCAACCAGGACGGTCAGGTCGTCGACCAGACGATGCTGAATGGCAAATGGTCGCTGGTCTTCTTCGGCTTCACCTACTGCCCCGACTACTGCCCGACGACCCTCGGCATGCTCGAAGCGACGAAGACGGCGCTGGGCGACAAGGCCGACGAGGTCCAGATCATCTTCATCTCGATCGACCCCGAACGCGACACGCCCCAGGCCCTGAAGGACTATCTGTCGAGCGACGGCTTTCCCGAAGGCGTCATCGGCCTGACCGGCACGCCGGCGCAGGTGCGGGCCGCCGCCGACGCCTACCGCGCCGTCTACCAGAAGGTCGGCGAGGGCGAGGCCTATACGATGAACCACTCCCTGACGATCTATCTGATGGGCCCCGACGGCCGCCTGCGCAGCGCCCTCGGCCACGACCTCGGGCCCGCGAACGCGGCCCGGATCATCCAGCAGGCCATGGCGCGGGGATAAGCGGGTTCTCCCTCCCTCTCCGAGGGAGGGATGTCGGCGCGCAGCGACGACAGGGTGGGAGGGGTCCGGCGACGCAAGCGCCGGCGGCTGTTTTGCCGAAGCGCCCCCACCCGGTCGCTACGCGACCACCCTCCCCATGAAGGGGAGGGAGAATAAATCTTTTTGCAGTGCGGTGCGTTCTATGGTGCTCTGCCGCGTAACGGCGAGGCCGTCTCAAGGATTCCATGCTCTATTCGCTTCACGAGCTCGCCTATCACTCGGCGACGCCGTTCCGGTTCGGGGCCCAGTTGGCCCGCCAGTTCTGGACCTCCCCCTTCAATCCGGCCTCGGACACCGCGATCGGCCGCACGGCCTTCGCCTCGGCCGGGCTGTTCGAGAGCGTGACGCGCCGCTACGGCAAGCCCGCCTGGGGTCTCGAGACGCTCGAGATCGGCGGCAAGACCGTGCGCACGACCGAACAGGTCATCTGGTCCTCGCCCTGGTGCCGGCTGGTACGGTTCGCCCGCCACCTCGGTGACCTGAAGCGGGCGGGCAAGCCCACGGCCGCCCCGGCGGTGCTGATCGTCGCCCCGCTGTCGGGCCACTACGCCACCCTGCTGCGCGGCACGGTCGAGGGCTTCCTGCAGGACCACGACGTCTATGTCACCGACTGGGTCAACGCCCGTCAGGTGCCGATGCTCGAGGGCCGCTTCGACTTCTTCGACTATATCGACCACGTCCGGACCATGCTGGGCCAGATCGGCCCGCGCGCCCACGTCGTCGGCGTCTGCCAGCCGGGACCGCCGGTGCTGGCCGCCTGCGCCCTGATGGCCGAGGACAAGGACCCGAACCGGCCCGCTTCCATGACCTTCATGGGCTCGCCGATCGACGCCCGCCTGTCCCCGACCGTGACCAACCAGCTGGCGGAGGCCAAGCCCTTCACCTGGTTCAAATCGAACATGATCCACACCGTGCCCTGGCCCTATCCGGGCTTCGGGCGGCGCGTCTATCCGGGCTTCGTGCAGCTCTACAGCTTCATGTCCATGAACGAGGACAAGCACGTCGACGCCCACCGCGACTATTTCGGCCACCTGGTCTCGGGCGATGGCGACGCCGCCGAGAAGCACGAGGCCTTCTATGACGAATACCTCTCGGTCCTGGACCTGAGCGAGGAGTTCTACCTCCAGACCATCGACATCGTCTTCCAGAAGCACCTGCTGGCGCGCGGCCTGCTGGAGCATCGCGGCCGCAAGGTCGACCTCGCCGGCATCAGCGACATCGGCCTGATGACCGTCGAGGGCGGACAGGACGACATCTCGGGCGTCGGCCAGACCCAGGCTGCCCATACCCTGTGCACAGGCCTGCCGGACGACCGGCGGGTGCTGTATGTTCACCCCGACGTCGGCCACTATGGCGTCTTCAACGGACGCCGCTTCCGCGATGACATCTATCCGCGGGTGCGCGATTTCATCGCCGCCAATGAGGCCATAGTTGCAGTACCGGAACGGCCAGCGGCTGCCGCTTGAAGACCTGACAGCCCGGCTGTCGGTCAATCCTCGCGCGCGCCGCCTGTCGATCCGCATTGACGCCCGCGCCGGCGAGGCCGTGCTGATCGCCCCGTCCGAGCGCAAACTGGCCGAGGTGGTCGCCTTCGCCCGCACCAAGACGGAATGGATGCGTGAACGGCTGGCCGAGCGGCCGCAGGGCACGCCGATCCAGCCCGGCGCGGTCCTCAACCTGTTCGGCCGGCCGACCCGGCTGACGACCACGGGCGGCGCAGGGGCGGCTCGCCTGACCGAGGACGCTGACTGACCGAGGACGCTGACGGTCCGGTCATCGCCTCGGGCGGCGAGGGCGAGGCCTATGCGCGTCGGGTGGAAAACCTGTTCAAGAGGGTGGCGAGAGAAACGCTCCAGACCCGAACCGATGTCCATCTTCGCACCCTCGGCCAACGCCCGGTGAAGATGTCGATCGCCGACCCGAAATCCCGCTGGGGCTCGTGCAGCCCGCACAATCGGTCGATCCGCTACAGCTGGCGCGTGGTCATGGCCCCGCCGGCAGTGATCGACTATCTGGCCGCCCATGAGGTGGCCCATCTGGTCCACGCCGACCACAGCCCCGCCTATTGGGCCGTCGTCCAGCGCCTGATCGGCGACCACCGCCCGCACCGCAAATGGCTGCGCGAAAACGGCCCCGCGCTGCACGCCGTAGGGCGGTAGCACGGGCCTCACGATCCGCTCATCCCCGCGAAAGCGGGGACCCAGTGTTTTGGGTGAACGGTGAATCCCGTTGGTTTCGACCGCCATTCCTGAAACGCCGGAGACAGGCTGGACAGAACCGGGTCCCCGCTGGCGCGGGGATGAGCGGCTTTGGGAAGAACCCGATCGTCAGAAGAACAGCGGCTCTGCCTTCTTCTCCGGCGGCGGGGTCGGTTCAGGCCGCTGGTCCGGCGTGTCGCGCTGCGGCTGGGGCGCGGTCGGGCGCACGATGGCCGGTCCCGGTTCGTTGCGGCGTGGGGGCGCAGGCTGGCGCGGGAGCGGCTCCAGCAGGGATTCATCCAGCGGATCCGGCTCTGCTGCCGGGCTGTCGCCGAACAGGTCTCCGATGCGGCCGATCAGGCTCTCAACCGGGCTTGGCGGCTGCCAGCCCTCAGGCATGGCCGGGCCGTTGGGGATGGCCGGGGCATTCAGGCGCGGCAGGGCCGCCTCCATGAATCCGCGCCAGATGGCGGCGGGCGACGAGCCGCCGGTGACGCCGCGCATGGCCGTGTTGTCGTCCTTGCCGACCCAGACGGCGGTGACGAAGCCGCCGGTGTAGCCGACGAACCAGGCGTCCTTGTAGTCCGAGGTCGTGCCGGTCTTGCCGGCGATATCCCGCCCGGCGATGGCCGCCGAACGGCCCGTACCGGAGGTCATGACCCCGCGCAGCATCTGGTTCTGGTAGTAGAGGAAGGGGTTCGAGATCGCCTGCACCGGCCCGGCGGCGCGTGAGGCGCGCTGATAGATCACCCGGCCTTGCGGCGTGCGGATACGGCTGATTCCGTAAGCCGTCACCCGCTTTCCGCCGTTGGCGAAGGCGTCATAGGCCTGGGCCATTTCCAGCGGCGAGACCTCAACGGCGCCCAGCGCCATGGCCGGCTCCAGCCCGATCCGGCTGGTTATGCCGAGGCGGCGGGCGGTGCGGGCGACATTGTCCCGGCCGATCTGGTCGGCCATGCCGGCGGCGATGGTGTTGGTCGACTGGGCCACGGCCTGGGCCATGGTCATTTCGCCTGCGAAATTGCCGGAGTAGTTGCGCGGCGACCAGTTGCCGATGCGGATCGGCGCGTCATTGACCAGGGTCTCGGGCGTGTAGCCGCTCTCAAGCGCCGTCAGATAGACGAACGGCTTGAACGCCGAGCCCGCCTGACGACGCGCGTCCGTGGCGCGGTTGAACTGGCTGTCGGCGTAAGAGGCGCCGCCGATCATGGCCCGCACCCGGCCCTCGCCGTCCAGCGCCACCAGCGCGGCCTGCTGCACGCCCTTGGACCGGTCGCGGTCGAGAATGCGCCGTACCGAGCGCTCGGCCTGGGTCTGGAGCGTGAGATCGAGCGTAGTCTCGACGATCATGTCCTCGGTCGGTCCGCCGACCAGTTCACGGATCTGCTTGTCCAGCCAGTCGATGAAATACTGGGCATGCTGGGTGGCCAGCGTCCGCGAGACGCGGACCGGATCGGCCACAGCCTGGGCGCGCTGTGCCTCGGTGATGACCCCCGCGTCGACCATCTCGTTCAGCACGACGGTGGCGCGCGCACCGGCCCGCTCGTGCTCGGACACCGGCGAATAGCGCGACGGCGCCTTCAGCAGCCCGGCCAGCAGGGCGGCCTCGCCGACGGTCAGCTGGCGCGCGCTCTTGTCGAAATAGCGCTGCGAGGCCGCCTCGATGCCATAGGCACCGGCGCCGAAATAGACGCGGTTCAGATACAGGGCGAGGATTTCCTGCTTGGAGAATTTCATCTCCAGCCAGACCGCCAGCATCAGCTCCTGGACCTTGCGCTTCATGTTCTGGTCCGGAGACAGGAACAGGTTCTTGGCCAGCTGCTGGGTCAGGGTCGAGCCGCCCTGCACCACGCGTCCGGCGCGCATGTTGGCGGCCATGGCCCGGCTCATGCCGATCGGGTCAAAGCCCGGGTGGTGATAGAAGCGCCGGTCCTCGATGGCGATGAAGGCCGCGGGCACATAGTCGGGCAGGGCATCCAGATCGGCCGGCGGCGCCTGCTGCGTGCCGCGCACCGCGATCAGCGCGCCGTTGCGGTCCAGATAGGTGATCGAGGGCTGGCGATCGACATTGTACAGGGTCGAGGTGTCGGGCAGGTCCCGCGCGAATACCGCGAAGAAGACGACCAGGAAGATCAACCCCCAGACGGCCAGCACCGCGCTCCAGTACATGACGCGTTGCAGCGGCGTGCGTGCCGCGCCCGAGCCTGCGCCGCCGCCACGTCCGAAGTTGAAGCCGGAACCCGCCATCAAACCCTCACCAAGCCGTGCCCGGTCTTAGCCGGTCGCAGCGCGCACGGGAACGCCCCTGCACAGTTCACGCGACTGTGAGGGACGTTTCCGCCGAAACCATGACGCTTTGCACGCCTATTCTAAAAACGCGTTCACCTCGGCGGCGAAACGGGCAGGCTGGTCCAGCATGATGAAATGGGCGCTGTCATCGATCCGGGTCAGGGTCGCACCGGGCAGGTTGGCGAACGAGCCCTGGTAGATGGCGTCGGTGATTTCGTTGGTCATGCGGGGGTCGTTGAACTTGACGTAGAGCACCCGGGTCGGGGCCGTGATGCGGCCGATCTCGGGACGCAGGTCGGTAACGACCAGTTCGCGGAAGGCGTTGGACGAGACCGTCCGGTCGCTTCTGGCCGTGTCCTGCAGCGGGCCGGCGCGCAGGGATTCCGTATTGATCATGCCCGTGACGCTGGCCGCCGCCTGCTGCCGGTAGGACTCCTCAGGTGCGCTGGTCATGCCCGCGTGGATCTGGTCGGCCATGGGAACGACGCTCTCGGCGGTCATGCCGGGTCCGAACATCGCGCCCATGAACGGCACCATGTCGACAACCATCAGCCGGCCGACGCTGTCGGGATGCCGGGCGGCCAGCATCATGCCTATCGTCCCGCCCATCGAGTGGCCGATCACGGCCGGGCCCCGTGGCGTTGTCCTCTGCCGCCGCGCCGGCGAAGCCCTGCACATGGATGCGGTGCACCCGGTAGCGGCCCTTCAGCTCTTCGGTCAGCAGGTCGAACGCGTGGGGCGAGGAGGACAGGCCGGGGATCAGGATGACGTCGCCGACCGGATGATCGGGTCCGTCGACCCGCACGTGGAACCGTCCGGATTCGAAGTCGGCATGGGCGTGACCGTGGCCGGCCTCGGCCGCGGGGGCCTGGGCGGGGGCCGGGTGTTGGCCATGGTCGCCGTGCGCCTGGGCGAAGGCGGGCGCCGCCGCGGCGAACGAGAGGGCCCCGGCGAGGGCAGCGAGAGCGGTCATGGTCTTCATGGTCTGTAATCCCCGGTGGACGGGCCATACGCCCGCGTCTGTCCCCTAGTCGCCACAGAGGGCGCGAACGGATGCAGCTGGTCAAGACTTCACCGCCACAGCCCGCTAAACTGTCGCGCATGACTCCCGCAGACAGCGCCCCCGTCTCTTCGAAATCGCCCGAGGCCAAAGCCCCGCCGACCGCCTTCGGCAAGGGGTTCGTGCTCGACGCCTGGTATTTTGTGGCCCTGTCGCGCGACGTCGCGCCGGCCTCGCTGAAGCGCCACGAACTTCTCGGCGAGCCCGTGCTGATCGGCCGGACCCGCGCCGGGCAGGTCTATGCCATGCGCGACATCTGCCCCCACCGCGCGGCCCCGCTGTCCGCCGGGCGGCTGGTCGAGAAGCCCGGCGAGGGCGAGACCATCGAGTGCTGCTACCACGGCTGGCGCTTCCGGCCCGACGGCGTCT
>VFBG01000038.1:0-23481 GCA_006515835.1 bacterium | reverse complement strand
CAGCCCTATGAGGCCGACCGCATCCGGGTCCGGTCGTATCCGGTCCGCGAGAGCCAAGGGATGGTTTTCATCTGGATGGCCTCCGACCCGCGCACTGCGCCCGACCCGGACCACGAGCCGCCCCTGTTCCCCGGCGTCGTCGGCGGCGGGGCGAAGATGGTCGAATCGATGGATTTCGACGCCCACGTCGACCACGCCGTCGTCGGCCTGATGGACCCGGCCCACGGCCCCTATGTGCATCAGCAATGGTGGTGGCGATCCGCCCAGTCGATGCACGAAAAGGCCAAGGCCTTCGAACCGCGCGAGCACGGCTTCGCCATGGTCCGCCACGCCCCCTCGTCGAACAGCCGGGCCTATAAGATCCTCGGCGGGGCGCCCGCGACCGAGATCACCTTCCGACTGCCCGGCTACCGCTGGGAGCATATTCAGGTGGGCGAAAAACAGGTGCTGGCCCTGACCTGCCTGACCCCCCGGACAGATACGAAGACAACGATCACCCAGATCTTCTGGTCTGACCACTGGGTGTTCAGCCTCGCCAGGCCGTTCCTGCGCATGGGCGTCATCGCCTTCCTGAAACAGGACGGCGGCATGGTGAACCTGCAGAACGAGGGCCTGCGCTACGACCCGGCCCTGATCTGGATCGACGACGCCGACAAACAGGCCAAATGGTACCAGCAGCTGAAGCGCGAATGGATCAAGTCCCGCGCCGAAGGCCGACCGTTCGCCAATCCGGTCAAGGCGACTGTTCTGAGGTGGAAGAGCTAGAGAGAGCGCTTCCTTCCCCCATTTCGGGGGAAGGTGGGCGGCGTAGCCGCTCGGATGGGGGCTCTATCCGCGCCACAGGGCGATCGGGGGTGACTGCGGCCAGCAACCCCCATCCGTCTCGCTCCGCGAGCCACCTTCCCCCGCAAAGGGGGGAAGGAAGCTGCAGTTACTGCCGGCTGAGCTGACCCGCCAGGATCACATCGACCTGCTTGCCGATCCGGGTCGTCAGATCCTGCATGGTCCAGCCGTCGTAGGCGGCGCCGCGATAGTTCGACAGATAGGCCTCATAGATCAGCTCGCTGAGCAGGCGCACATCGGCGTCCTGGCGCAGTTCGCCTTCGCGCACGCCGACCTGCAGGGCGTCGGAGACGACCATGACCAGCGGCTTGATGGCGGCACGGGTGCGTATCTCGGCGGCGACCGGCTGGAACCAAGAGCGGGCCACGACGGCCTGGACGAGCGGCAGCTGCTCCAGCGAGCCGTGATAGCCGGCGGTCAGGGCGGCCAGCAGGCGGGCGCGCAGCGAGGTCTCGGCAGCAGCGGCGGCCTTCAGGATCTCGGCCAGCTTCGCCATGTCTTCCGAGAGCACAGCTTCGAACAGCTCGGCCTTGTCCTGGAAATTGGCGAAGACGGCACCGGTCGACATTCCCGCCCCCTTGGCGATGTCGCGGATAGTGGCGGGTTCATAGCCACGCTCGGCGAACAGGGCGCGCGCGGCGTCCAGCACCTTCTGGCGGGTGCGGACCTTGGCGGCCTGCCGGCGGTTCAGCCGGGGGGTCTCGCTCTCGGCGTCGATGGTCTTGGAGGGGGTCAAGGCGATATCTCGCATGGAAACGGTTACTCACTGGTCGGCGGCTGGGGCCGTCGTTGGAAC
The DNA here is from genome assembly GCA_006515835.1 of bacterium. Lineage (GTDB taxonomy): Bacteria > Pseudomonadota > Alphaproteobacteria > Caulobacterales > Caulobacteraceae > Brevundimonas. The sequence continues at coordinate 21,842 of VFBG01000038.1, read as the reverse complement.
TGGACGCCGAAGCGATGGGAAATCCTGGGCGGGCGCGAAGGCCCACGACACATCGCCTGTCAGGCGAGAACGGGGCAATCATCACGCAACGATGACCAAAATGGGGTAGCGGGATTAACAGTCGCGATAGGCATGCGGTTAACGCGCCGCGGCCTGCTCTCCGCCGGTGCGGCTCAGCGACGCAGGGTAGAGCGCAAGGCCCGGGGACTGCGGACGCCGTCGCTGTCCGGCATAGCTTCCTGGAATATCCGTCTGAACGCATCACGGCGCTCATGGATCGAGGCCAGCACCAGACCCATGGGCACGCCCAGATCGACCAGGGTGTTTTCCGCCAGCTGCAGACTGGCCTCGGTCGTCTCGGGCACGGCGTCCGTGACGCCCAGGGCATAGAGCCGCGCGGCGTGTTTGTGGTCGCGGGCGCGGGCGATCAGGATCAGGTCGGGCCGCAGCGACCGGGTCGCGACCACCACTTCGTCGACCTTGATCGGCGCATCCATGGTCACCACGACCGCCCGGGCGGTATCGATGCCGCAACGCTCCAGCATCTCGGTCCGTCCGGCGTCGCCATAGAAGACATTCGCCCCCTCCGCCCGGCCCTTGGCCACGGTCGTGGCATTGGCGTCGATGGCGAGGAAGGCCTGGCCGTGTTCCGTCAGCATCTCGCCGACCAGCCGTCCGACCCGGCCGAAGCCGACGATCAGCACCTGCCCTGACGTCGCCGACGGTGCCTCCAGTGCCTCGGGCGGCAAGTCCGGAATGGCCGGCGCGACGCGCTTCACCAGCCGGTCCGCGATCAGGGCCATCAGGGGGACGGTGAAAATGCTGATCGTCGCGGCGATCAGCACGGTCTGTGTGAAGGCCGGCGACGCGATCCCTTCGACCAGCCCGGCACCCAGAATGACGAAGGCGAATTCACCGGCGGGCCCGAGCACCAGCGCCGTCTCGCGGTGCGATTGTTCAGGCCCCAGAAGCGGGCGGCGGCATAGATCAGCCCGGCCTTCAGCAGGGTCAGCATGGCCGCCAGGCCGAACACCGCCACCGGATCGGCGGCCACGGCGTCGAGATCGAGACCGATGCCGACGCCCACGAAAAAGACGCCGAGCAGCAGGCCCTTGAACGGTTCGATCGAGATCTCGACCTCACGGCGGAACTCGGTCTCGGCCAGCAACAGACCGGCGATCAGGGCGCCGAGGCTCATCGACAGTCCGGCCACCTGGGCCGCCAGACCGGCCCCGACCACCACCAGCAGGCTGGCAGCGATGAACATCTCCTGCCCCTGGCCCTTGGCCTTGGCCCGGGCGACCGACCGGAACATCGGCCGCAGCACCAGCCGCCCCAGCACGACCAGCAGCGCCAGACCGATCGCGGCCGGGATCAGGGTGAACAGCGCGGGTCCCAGAACCGCCGGGTCGAAATCATCGCTTCCGACTCCGCTCCCCGCGAGCGCTGCGAGGACGGTGACGGTGATCAGGATCGGCGCCACGGCCAGGTCCTGGGCAAGCAGGATGGAGAAGGTGGCGCGGCCGGCGGTCGTCTTGATCCGGCCGCGCTCGGCCATGACCGGCATCACCACAGCGGTCGACGACAGGGCCAGACCCATCCCCAGTACGGCCGCCGAAACCAGTGGCTGGCCCATGAAGACGAACACCGCCGCCAGGGCGACTGTACAGACCGCCACCTGGGTCAGGCCGAGCCCGAACACCAGCTTGCGCATGGCGCGCAGCCGCTCCCACGACAGCTCAAGACCGATCATGAACAGCAGGAAGGCGACGCCGAGCTCGGACAGGGAGCGGATCTGCGTCGCATCCGAGATGGTCAGCCACGACAGCCAGGGGGCCGTGTCGGACAGGCGGGCCAGTCCGTCCGGACCCAACAGCACGCCTGCGGCGAGGAAGCCCAGCACCGGGCTGATCTTCAGGCGATTGAACAACGGCACGACCACGCCCGCCGCGGCCAGGAAGACCACCAGATCCTTGTATTCGCCGCCGCCGCCGTGAGTCGCCATTCGCCCTCCGTCGGGGGTCAGCCTACAGGCTGAAACGCCGCCCCGTCTGGGTTTCCGTCGCACATGACAAAAAATTCAGGCGACAGGGCGGAACCGGGGCGTAGGGTCGCCGCCGACGCTGTCCCTTAGAGAAGCGAAGTCGAGGAAATCCCCATGATGGATCGGGGTCCAGTGCGCCTCGGCGATGCGGGTTTCGAAGGCCACGACGGCGGCGGCACGGTGCTGGGCTATCAGGGCACGCAAACGCCGCGCTACGGCACCTGGGGCTTCGATCTGGCCGGCCGCGACACCTCGGTGCGTCCGGGCGAGAGCTTCATGCGCTACGCCAACGGCGCGGCGCTGGACCGGATGCAGATCCCGTCGGACCGCACCTCCTACGGCTCGTTCGCCCTGCTGCGCGAACTCTCGGACAACCGGGTCAAGGCGATGATCGAGGGCCTGACGGCCCGCACCGATCTGGTCGCCGGCTCGGACGAGCAGAAGATCGCCGACGCTTACCGCTCCTACATGGACACGGCCCGGATCGAGGCGCTCGATGCCCAACCACTGCAGCCGTATCTGGACGCTATCCGCGCCGCCAACACCCACGACCTCGCCGCCGTTTACATGGGCCAGACCCAGGGCCGCCTCGGCGGATCGATTTTCGGGACCGGCATATCCACCGACCAGAAGGCGCCGACCCGCTATGTGGTCTCCACCGGACAGTCGGGCCTCGGCCTGCCCAACCGCGACTACTATCTGGAAGCCCGCTGGGCCGAGAAAAAGGCCCTCTACCAGGTCTATGTCGCCCGCATGCTGGAGATGATCGGCTGGGAGAACCCGACCGAGGCCGCCGCCGCCGTCGTGGCCTTCGAAACGCCGCCGCCGTCGTGGCCTTCGAAACCCGCATCGCCGAGGCGCACTGGACCCCGATCCAGAACCGCAACCGCGATGAGACCTACAACGAATACACCATCGCCCGGCTGGCCTCGGAAGCCCCCGGCTTCCCCTGGCAGGACTATTACAACGCCGTCGGCGTGGGCAGCGTGCCGCGCCTGATCGTCCGTCAGGACACGGCCATGCCCCTGATCGCGGCCATCTACGCCGAGACCCCGATCGAGGTCGTCCAGGCCTGGCAGGCCTTCCAGACCACCGACGGTGCCGCTGAACGCCTGTCGAATCGCTTCGCAGACGCCCGCTGGGAGTTCCGCTCGCGGGACCTCAACGGCCAGCCGATGCAGCGTCCTCGCGACAAGCGCGGCATCAGCTTCGCCGAGGCCATGCTGGGCGAGGCCGTCGGCCGCCAGTACGTCGCCGAATACTTTCCGGCCGAATCCAAGGCCAAGATGGAAGAACTGGTCGCCAATCTCCGCATCGCCCTCGGCAACCGCATCCGCACCTACAGCTGGATGAGCCCGGAGACCCAGGCCGCGGCCCAGGAGAAGCTCGAGAAATTCACCGTCAAGATCGGCTATCCGAACAAGTGGCGCGACTATTCGGCCCTTGAGATCCGGCCGGACGACCTGTTCGGCAATGCCGAGCGCGCGGGCGTGTTCCGCTGGCAGTACCAGCTCAACCGCCTGAACCAGCCGGTCGACAAGGACGAATGGGGCATGACGCCCCAGACGGTGAACGCCTATTACAACTCGACCAACAACGAGATCGTCTTCCCGGCCGCCATTCTGCAGCCGCCGTTCTTCGATCCCGAGGCGGACCCGGCCGTCAACTACGGCGGCATCGGCGGCGTCATCGGCCACGAGATCGGCCACGGCTTCGACGATCAGGGCTCCAAGTCCGACGGCGATGGCGTGTTGCGCAACTGGTGGACCCCGGCCGACAAGGCCAATTTCGAGGCCCTCACCGCGCGCCTGGGCGCCCAGTACGACCAGTTCGAGCCGATCCCGGGCTTCCACGTCCAGGGCGGCCTGACCATGGGCGAGAACATCGGCGACGCTGCCGGCACGGCCGTGGGTCTCGAGGCCTACCACCTCTCGTTGAACGGCCAGCCGTCGCCCGTGCTGGACGGCGTCACCGGCAACCAGCGCTTCTTCTTCGGCTGGGCCCAGGTCTGGCAGTCCAAGATGCGCGACGATGCCCTTCGCAACCAGATCGCCACCGACCCGCACAGCCCGGCCGAGTTCCGCGTCATCGGCCCCCTGCGCAACGTCGACGCCTGGTACGAAGCCTTCGACGTCCAGCCCGGCGACAAATACTACCTGGCCCCGGCAGACCGGGTCCGCATCTGGTAGGGGCGCAAGCCTGAAAGACGGGAAGGGGTCGGAGCAAACGCTCCGGCCCCTTTTTTCTTTCGCTCACCCTCCGCCTCCAGGGGAGGGCGGTCGCGAAGCGACCGGGTGGGGAGGGATCGGCGACGAGAGCGGCCGGTGCCTGTCTTGCCGAGCCCCTCCCACCCTGTCGTCGCTGGCGCGCCGACATCCCTCCTCCGGAGGGGGAGGGAGAGGCAGCTGCTCTTGAGCTCCAGGCGCAAAAAAGCCCGCCGCGGGGGATACATTCGCGGCGGGCTTTCTTTCGCTCTTTAACGAGCGGACGTTTCCTCCCCGAAACGCCTCCGGGCCGCTGCTGTGCCAAAACACTGCGCTGCCCGAGTACGTCAGAAAGACGACATTTACCGTCTCAAGTCAATGAACACGCGGACAAAATCCGGGTTTTTCCATAGTTATCAATGATAAGTCACGCGGCTGTGCGCGCTTGCGCAACGATGCCGGCGACCGTGGCGACCAGTTCCGATCGTGGCACGATCTGCTGGCCCGGCCGTTCGGATTTCCACGCCTCATTGTCGCTGACGCCGGCGGCGAGGGCGCGGCCCGCATCCAGATCCTTCACCGTGACCTGTCCGGCCGCGATCTCGTCCCCGCCCAGGATGACGGCGGCGGGCGCGCCGCGCCGGTCGGCGTATTTCATCTGCGCCTTCATACCCGCTCGACCCAGATACAGCTCGGCGGCGATCCCCGCATTGCGCAGCTCGGAGACGGCATCGAGGTAGTGCTGCATGTCGCTGTCGGAGAAGACGATGACCACGACCGGTCCGCGCACCGCGTCCTCGTCCCCGCGTCCGGCCGCGCGCAGGGCCGAGGCCAGGCGCGACACCCCGAACGAGAAGCCGGTCGCCGGCAGGCGCTCGCCGGTGAACCGCGCCGGCCTCGAACACGGCGCCGGTATAATACTCCAGCCCGCGCACGATGGTCGGATCGAATCGCACGGCGTCCTGACTGACCTTCATGGCGTTCAGGGCTGCGTCGATGGCGGCCAGCTCCGCCAGTGCCGCCTCGCCGATCTCGCCCAGACCCCCGACCCGTGCGACGGCGTCCAGCGTCCCGGCGCGGGTCAGCCCTTCGTCCGCCACCGACGACAGGAAGCCCTCGATCGTCGTGATCACGCCCGACGGCAGCCGCGCCCCCTTGGTATAGTCGCCGGACTCATCCAGCCGGCCCTCGCCCAGCAGGGCGGCGACGCCCTCCCAGCCCAGCCGGTCGAATTTGTCGATGGCCCGCAGCGCCGTCAGCTTCTGGCCCGCGTCCTCGATCCCGCCCGCCTGGAACAGGCCGTCGAACAACTTTCGATTCGAAACGCGCACCACGGCCTGGCCGGCGTCCAGGCCGGCGGCGCGCAGGCCTTCGCAGGCCATGGCGATGATCTCGGCGTCGGCTTCCGGCCGGTCCGAGCCCACGGTGTCGGCATCGCACTGGACGAACTCGCGGAACCGGCCGGGACCGGGCTTCTCGTTGCGCCACACCGGGCCGAAGGCGTAGCGGCGGAACGGCTTGGGCAGGGTCTCCCAGCCCTGCGCCGCGAACCGGGCCAGCGGCGCGGTCAGGTCGTAGCGCAGCGCCATCCACTGCTCGTCGTCATCCTGCAGGGCGAAGACGCCTTCGTTGGGACGATCCGCGTCCGGCAGGAATTTGCCCAGGGCGTCGGCGTATTCAAACGCGCCCGTCTCCAGCGGCTCGAAACCCCAACGTTCATAGACCTCGGACACCCGCTGCACGAGACGGCGCTCGGCGATCAGGTCGCGACCCCGACGGTCGGCGAACCCTCGCGGATTGCGGGCTTCGGGGCGGGCGGGAGCGGCGGCGTCTTCAGTCATGCCGCGTCTTTAGAGGGACTGGGGAGTTAGGGAGGTGAAGGCGTCGAAGGGCCGTTCTGCTCCTTCCCTGATCCCTGATCCCTGGTCGCTGATCCCTGGCCCCTAACCCTTCAGAAGCGGCACCATCCGCTTGTACGTCAGGCAGCGCCAGGCCCACTCCAGCGGTCCCATCTGGAACACCGACAGCCACAGCGGCGACCAGATCAGCTGTGCCGCCCAGACGCCGCCGATCACCATCCACATATCGGGCCAGCCGATCTGACCGTACCAGCCCAGTCCCCGTCCGCCGTAGAAGATGGTGGTCATGATCAGGGTCTGGCTGAGGTAGTTGGTGAAGGCCATCCGCCCGGCGCAGGCCAGCGGCGTCAGGATCAGCTTCAGCCCGAACCGAGCCAGCAGGATCAGCAGGCTGGCGTAACCGAGCGAAATGAACGGAGCGAGGAAGCTGTTGTACGGCTTGGTCATGGTGGCGAGGAAGGGAAAGCCGGCGGTGACGAAGGCCGTGGTCTCCTGCCAGACCAGCCAGAGCGATCCGGCACCGGCCGCAACGAACAGGCCATAGACCCAGGCTGGCGAACGGCCGGCCAGGAAGCCTGCCTTGAACAGGCCCATGCCGATCATCATCAGGGCGGCCGTCGCCGGCAGGAAGAAGATCAGCATGGCCGGTGCGGACTGCAGCCAGTTGTTCACCTGGGCCAGGCTGACCGACAGGGCGTCGCCCTGGAAAGTCGTGATGGACGCGGCCAGTTTGGCCGGATCACCGCCCCAGCCCATGCCCTGCATCGCACCGGTCAGGGCTTCGGGCGGTGCCAGGGCCATCAGCGACATCATGCCCACATACAGACCCGTGCAGATCAGGTTCAGGCTGACGCCCGCGATCAGCAGGCTCCGCGCGCTCCAGGACCGCACCAGCATCACGAACAGCCCGGTCCAGGCGTAGAGCAGCAGGATGTCTCCGAACCAGAAGGCCAGTCCATGGATCAGGCCGAAGATTGCCAGCCAGAACAGACGGCTGCGCAACAGCTTGCCCCGCGCCTTGTCCGCGCGTTCGCCGCCGATCAGGAAGATCGAGGCGCCGAACAGCATGGAGAACAGGGTGCGCATCTTGTCCTGGAAGAAGACGTGCATGATCTGCCAGGCCTGCGCGGACTCGGCTTCGAACCCGGTCTGCAGGGGCGGATTGGACACGACCGCCCAGGGCCAGGCGAAAGTCATGGCGTTGACCGCCAGAATTCCCAGCACGGCCAGACCGCGGACCATGTCCAGGCTGAACAGCCGTTCCCCGGTGGCGACCGGTCCATGTTTCGTGAGCGGCGCGGGCGCACCGGCGTCGTTGGTTTCGGCAGCGGCCATGACATTTCCCCCCATCCTGGCAGAGGTCAGCTTGGCCGAAGCCGCAGCGGCATGAAACTGAATTCTGTGTAACCGGCGACGCCTGCGGCTCTCAGGCCTCGTCGCGGTCGCCCATCAGCCCGAGGCGGTCGCGGACTTCCGGCTGGGGTCTGAAGGCGATGAAGGCGGCGCACAGGCCGGCCCACAGGGCGTAGCTGATGCCGACCAGCACGGCGACCGACAGCCCGCCGACGCCGTAGATCAGCAACGAGGTCTCGCTGCCCCCCATCGCCTCGCTGACATTGGCGGCGTTGAACCACTGCAGCACGGCCTGGAACACGGCGAACAGGGCGCCCAGGGCGGTCGAGAGCAGGCCGCCGTAGAACATGAAGCGCCAGATCACCCCCAGGCGGGACACGGGCCGCCCGTTCTGCATCCGCTCCTTGTCCAGCAGCCACAATCCGCCGGGCACGGCCAGCAGCCCCAGCACCAGAACCTTCAGCCGCCAGTCCATCTCGAGGCCGAACCAGTTGGCGGGCGGCCAGATCGGCAGGGTCAGGATCAACGGCGGCCACATCGCGCCCAGAACGGAGGCCAGGACGATACGGTGCGGTTCACGCCGCCACGTCACCCGCTCCTGACCGGGAAAATCTTCGGGTCTTTCGGGGATGGGGATCATCGCGCCGGCCTCACCGCGTCGGCGTCGGCGTGTCGCCGGCATAGTCATAGAAGCCGCGCCCGGACTTGCGGCCCAGCCAGCCGGCCTCGACATATTTCACCAGCAGGGGACAGGGCCGGTATTTGGTGTCGGCCAGCCCTTCGTGAAGCACGTTCATGATCGCCAGAACCACATCCAGCCCCATGAAGTCCGCCAGCTCCAGCGGACCCATCGGATGGTTGGCGCCCAGCTTCAGCGCCTTGTCGATCGAGGCGACGTTTCCGACGCCCTCGTACAGGGTGTAGATCGCTTCATTGATCATCGGCACCAGAATGCGGTTGACGATGAAGGCGGGGAAGTCCTCGGCGTTGGTCGTGGTCTTGCCCAGCGACTCGGCAAAGGCGACGGCGGTCTCATAGGTATCAGCCGAGGTGGCGATGCCGCGCACGATCTCGACCAGCTTCATCACCGGTGCCGGCTTCATGAAATGCAGGCCGATGAACCGGTCCGGCCGGTCCGTGACCGAGGCCAGGCGTGTGATCGAAATCGAGGAGGTGTTGGACGCCAGCAGGGTGTCAGGACCCAGATGCGGGACGAGGTCGGTCAGGATCGCCTTCTTGACGGCTTCATCCTCGACAGCGGCCTCGATCACCAGATCCGCCTTGGCTGCGGCGGCCAGGGAGGTTGCGGCCGTGATGCGCGACAGCGCCGCATCGGCCGAAGCCTGGTCGGTCAGGCCGCGCGCGATCTGCCGCGCAAGGCTGGCGGCGATGGCGGCCTGGGCCTGGGGTACGCGGTCGGCCGCGGCGTCGTACAGCAGCACCTGATAGCCGCCCGCGGCCACGGCCTGGGCGATGCCTGCGCCCATCTGGCCTGCGCCGACGATGGCGACGGATCGGATCGTGGTCATGGAGTCCGGTAATCTGGCAGGCGCAAGGCCCGGTCGGAGCGGCACCTTAGGACCCCTGCCGGACGGTGCAAGGCCCGATGACGGGCGGCCGGTCAGTATGCCCCGAAGAGTGTCAGAAGCGCCGCGTGCGAGGCCGGCAGCAGATAGACACGCACGCCGTGGATCAGGATCAGGACGATGATCGGCGTGATATCCATGCCGCCCAGCGACGGGATGATCTTGCGGAACGGCATCAGGACCGGACCGGTGACCCGGTCGAGGAAGTCCGCCAGCTGGTTCACGAACCGGTTGCGATGGTTGATGACATCGAAGGCGAACAGCCAGCTCAGGATCGCGCTGACGATAATGGCCAGCACCAGCAGCCCCAGCAGGGCGTCGATGACGAAGAAGATGAAACCGATGATCGCCGCCATGCTTTCCGATGCTCCCGAAACCTGATCTGTCCCGCTTCTAACGTGAGACCGCCGTCCGTCCAACGATTCCGGCGTCGCAGGCCGGGACGCCGCTGGTTCCGGTGCCGCCAACCCCGTTGACACTCACGCCCCGCCCCTCGTATGTCGCGCCCTCGCCTGCGCCCCATTGTCCACCGGGGTAAGGGGGGCCGTAGCTCAGTTGGTAGAGCGCGTCGTTCGCAATGACGAGGTCAGGGGTTCGACTCCCCTCGGCTCCACCACCCTGCTTCGCGCTGACGCGCTTCGCAGGGCAGGCCCGGTAGCGCGACACAGGATGCTGCTGTGACTCCTCCCCCATCTGACCCCGTCCGCGTCGCCGCCCTCTACCGGTTCGCAACCATCGCCGACTGTGAGGCCGTGCGCGATCAGCTCGAGACCCTGTGTCGGCCCGACGTGCGCGGCACCCTGCTGGTCGCCCATGAGGGACTGAACGGCACCATCGCCGGGCCCGCCGCCGCCATCGACCGCGTATTGGCGGGCATCCGTGGCCTGCCGGGCTTCGCCGGGCTGGACGTCGAATTCGCCGACGCCGCCGCCATGCCGTTCCACCGGCTGAAGGTCCGGATCAAGCCCGAGATCGTGACCATGGGCCAGCCGGACCTCGACCCCGCCGTCAACGCCGGGACCTATGTCGCCCCCGCCGACTGGAACGCCCTGATCCGCGAACCCGGTGTCGTGGTGATCGACACCCGCAACGACTATGAAGCCGCCGTCGGTGCCTTCGAGGGCGCGGTCCAGCCCAATACACGCGGCTTTCGCGACTTCCCGGACTGGTTCCGCACCGAGGGCCGCGCCCTGCTGGACGGACCGAACCCGCCGAAGGTGGCCATGTACTGCACCGGCGGCATCCGCTGCGAAAAGGCCACCGCCTTTCTCAAGGCCGAGGGCGTGCAGGACGTTTTCCATCTGGAGGGCGGCATCCTGCGCTACCTCGAAACGACGCCCGAGGCCGACAGCCTGTGGCAGGGCGAGTGTTTCGTCTTCGACGAGCGGGTCGCCGTGGGCCACGGCCTGACGCAGGGCAGCCACAGCCTGTGCCGCGGCTGCCGCATGCCGGTCAGCGAAGCCGGACGGGCGTCGCCGCGCTATGTCGAGGGGGTCTGCTGCGACCGCTGTGCCGACGACCGGACCGAGGCCGACCGCGCCCGCTATCTGGAACGGGCGAAACAGGTGGAGATCGCCGCCCGACTGGGCATCGACCATGTCGGCGCGGTCTTGCCTGATCGATTGAAGGACTAGGGCTGTTCGGCCGCGGAGCTGAATCAGGCTTTCGAGCCACCCCCTCGGGCGAAGCCGATGGCCGGAAGGTTCATCACAACGAACACAACGGGGTCACAACGAACACGACGCGTCCCGGGAGAACGACGGAGCCGTGCCAGGACCTTGATCGAAGGCATGCGGCGAACGCCGCGATCTCAAAACGCCCCGAAAGAAGACACCGACGAGGACATGTCCACGGTCCCGTCGTGTCCGTTGTGACCCCGTTGTGTTCGTTGTGATGAACCAGCTCTTTCAGGCGCAAGGGAGCGGAAGTGGCCCGTTCGCCAACCGCCGCTACTGATCCTCGTCGAATTTCCGCGCCACCAGATCGGCCAGCCCGGCCACAGCAGCCTCGGCCTCCGCGCCCTCGGCGGAAATGTCGATGGTGCAGCCATTGCCGGCACCCAGCATCAGCAGGCCCATGATCGACAGGGCGTTCACGGTCACGCCGTCGCGGGTGACATGGACTTCGGCGTCGAAGGTCGAGGCCAGTTTGACGAATTTGGCCGAGGCGCGGGCGTGCAGGCCGCGGGTGTTGCAGATGTTCGCGGTCGCGGTCGCCGTCATTTCTCGCCCTGAAGCACCCAGCTGGCGACGGAAATGTATTTGCGCCCCGCGTCCTGGGCGTGGGCGACGCAGGCCTCCAGCGGTTCGCGGCCGCGCACACTGGCCAGCTTGATCAGCATGGGCAGGTTCAGCCCGGCGATCACCTCGGCGCGCGTCTCTTCCATCACCGATATGGCCAGGTTGGAGGGCGTGCCGCCGAACATGTCGGTCAGCAGGATCACGCCGTCGCCGTCGTTGACGGCCGAGGCGGCGTCGACGATGTCGCGGCGGCGCCGCTCCATGTCGTCCTCGGGCCCGATGCAGATGGCCGCGACCCCGCGCTGGGGCCCCACCACATGCTCCATGGCCGCAAGGAATTCCGAGGCCAGCCCCCCGTGGGTGACAATAACCAGCCCGATCATGAAGGCTTCACCAAGACTTTCGCCCCCGCGTCCGACCGCCCTTGGGCGTGTCGCAAGCCGGGCGGAATAGCCCAAGTCCGCGCCGGGTTAAAGCGGGGCGATAGCCGCCGCGACCTTTTCGACCGCCGAGGCCTCGAATCCGGTCAGCCGGAGCAACGGCACGGACTGGCCCGCAAGGGCACGCATCTCGGGGTCCGGCAGCCGTTCCGGGGCCGATTCGACCAGATCCACGGCCAGAACCAGCCGCACGACCCCCTGAACGCAGGCGCCGATGATACCGAGGCCGCGCGCCTCGATCTGTCCCCGGATCGTATCCGGCGCGGTGACGTACAGTCCCTCACCCGAGGCGAACACATGAACATAGTCGTCGGCCACCAGCCGCCAGCCCCGCCCGATCAGCCTCAGGGCCAGGTCGCTCTTGCCCGCGCCCGATGGTCCGCTGATCAGTACAGCGCGCCAGCCAATTCCCGGGGCCCATTGGGCCACCGCAGTGGCATGCAGGGGCGGGGCAACGGTCACGCCCGCCGGCCCGTACCCGGCGCAGAGGGCAGGGCGACCTCAAACCGTGCGCCGGCGACGCCGCCTGCCTCATCCGGGCGATTGGCAGCCCTGACCAGACCCCCGTGTGCCTCGACGATCTGACGTACGATCGACAGGCCCAGCCCCGAATTGGCTCCGAACGCCGTGCCCCGCGGGCGGGCGGTGTAGAACCGCTCGAACACCGTCTCGAGATTTTCAGCGGGAATGCCCGGCCCGTCATCGTCAATCCGCACGCGAACCTGTCTGTCCGGGTCGAGATCATCGCGGCCGAGCGTCAGCCGAACGGAACCGCCGGGCGGGCTGAATGACCGGGCGTTGTCGATCAAGTTGCGGAACACCTGCCCCAGCGGCCCGTCGCGGCCCATGATCTGGACGTGATCGCCCGCCGAAGCCTCGAAGATCACATGCGCCTCGCCCGGCTTCAGCCCTGACTCATAGACGCCGACGATCTCGGTCAGCAACTGGGTCAGGTCGATGGCGCGCGGCCGGTCCCGGTTCAGTTCGGCGTCCAGCCGCGATGCGTTGGAGATGTCGGTGATCAGTCGGTCCAGCCGCCGCACATCCTGCTGCAGAAGGTTGGTCAGTTTCTCGCGCTGGGCCGCGGTCTTGACCAGCGGCAGGGTCTCCAGCGCCGAACGGATCGAGGTCAGGGGGTTCTTGATCTCGTGCGAGACGTCGGCGGCGAAGGCTTCGATCGCATCCATCCGGTCCGACAGGGTCTCGGTCATCGTCTCCAGCGAGCGCGCCAGATCGCCGATCTCGTCCTTGCGGCCTTCCAGATCGGGCAGGGAGATGGCCCGCGCCCGTTGCAGACGCACCTCATCCGCCGCCGCCGACAGCCGCATCACCGGCCGCGCCACGAACAGATGCATCAGCAGCGACCCGAGCAGGTTCACCGCCAGCGCCACCAGGGCGAAGGGCATCAGGGCCCGGCGCTGTGCGGCCAGGGTCTCGTCCACGTCCCCGGCCTCAAGGGTGAGCACGCCGAGGACCTGCTGCACATGGCGGACCGGAATGGACACCGACACCACCCGGTCGCCACTCTCCGAGCGCCTCAGCCCGGCCTGGGCCTCACCATCCAGCGCCTGCTCGACCTCGGCCGCCAATTCCGATCGAGCCCGTTCCAGAGCCGTGGCGTCGCGGCTCTCGGCCACGGGATCGGTTCGCGCCGGGGGCGTCCCCGCGGGCAGGGCCGGTGCCAGTGGTTCTCCGGGGATCACCTCGGTCACCGCATAGCTGTCAGCGACCAGCAGGCCATCAATATCAAACAGCCGCGCCCTCTGGCCTTCCGGAATGAAGTTGTCGATCAGCAGTTCGGACGCCATGAACGGATCCAGCGCCGGTTGGGGATCGCCCCGGGTGATGTCCTCGTTGCCCAGCACCGTAACCAGCAGTTCGCCCTGCGCGGTCAGCGTCTGCTGCCGCGCTTCGATCAGACCCCGCTGCCATTCATTCAGCGCCAGCGCCCCGACGAACAGGATCAGCAGGCTGAGCAGATTCAACGCGAGAATCAGCCCGCCGAGCCGCGACCCGCTGAAGCGTTTCAGGCGACGGCGGGGTTCAGCCTCTCCCGGCGGGAGTGGCGGATCAGCTTTCGCGATAGCGGTATCCAACGCCATACAGGGTCTCGATGGCGTCGAACTCGGGGTCGACCACCCGGAATTTCTTCCGCATGCGTTTGACGTGGCTGTCGATGGTGCGGTCATCGACATAGACCTGGTCGTCGTAGGCGGCGTCCATCAGGTTGTCGCGGCTCTTCACGAAGCCGGGCCGCTGGGCCAGGGCCTGCAGCAGCAGGAACTCGGTGACGGTCAGCTTGACCGGCTTGCCCTCCCAGGTGCTCTCGTGGCGCGCCGGGTCCATCGACAGCTTGCCGCGCTTGATCGCCTTGGTGGAGCCTTCGCCCGAGGGCTCGGGCTCGGCTCCGTCGGCGCCCGTCCGGCGCAGCAGGGCCTTGACCCGCTCGATCAGCAGACGCTGGCTGAACGGCTTGTGGATATAGTCGTCGGCACCGAGGTTGAAGCCGAGGATCTCGTCGATCTCCTCGTCCTTGGACGTCAGCATGATGACCGGGATCTGAGAGGTCTGGCGCAGGCGGCGCAGCACCTCCATCCCGTCCATGCGTGGCATCTTCACATCGAGGATGGCCAGATCGGGCGGGCTGGCTTCCAGCGCCTCGAGTCCCGAGGCACCGTCGTGCCACGCCGTGACCTTGTGGCCATGGCTTTCCAGCGCCAGAGAGACGGAAGCGACGATGTTCTCGTCGTCGTCGACCAGGGTGATGTTCGCCAAGTCAGGCTCCTTGCAGACGGTTCGTTCGCCAACACAACGCGCGGCAAGCGGTACCGTTCTAAAACATCGTGGAGAGATTACGGCGTAAAACATGGGCTGCGCCGCCTTAATGCGCAACGAAACGCGACCTTAAAGCCTTGGTGCCATGGTGGGAGCGCAAAACACGAGCGTTCCATGGCCGGCCCAGTCCACTACGAAGTCTATATCCGCAAGACCGCCCCGGCCCCCTGGACCCTCCAGATGGCGACGGAGGACCGCACCCAGGCGGTCCAGACGGCCGAGGACCTGATCTCCGACAATCGCGCCGCCGCCGTGCGCGTGACCAAGGAGACGCTCGACCCGGACACGATGGAGTTCAACAGCGTCACTGTGCTGACCCGCGGCGCGCCCGAGGTCCAGCGCAAGCGGGTCGTGCCCGAGGATCAGGCCGGACCGCGCTGCTCCGCGCCGCAGGATTTCTACGCACCCCATGCCCGCGAGACGATCAGCCGGGTTCTTGAGGACTGGCTGGCCCGCAACGGCGTCACCGCCTTCGAACTGCTGCACCGGCCCGATCTGGCAGAGAGGCTGGAGGCCTCGGGCGTCGAGCTTCAGCACGCCATCCAGAAGATCGCCGTGCCCGAAAGCCAGGAAGTCGGCCAGCCGGTCCACGACCTCATGCGCCACTATCAGAAACTCTCGGACCAGGCCGTCGAACGCGTCGTCGCGGCCGGGCGGCGCAACCTTTTCCCGAGCCTTGAAGACTGTTCGATCGCTGACATCGCCCATCGCATGGCCGGCCAGCCGGACCGCGCCTTCATCATGGGTGGCGTTGTATGCGGCGCCCTGAAGGGCCTGCGCGGCGGCCGGCCCCGCCTCGACCGACTGATGGACCTCGCGGAGCGCGCGCCCGCGGACGGCGCGCCCCACGCCATGGTCATGGTGCCGATCGAACAGCTGCTGTGCGAAATGCTCGGCTCACGGACCAGCCTGGCCGACATTCTGGGCCCCTCGCTGGACGCTGGCCGCCGTGGTCCGGATGGTGGCACCGCGCGAGATCAACGCCCTGATCGCTCAGGACCCCAAACTGGCCATGCAGGTCCCGGCCGTTGACGGCCCGGCGGCCCGGCTCGGCGCGCGGCTCGAGGCGGGCCAGTTTCCCCTGCTCTCCGCCGCCCTGGCCCGGATGGTCCTGCGCGAGCTGATGAGCCCGCGCCGCCTGCGCCCCAACGACGCCACCGGCGAGATCGACATCCTGCGCACCCTGGCCATGACCCTGACGGTCACGGCCGGACGGCTGTTGACCCTCGACGAGGTCCAGACCGCCTTCAACGAACGCTCCAAGGCCATCGTCACCGCCGACTTCGTGGCCTCCTACGTCAAGGGGTGCGAAACCGTCCTGTGTGAGGCCGAGTCCCTGACCCGCCTGTGCGAGAACGTCACCGGCACGGCCAACAAGCGCTCCGCCGCCCGCTGGCTGTCGGCCTGCGTCGGTTCGCTGCGCTTCGAGACCGAGATGCGCGCCCCTTCCGCCGCCCAGACCGCGGCGCAGAAGCTGGGCGTTCTGGCCGGCCTTCAGCGCTCGGTCCGCGTTTGCGGTCTGACGGAACGGGACGATGCCGAGATCAACGCCGCCATCGGCACGGTGGGCGGCACGGTCGAGGCCGAGGCCCGGATCGTCATGATGGTGGCTCGCTCACCGGCGCCGCTGCTTCAGAAACTGTCGGTGCTGCTCCGCCTCGCCGCCGGCGAGACCGCGCCGCTGGGGCCCGCCGCCGATCGCGCCAAGGTCGAGGCGATCAAACTTTTCCGCGCGCCCGAATCCCGCGCCGTCCTCTCGGCCGCGCCGGAGACCCTCATTCCCCTGAAGGGGCTGATGAAGGCCGCCGGCCTCGCGGCATGATCAGTCGAAGATGTCGAAGATGCTGTCGCGCTTCTTCTTTTTGTAGCGGTAGTCGTCGTCGTCGCGGCTGCGATAGCGCTCGTCGGCTGGGCCTGGGACTGTGGCGCCGGCGCAGCCTGGGGCGCGGACGCCCGGCCGTCCTGCATCGCCGAGTCCATCAGCTTCTCAAGCTCGCCCCGGTCCAGCCAGACGCCGCGGCAGGTCGGGCACATGTCGAACTGCACGCCGCCCCGCTCCAGCGTCTGCATGGCGGCATTGTCATTGGGGCACATCAGCAAGGGCATCGGCGTCTCCTGGAAGGGTCGAACACTAGAGCTAGGGGGCGAGGTCGGTTCCGCCAACGTGACGTTCAGCCGCGCCGGCCTCAGCCCGGCGAACCGCCGCCCGCCGCGATCCAGGCGTCGATCTGGTCCTCCAGCACATCCAGCGGCACCGAACCCGACCCCAGCACCACCGCATGGAAGTCGCGGATGTCGAACCGGTTGCCCAGCGCCGCCTGTGCCCGCGCCCGCAGCTCCATGATCTTCAGCTCGCCGATCTTGTAGCTGGTCGCCTGCCCCGGGTTGGTCAGATAGCGCTCGACCTCCTTGACGATGTCGCGCTCGCTCAGCAGCGAGTTCTGGCGGAAATATTCGATGGCTTGCTCGCGGCTCCAGCGTTTGGCGTGCAGCCCCGTGTCGGTCACCAGCCGTACCGCCCGCCACAGCTCGGTCGAGAGCCGGCCGAAGTCGGAATAGGGGTCCTCATAGAACCCCATCTCCTTGCCCAGCCGCTCGGCATACAGCCCCCAGCCCTCGGCATAGGCGCCATAGCCCCCGAACCGCCGGAACCGCGGCAGCCCTTCCATCTCCTGCGCATAGGCGATCTGGAAATGGTGGCCCGGCGCGCCCTCGTGATAGCTGATCCCCTCGATCTGGGGCTTCAGCACCTGGGTCATGTCCGACAGGTTGACGTAATAGATGCCGGGCCGCGATCCGTCGGGTGCGGGCGAGTTGTAGAAGGCGATCGACGCCGTCGCCTCGCGCCACGGCTCGACCGCCCGGACCTCCAGCGCCGATTCCGGCAGGTCGCTGAAATACCGCGGAGCCGCCGCCATCACCTGGGCGATGAAGGCGCGGGCGTCAGTCAGATACTGCTCCTTGCCCTCCGGCGTGTTCGCATACTGGAAGCGCGGATCGGTCTTCAGATACGCAAACATTTCCTGCAGCGAGCCGGTGAACCCGACCCGCGTCATGATTGTCTGCATCTCGCCCTGCAGCCGCGCCACCTCGGCCAGGCCGATCTCGTGAA
Source organism: bacterium (assembly GCA_006515835.1). Taxonomy (GTDB): domain Bacteria; phylum Pseudomonadota; class Alphaproteobacteria; order Caulobacterales; family Caulobacteraceae; genus Brevundimonas. The sequence goes on along the minus strand of VFBG01000038.1, from coordinate 4,169 downwards.
TCTGGTCCGCGGTCAGGTCGGTGGTGGTCGAGAGCTGCAAGCGGGCGTTGTAGAAGGCCTCGCCATCGGGCAGCCGCCAGACTCCGCCCGCATTGTCCGGCATGGCCGCCGCCTGCGCGCCGACCTCGGTCAGGGCCGTCAGCACGCCTTCGTAGCCGCGCCGCCACGGCCCCGTCAGCGCCGCCCGGCCGTCGGCCAGCAGCCGTTCCTTCGTCGCCGCATCGGCCTCCAGCGCGCCGACCTTGCGCTGGAAATCGGCCCAGACCGGATTGTCGGCCGAGTCATCGAACGGCGCGCCCGAGATGATCGCCGCCGTATTCGCCAGCGTGGGTTCGAACACGAAAACAGGCGAGATCACCCCCGCCGCGGCCCGCGCCCGCAGGGTGGTCGAGATTTCCCCCATCACCCGTTCGGCCTCGACCAGCCGCGCCACATAGGCTTCGGCGTCTGACACGCTGGTGACGCGGTGGTTGTTGATCATGAACACCGGCAGGCCCGTGGTCGGATTGCCGTTGGCCGCGAACTGATAGCCCCAGTCCCGCCAGCGGTTCGACAGCCGCGCCTGTTCCACCCCGTATTCGAACAGCCGCCACGACAGTCGGCTCTCATCGCTCAGGGTCCGCGGATTGAACTGGTCGTTCAGCTGCAACAGCTGTCGCTCCGCCAGCGCCAGCGACCGCGCCGCCGCCGCGTCGGTGGCGTCGTCCAGCTTGTCATAGTCGGTCTTGAGGCCCAGCGAGGTCATCTGCTGCGGCGACAGGGCGATCCGCTCCTGAAACGCCTGCTCAAAAAAGGCCGCCAGCCGTGCATCCTCGCTCTGCGCCGCGACGGCGGGCGCCGCATGGCCGGCATGCCCCGCGTGCGGGTCCTGCGCCGCAGCGGCGGAAGCCCCCGCCATCAAGGCGACGACGGCGACGGACGAGACAAGCAGACGACGCATGGGAACCCCCGGAAACACTGAGGCCGCGACCATCCCCGAGCGCGGCCCGGGGCGCAAGTTACGGAGGTGTCAGGTCTTGTCGAGGGCTTTGCCCTTGCGGCCGGCGGCGATCCTGGCGCTCTCGGTCTTCAACGGCTTCGACACCGGACAGACCTCCTGGGCATAGGCGTTCAGGGTGTTGGCCAGATGGTCGGGCACCAGGCTGTAGTGGACGAACTGGCCCTTCTTCTCGCTGGTCACCAGCCCGGCGTTCTCCAGCACGGTCAGATGCTGCGACACAGCCGGCTTTGAAATCTCGAACCGCGCCGCGATCTCGCCCGCCGTCATGTCGGCATGGGCCAGATAGGCGAGGATCCGGCGGCGGGTCTGGGAGGAGAGTGCTTCGAAAACGCGTTGCATGATGCGACATTTAAGCGATTTGCTAATCGCTTGCCAGTCGTTCATTTCAATGATTAAGTCATGACTTAAATACTGAAGGCCTTGGCGATGCATGACACCCACGACCCCTGCGCGGCTGCAGTCCGGTCGAAGGCCGCGTCGTCTGGGACCCCGCGCATTCCCTGTGGAACGGCGGCATGCTGGCGGTCGCCTTCGTGTTCGGCCCCCTGACTTTCAGCCCGGCCGCCTTCGCCGTCTTCGCCGTCACGACCGGCGGTGCCCTGCTGCTCGGCCATTCCGTCGGGTTCCACCGGCGGCTGATCCACGGCAGCTTCCAGTGTCCGCTGTGGCTGGAACACGTCCTCGTCTGGATCGGGACCGCCGTCGGCATGAGCGGGCCGTTCTGGATGATCCGCACCCACGACCTGCGCGACTGGGCCCAGCGGCAGGCCGACTGCCATGACTATCTCGCCCACCGCCGGCCCATGCTGGTCGACGCATGGTGGCAGATTCACTGCCGGCTGGAGCTGACCCGGCCTCCGGCCTTCGATCTGGGCCGTATCGGACGCGATCGCTTCTACCGCTTCCTCGAACGGACATGGATGCTGCAGCAACTGCCTATCGCGGTGGGCCTCTATCTGCTGGGCGGCTGGGGCTTCGTGGTCTGGGGCGTCTGCGCCCGCGTCGCGGCCTCGGTCACCGGCCACTGGTTCGTCGGCCACCTGGCCCACCGGCGCGGCCCGCAGACCTGGCGGGTCAGGGGCGCGGGCGTCCAGGCCCATGACGTCCCGTGGGCCGCCATCCCCACCATGGGCGAGGCATGGCACAACAACCACCACGCCTACCCCGGCTCGGCCCGCATCGGCCTCTATCCGGGCCAGAGCGACTGGGGCTTCCGCTTCATCCAGCTGCTCGAGCGGCTGGGTCTGGCGTGGGAGGTGCGGACGCCGGAGACAATGGACCGGCAGGGCGCGTTGGTGGCGGTGGAGGCGGGGCGTCCGACAGGGCCGCAAATGCTGTCTTCCCGCCCCGTATAATCTCGCCCCTCCCGACCCTGATTCCGCCCTTCCCGACCCTCGCCGCCGGAAATCAGCCAGCGTCCCCCACGACGGCGGTACAATGATCCTGTCGCCCTTTCGAAAGGCGGCGTGGGTCTTTGACAACAGGGTTTCACGGCGGCTCCGAAGCAGGAGCGGTCGACAGGCAAGGTTAGCCGATCCGGGCTGAACCCGCGCAATTCCGGACCAGCGTCACGCCTTTCCGGGACATGGTGTCTTCTCGCCCCTGCGACAGGGTTTGAGCCCTTGTCATCCCCGACGGAGCGAAGCGGAGATCGGGGACGGCAGGCGGTGCCCCTCTAGTCCCTCCCGGACAGCCCGCTTGGGCTGAGCCGGGAGACAGGCGAGAGCCGCTCCGCTCTTCGGACTCGAAATGCCGCCCAGAGGGACAAGCCTTTGCCCTCTATGCCGCGGCGACCTTGCTCCCGGCCCAGCCCAAGCGGGCTGTCCGGGAGGCTTAGAGAAAGAGGGTGCGTCCCGTCCCGGCTCTTCGCTTTGCGGCGTCCGGGATGACAAGGGCAAGTCTTCGACCGCCCCTAGAATTCCCGCCAGCTGTCGCCGGTGTCGCGCTGGCCCGGGTCGATGCTCTGCTGGCCCCAGGCGACGATCATCAGCAGTTTGTGGCTGCGGATCCGGAATTCGCCGGTCATGGGCAGGACGGCACCGAGCGGGGCACCGGTCTTCGGGTCGTACAGGAAGCCCGAAAACTCGGCCACGCCGACCCGGTCGCGACGGCTGTAGAGCGACAGTTCAGGGATCGAGACGACGTTGAAGGTGTCGTTGATCGGCACCCGCATGTCAGGCAGGCCAAAGACGCGGCGCATCTGCTCCAGCGACAAGGCTCCGGCGCGCAGTTCGAACACGGCATCGGCCTCGGCCTTTGACGAAGCCAGCGCATAGCCCGCTTCGGACAGGGCGTTGCGTATCGCGCTGACGGCATAGGCCGCGTTCTCGGCGCGGAAGAAGGCATCGTCGACGAACACCCGCGACCCCGCAGGAACCGGCAGGGTCAGGCCCTCGACCGCGCGGTCGGCCGCGCGGGCGACCAGCAGTTGTTCGGTCGCCGTGCGCGATGGATAGGTCTCGGAGGTCGAGGCGCAGCCGGCCGCCAGCAGGGCGAGGGCCACGATCGGAAACGGTTTCAAGGTCACCAGCTCCCGGTGTTGGGCATGGAGACCCAGGGCTCGGCGGGGGCCAGGGGCGCGCCCTCCTGCAGCAGTTCGATGGAGATGCCGTCCGGCGAGCGGACAAAGGCCATGCGGCCGTCGCGCGGCGGCCGGTTGATGACGACGCCCCCGTCCATCAGACGCTGGCAGACGGCATGGATGTCGCCGACCTTGTAGGCGAGGTGGCCGAAATTGCGGCCACCCGCATAGGGCTGGGGGTCCGGATCCCAGTTGAAGGTCAATTCGACCTCGGGCGACCGGTCCGCGTCAGACCGGTCCCGATCCGCCGGCGCGGCGAGGAAGACGAGGGTGAAGCGTCCGGCCTCGTTCTCCATCCGCCGCATCTCCTCGAGACCCAGCAGGTCGCAGTAGAAACGCAGCGAGGCGTCGAGGTCGGTCACGCGGACCATGGTGTGCAGATAGCGCATGGGGAATTCCGTCCTGGGGAGAGGCGGGAGGCGGCCTCTATAGCGACCCTTCGCCGCGACCGCGACTCACGGAGGGTTTCTGCGGGTGCGCGCGCCGCTCCGGCCTGCTAGACGCGACGTTCGGTCTTTCCGGGACACCTATGCTTCGCAAGCTCTACGACTGGGTCTTCGCCCTCGCCCGCAGCAAACACGCCACGCC
>VFBG01000037.1:35084-57233 GCA_006515835.1 bacterium | reverse complement strand
AGGCGGTCCTGCAGACCGGCGGCGCGCACGGCGCGGGCGCCGTCGGCGACCGGGGGCACGGTGGCCATCGGCATGGGAACAGGCTGCAGCGGGATGACGGCGGCGCCCTCGGCGCGACCGGCGGCGACCTGGGAGGCCGAGGGGGTCGAGCCCATCTCGGCGCGGCAACGGACGTCGAGGCGGCGCGACAGGCCGTCAAGGCCCAGCCACAGTTCATTCATGCGGCGCAGGGCGTTCTTGCGAACCCAGTCGCGGGCATAGGCGGTCGGGGTGACGAGGATCAGCTGGCCGGCGCCGTCGGCACGAACAGCCGAGGGGGCGATATAGGAGCTGAAGGGCCCCTCGCCGATCTCGCTGCGCAGGCGGCCGGCCGCCTCGGTCCAGATACGATCCGGATCCGTCATCCCCGGTGGGGTCGTACTCTTGAACAGGCGTCTCACGCCGACACGAAAACGGGTTCCGCGCCGCTTTCATTCCGTATGGGAATGGAAGTGCGTCAGCGCTTCAAACTACCCTCGGGGAAGAGGGCGTCAACGCTGATTCGCGACTCGAATTGCAGTTAAAATTGTTGACTCCGCTAAAGCCAAACACCGTCAACGAAAAACTGGAATTCGCCACAGAAGCGAGCGCGAATCGGCCTGAGAACGGTTATCGGCACACGTGCAAACGGCGAGGGAGCGTTCGCGCCCTCGCCGTTGGAATCGCTACATTTTGCTGTGACAGCCCTATGAAAGGCCGTCCGCGGTCCGAAAAATCAGGCGGCGGCCATCTTCTTCAGTTGGGCGGCCAGACGACCGACTTTCCGCGAGCCCGTGTTCTTGTGAACCACGCCCTTGGAGACGGCGCGCATCAGCTCGGACTGGGCCTCGATGAAGGCGGTCTTCGCCGCACCGGCGTCGCCGCCCGTGACGGCTTCCTGGAACTTGCGCAGGAAGGTGCGGACGCGCGTGCGGCGCGCCTTGTTCACTTCGGTGCGGGCAGCGATCTTGCGGATCGCTTTCTTGGCGCCGGCATTGTTGGCCATCAGTCAAACCTTACGAACGGAAACGCCGCGGAGCACGGTCCACGGCGGGGAAATCTCAAAGAGCGCGCGGCTATAGCGGAAAGGGGTATGACGGTCAACGAAGAGTCTGAGGACGGGCCGGATAGCAGGGATCAGACGGGCCGCGGCACGACAGTTGACGACGATTGGTTACAATTGTAGCGTCCTCGCGACATTGATCGTGAGACCTGCATCATGGCCGAACCGACCGCCCCCAGCGAGTCCGAACTGGACATCCTCAAATGCTTCTGGCGCGACGGCGATCTGTCCGCGCGCGAGGTGCAGAGCCGGATCGCGGGCGACCTGGCCTGGTCGTCATCCACGACGCGGACCGTGCTGGAGCGGATGCGGGCCAAGGGTCTGCTGACGCGGCGGGACGTCCACGGCATGACGGTCTATTCCACCGCCCAGCCCAAGGTGGCGGTGATCGGCGGGCTGATGAAACGGCTGGGGGCCCTGCTGGACCTCGACGGCCCCCTGCCTGCGGCGGCGTTCTCGGGCAGCCAGATCCTGGACGCGGACGACATTGCGGAACTTGAGGCGGCGTTGGCCGCGCCGGCCGCCGAAGGGGAGGACCGCTGATGGGCACCCCCGATCTTCTGGCCCTGTCCCTGGGGTTATCCGTGATTGTGGCCGCCCTGGGCTGGGCCGGGGGCCGGGGAGTGGAGCGGCTGAGCGCCGATCCCCGGTTGAGGGACCGGGTCTGGGCCGCGGCCCTGATCCTGCCCGCCCTGCCCCCTCTTGCCGTGAGCCTGCTGCTGCTGACGCCCGCGCCGGTGCGGGAGATTGCGCCGCCGTCGGCCGGCTTTACGGCCGACCTCGTTACGTCGCCGATCGATTTTGTCGCCGTCGCGCCATCGGCCGGGCCGCTCTTCGATGCGACAGCTTCTGCGTGGGCCCTGCTCGGCGTGGCGATCCTGCTGAGCCTTGTTCGGCTGGCCGCGCTGGCGCTGCGCGCCCGGAGACTGCTGCGGATCATTGATCAGGCTCAGGCGCCATCACCGGCCGTGGCGGCGATGGTGGAGGACGCCGCCCGCCATCTCGCCATCCGCCCGCCCCTCGTCCGGGTCAGCGCAACGGCGCCCGAGGCGCTGCTGGCGGTCAATCCGCTGGTGCCGGTGCTGCGCGCGCGCCGCGCCGCGGCCCGCGAGGAGGCGTGCGACGCCCTGGCCCTGACCGGAGCCGGGCCGGAAGTCCGGCGCGCCTACGCCCGTTCCCTGATCGAGGCCTTGCGGGACCGCGCCGGTCCGCAAACCTCTGGCGGCCTGCCCGCCCTGACGTTCACCGGCGCAGGGAGGACCACCGCCATGAAGCGTCTGAGAGCTGTCCTGAATCCTGCCCCCGCCGCCGGTCGCCGCTCTCGCCTGATGGCCTGCGGGCTCGGCAGCCTGATCGCCGCCCTTGCCGGTGCTGGCACTCTGGCGGTCGCCGCCGAGCGTGAGGCCGTGACAATATTCAAAGCCATAGCGCCGGCTATCGGGTCGAAACCAGCGGGCCTGCACATGGGACGACCGGATACAGCGGCGGAAGCAATGAGGCTCGACGAACCGTTGAGCACCGTCGATCAGGGCACGGACACGCGGACCCTGCTGAACGGCGCCCCCTTGCCCGAGGGCTTGCCCATGTGGGCGGTGGCCGCCGGGCGCGTGGATATTCGGACGGGAGAGACAGGCGTGCGCGAAGTCGATCTCATCCTCCCGTTCACGGGTAGGACGCCGGTCAGCGTGAACGGCCGCCGCATGCCAGCCGGCTTTCCGGCCAGCGGGATCATCGGCGGTGCCGTGGAGCGCGTAGACGTGGTCGGCGATCATGTGATGTACACGCTGAAGCCTGAAGCCGACGTACGCCGCGACCGCATGAATGCTCGCCGGGACCAAGGCCTCGCGAGAATGGCCGCCGGGTCGGCCCAGGCCACACTGAGTCCCGAGCAACAGGCGCGCTATCGCAATCCTACGGCCCGTGAATATCAGGCCCTGTGCGCGTCCTCCGATCCCGGCGATGACGGATTCTGCTCCGGGGTCATGTTCGCCCAGATGCAGGGACGCAGCCTGTGCCTGCCGGCCGATCTCGACCACGGCTCGGATGCCGTGCGCGCGGCCGCGCTGAGCGATCTGGTCGCCCGCGGCAAGGCAGAGATCGCTCGCGGGCCGATCCGGTCGGGCGATGGTCCGGGGGACGTTGCGCGCGCGGCGCTGGCGCGCGCCTATCCCTGCAACGCCGCACAAGCCGATCCGAGCGACAGGGCAGTGCATAGCCGTCCGGAAATCGTCCCTGTGAACGGCGATCAACGCGGAATCACACCGGCCGACGCGGTCGATGTCTCACAGGTCCAGGCGGACAAGCCCGACCAGGGTCCAAGGGCAGCCATCGCCCCTGCTCCAAGCACTGAAAGCGAGTTCCTGGCAGAGCGCCGCGCGGAGCGCGAGGCCGCGCGTCGGGCCTCGCCGAACGAGAGCGGGCTGCGCCTTCCGGGCTGGCCCCGGCCCGACCGGCCGACGAGTCGGGATCCGTTCGCCTATGAGCGCCGGGCGGCCGATCCGCAAAACCGGGGCGTGCCGCGGGGCTAGAAGCCTAGCGCCCCGTAAACACCGGCTTCCGCTTCTCCACGAAGGCCGCCATCCCCTCCTTCTGGTCCTCGAAGGCAAAGAGGGAGTGGAACAGGCGGCGTTCGAACTGGACGCCCTGGGTCAGGGTCGTCTCCAGCGCGGCGTTGACCATTTCCTTGTTGGCCATGACGGCGAGCGGGCTTTGCGAGGCGATTTTCGCGGCGATCTTGCGGACCTCGTCCAGCAGGGTCTCGTGCGGGACGACGCGGGAAGCGAGGCCGGCGCGTTCGGCCTCGGCGGCGTCCATCATGCGGGCGGTCAGGACCATGTCCATGGCCTTGGACTTGCCGACGAGGCGGGTCAGCCGCTGGGAGCCGCCGATGCCGGGGGCGACGCCGAGGTTGATCTCGGGCTGGCCGAATTTGGCCTTCTCGCTGGCGACGATGAAGTCGCAAAGCATGGCCAGTTCGCAGCCGCCGCCGAGGGCGAAGCCGTTGACCGCGGCGATGATCGGCTTGCGGAAGCGGGTGATGCGGTCGTGGCCGAGGGCGAAGAAATTGCCCGTATACATCTGGGCGTAGGTCTGGTCCGACATCTCCTTGATGTCGGCACCAGCGGCGAAGGCCTTGTCGCCCGAGCCGGTCAGAATGAGGCAGCGAACGCTGTCGTCGTGTTCGACCGCGTCGAGGAAGTCCGACAGATCCTTGAACAGGGCCGAGTTGAGGGCGTTCAGCGCCTCGGGCCGGTTCAGGGTCACCAGCGCGTAGCCGTCGGCGTGCCGTTCGATCAGGAGGGTGGCGTAGGTGTCGGCCATGGGAAGCTCTCGGAGTGGCTAGTGGCTAGTGGCTAGTGGCTAGTCGTTCGGGACGCAACGGACCCGACCGATAATCCGCAAACAGCGAAACGCGACCGCTGTCACCTGTCACCTGTCACCAGCCACTAGCCACTAGCCACTCTTCCACTGGAACACCTCGGTGATCGCGACGTCGAAGACCTCGGCGATACGGAAGGCGGCCTCGAGGCTGGGCGAGTATTTGTTCTGCTCGATGGCGACGATGGTCTGGCGCGTCATGCCGATGCGTGCCGCGAGGTCGGCCTGGGTCATCTCGCCCGCGTAGAAACGCAGTTCGCGGATGCGGTTGGAGATCGGCGGCCGCTCCCGGGTCACCGCAGCCGCCGCAACAAGGCGAGGGTCAGGCCGGCGCGGATCATCTCGGCGACGATGACGCTGGCCAGAAGGATGTTGGACAGAAGCACCCAGGCGTTGCCGTGGGTGATGTCGAAGGCGCGTTCCACGCCCAAGGCGGGCTGGAGCCAGCTGACGACCCAGGCCGCGCAGGACAGGGAGATTACCAGGGCGATCAGCGCCATCAGGGCGACGTGACTGGCCTTGAGCGAGGCGAGGATTTCACGTTCGTCCCTGGCCTCGCGCTCGGCCTTGCGGGTGGTCCAGGTGGCGATGGCGGTCAGGATGATCTCGACGACCACGCTGACGACCAGACAGCTGATGAACCGGTCGCCCATGTCGTCGGCCAGATCGGGCCCGCCCAGGTCGCCGCCCATCACCCGCTGGATCAGCTGCCAGAAATAGCCGCCCCAGACGCCGAGCGTGACGACGATGCTGATCCAGAGGTGTTTTTCCCGAAAGGACATGGCCGCACTCCGTGGCTGTGACGGCGATGTCGCATTCAACGGACATTATGTCCAGTATTTTTTACATCACGTCTGATCTAGCTGACACCGACCATGTCCGCCAGCTTGAGGACGGTGTTCCAGTTGCGGCCGGTGCCCATGCCCAGCATGCGGGGCGTGGCCTTCTTGAAGATGCCGGACTCGCCCTGTCCGTTGGGGAACCAGAAATAGAGAACGTCGTCGATCGTCTCGACCCGCTCGCCGCCCTCGGCGAGGGCGCGGCAAGCTTCGATCGCGCCGTCCTTGACGCCATCCTTCATGACCATGGCGATCATTTTGGAGGGATGGGCGGCCGCCTCCGCGGGAAAGGGATTGGCGGCAACGAGCCCGGCCCACTGCTCCGGCGTGCGAACCATGGCGGCGACCTTGAGGCCGAAGGTTTTCTCCATGGCGGCTTCGATGTCGGCCTCCAGCGCGACCGTCGCCTTGTCGCTTTCGACGACCAGATTGCCACTGGCGAGAAGGGTACGGGGGTTCTTCAGCCCCATGTCGGCTGCCATGGCGCGCAGCCCGGAAACCGGCGCCCGGACGCCGCCGGTGTTCATGCCGCGGAAGAGAATGATGCGGTGGGTCATGGGAAGGAGTGGCTAGTGGTTAGTGGCTAGTGGCTAGTGGTTTGTGGCTGGCCGGCACCGGTGTGATGGCGGCGATTACGCCGCCCTTCCGCCGCCAGAGGAGCGGCCATCACTAACCACTAACCACTAGCCACTCGCCACTCATCTTTTCTGGCAAATCGGACACCAGAAGGTCGAGCGGCCGGCCTGGACAGTGCGTTTGATAACGCCGGAACAACCGTCCGCCAGACAGGGCTGGCCCTCGCGGCCGTAGACGTCGAAGCGGTGCTGGAAATAGCCCTGGCCGCCGTCCGCGTTGGCGAAATCCTTGAGCGTCGAGCCGCCGGCGAGGATGGCTTCGTTCAGGACATCGCGGACCACGGCGGCGAGGGTTTCGAGCCGGGGCTTCGAGACCTTGCCCGCGGCGATCAGGGGCGAGATGCGGGCGCGGTACAGGGCCTCGCAGACATAGATGTTGCCGAGGCCGGCGACATTGCGCTGGTCCAGCAGGCTGACCTTGATGTTCTGCTTCCGGCCCAAAAAGGCCTCGGCGAGGTGGGCGCCGGAGAAGCCGTTGCCGAGCGGTTCGGGGCCGAGGGCGGCGAACCACGGGTGGGCCTCGACGGCAGCGGTCGGGATCAGGCCCATGAAACCGAAGCGGCGCGCGTCGGCGAAACCGACGCGGGTCGTGACGCCGTCACGCACGGCGCAGAGGCTCATATGCTCATGCTTGCCGGCGATGGGCGCTTGTTCCTCGAACTCGCCCAGCTGTTCGCCGTCGAGGGTGAAGCGGCCGGTCATGCCGAGGTGGCTGACCCAGGTCTCACCGGTCGACAGAGGGAACAGCAGGTATTTGGCGCGGCGGTCGAGACGTTCGACGATCGCGCCTTGCAGCCGCTCGACGAACCGCTCGGGGAATGGAAAGCGCAGATCGGGCCGGTTCTGGCGGACGCGGGTCAGGCGCGCACCGGTGAGCACGGGCTCAAGGCCGCGCCGGACGGTTTCGACCTCGGGGAGTTCGGGCATGGGAGCCTGGCGCGGTGGTTGAGGGCGGTGGGTGAAGGGGTGGCTAGTGGCTAGTGATTAGTGGCTGGCCGCCGCCTGCACGAGAGCGCAGTCCGCGCCGCCCTTCCGCCATCAGAGATGGCGGCGATCACTGGCCACTAGCCACTAATCACTTCTCAGCCGGCCTTGTACCCGTCGTGGCACGACTGGCAGCTGGCGCGGACGACGGCCCATTGGGCGGCGAAGGCCGCAGGATCTTCCCCGCCCGCGAGTTCGGCGAGGCGGTCGGCGGCGGCGGCATAGTCGGCGGCCTTCGCCTCGAAGCCGGCGCGGTCGCTCCAGATTTCGGGTTTGGCGTTGGTCCGGACGCCCGCTTCGGCGCCGCTGCCTGCCGGGAAGGTCGCCGGCACGGCATGAGCCCAGCGCGACAGGGCGCGGGTCGGGAAGCGCTGGCTGGCGATCGGCTGGCCCGCGTCGATAGCCGCCTTGATGGAGCCCATGGCGACACCCGACAGCATCATCGCCGCCTGCCGCGCCTCTACGATATCCGCCGAGGGCGTGCGGGCGTCCTGGGCGCCGGCCGCGCCGCCGAGGCACATCAGGCCGACCACGGCCGCTGTCAGTGTCCGCTTCATCGTGTCTCTCCCCGTTTGAGGCGAGGCTCCGACGGGGCGGGGTGGGAGTCAATGGAGGGGGTGGGGAGTGATTAGTGGTTAGTGGTTAGTGGTTGCTGGATTGCTCATTGGGGAATGCCCGATGCAGCCTTGCCCGCAACCCGCCACTAATCACTAACCACTAGCCACTAACCACTTTCTCGGCTTACCTCCGCCCGAAGAGGGAGAGGAACCCGGATGACCGACACACCCGCGAGCGCGCCCGTCAGCGGCGTCAAACGGATCGAACTGACGCTGCGCGCCCTGGTGCTGGGCTGTCTGCTGGCCGTCGTGTTCACCGCCGCCAACACCTATCTGGGCCTGAAGGTCGGGCTGACCTTCGCCTCGGCCATCCCGGCGGCGGTCATTTCCATGGCCATCCTGCGGATGTTCAAGGACTCGACCATCTGGGAGAACATGACCGTCCAGACCGTCGCGTCCGTGGGCGGGGCCATGAGCTCCATCATCTTCGTCCTGCCCGGCCTGGTCATGGTCGGCTGGTGGCTGGAGTTTCCGTTCTGGGAGTCGGTGCTGATCTGTGTGTTCGGCGGGATCCTGGGCGTGACCTTCTCTATCCCCCTGCGCCGGGCGCTGGTGGTGGAGGCGGGCCTGCCCTATCCCGAGGGCGTCGCCGCGGCCGAGGTGCTGACGGTCGGCTCACGCGGGGCTGAACAGACCGAGAGCGCCGTGCGCGAGAACGCGTCGGGCCTGTGGGTCGTGATCTGGGGCTCCATCGTTTCGGCCGGCTATGCCCTGCTGGTCGCCGGGCGCGTGTTCGCCGGCGAGGCGGCGCGGTTCATCAAGCTTCCCGCCTCCCTGGGCGGCGGCGCGACCGGCATCGGCTTCGGCATGCAGTTCGCGCTGCTCGGCGCCGGACACCTGATCGGCCTGAGCGTCGGTCTGGCCCAGCTGTTCGGCCTGATCCTGGCCTGGTGCATCGCCGTGCCGGTCCTGACCTCGCCCGAGACCATCGCCTGGCTGACGGCCCAGGGCATTCCGTCAATCGCGACGACCCTGCCCGCGGGCGTGAGCGCCGAGGAGCTGGCCAGCACGGTCTGGCGGCGCGAGGTCCGGTTCATGGGTGCCGGCGTCATCGGCGTCGCCGCCATCTGGACCCTTATCAAGCTGGCGGGGCCCCTGATCGGCGGCCTGACCTCGGCCCTGGCCGCCAACCGCCGCCGCCAGAGCGGCGAGGTGCTGGACCGGACCGAGCAGGACATTCCGATCAATATCGTGGCCGGCCTGTCGGTCGCCTGCCTGGTCGGCATCGGCTTCATCCTGGCCTGGTTCGCCCAGGCCAACCCGACCCTGGCCGGCTCGACCGCCCTGCTGGTCGGCGGCGGCCTGATCTATGTGGTCTTCATCGGCTTCGCCGTGGCGGCCATCTGCGGCTACATGGCCGGGCTGATCGGCTCGTCCATCGTCATCGCCTCGGTGCTGATGCTGGGCGTGCTGGCGCTGGCCGGCCTGCCGGCGGACCCCTCGGTGGTGGCCTTCGCCCTGATCGTGACGGCGGTCGTCTTCGCCGTCGCCGTCATCGCCAACGACAACCTGCAGGACCTGAAGACCGGCCAGCTGGTGCAGGCCACGCCGTGGCGGCAGCAGACGGCCCTGATCGTCGGCGTTTTCGCCGGCGCCATCGTCATCCCGCTGATCCTGAACCTGCTGAACAAGGCTTTCGGCTTCGAGGGGGGACCGGCCGGCATCGCCGACGAGCCCCTGGCCGCCCCGCAGGCGACCCTGATCTCTGCCCTGGCGCGCGGCGTCATCGGCGGCGACCTGCGCTGGGACCTGATCGGTCTCGGCGCCGCCATCGGCGTGGTCATCATCGTGCTGGACGCCGTGCTGAACGGCGCCACCAAGGGCAAGATGAAACTGCCGCCGCTGGCCGTCGGCATCGGCTTCTACCTGCCGGCGGCCGTAACCACGATGCTGGTGGTCGGGGCGATCTGTGGCTGGTTCTACGACAAGGCCATCAAGAACACCCGGTTCGCCGATGTCGGCCGCCGCATGGGCGTGCTGCTGGCATCGGGCCTGATCGTGGGCGAGAGCCTGTTCCTGGTCATGACGGCGGGGGTCATCGTCGGCACCGGCAATGACGCGCCCTTCGCCATGCTGCCCGAGGGCTCGACCTGGCCGGCCATGCTGGCGGGGCTCGCGGCCTTCGCCGTGCTGACGCTGGTGCTCTACGGATGGGTGCGTAACCGGTCGGCGAAAGTCTGACGCCGCCCTCTCGTCGCCGCTTTCCTCGGCGATAGAACCGCCGTTACGCCGGTGCGTGTTCGTCACGCACTGGCGTTTCCGCGTGCGCCCCTGTATGAGGCGCGCGCTCCCCGCACCGTCGCCTGAACCCAGCCGCCGTCCCAAACTTTCGCCCGGGCCGGCCGCCTTGCACGTCTGATAGTCAAATGAATCTGCGCAACGTCGCCATCATCGCCCACGTCGACCACGGCAAGACCCCCCTGGTCGACCAGCTTCTGGCCCAGTCGGGCGTGTTCCGAGCCAATGAGGCAACGACCGAGCGCGCCATGGACTCCAACGACCAGGAGAAGGAACGGGGCATCACCATCCTGGCCAAATGCACGTCGGTGCTGTGGAACGGGAAGGCCGGCGAGACCCGGATCAACATCATCGACACCCCCGGCCACGCCGACTTCGGCGGCGAGGTCGAGCGCATCCTGGGCATGGTGGACGGCTGCGTCCTGCTGGTCGATGCCGAAGAGGGCGTCATGCCCCAGACCAAATTCGTGCTGACCAAGGCGCTGAAGATGGGCCTGCGTCCGATCCTGTGCATCAACAAGGTCGACCGCGCCCACGCCGATCCCGACAAGGTCCACAACGCCGCCTTCGACCTGTTCGCCGCCATCGGCGCGACCGACGAGCAGCTCGACTTCCCGCACATCTACGCCTCGGGCCGGGCCGGCTGGGCGACGCTGGACCTGAACCAGCCCTCGGACAACCTGGGCCCGCTGTTCGACCTGATCGTCGACCATGTGCCGGAGCCGAAGCAGGTCGCCAAGAAGGACGAGCCGTTCCAGATCCTGAACGTGCTGATCGAGAGTGATCCCTTCCTCGGCCGTCTGCTGACCGGCCGGATCGAGAGCGGCAAGGCCGTTCCCGGCATGGCCATCAAGGCCCTGTCGCGCGACGGCAAGATTCTGGAACAGGGTCGTATCACCAAGGTACTGGCCTTCCGCGGCCTGAAGCGCCAGCCCGTCGACAGCGCCGAGGCCGGCGACATCGTCGCCATCGCCGGCATGTCCAAGGCCACCGTGGCCGACACCCTGTGCTCGCTGGAAGTCACCGAGGCGCTGCCCGCCCAGCCGATCGATCCGCCGACCATCTCCATGACCGTCTCGGTCAACGACAGCCCGCTGGCCGGCCGCGAAGGCGACAAGGTCCAGTCGCGCGTCATCCGTGACCGCCTGCTGAAGGAGGCCGAAGCCAACGTCGCCATCCGCGTCACCGAAACAGGCGGCAAGGACGCCTTCGAGGTCGCCGGTCGTGGCGAACTGCAGCTGGGCGTGCTGATCGAGAACATGCGCCGCGAAGGCTTCGAGCTGTCGATCAGCCGTCCGCGCGTGGTCTATCAGACCGGCGAGAACGGCGAGCGTCTGGAGCCGATCGAGGACGTCGTCATCGACGTCGACGACGAATATACCGGCGTGGTCATCGAGAAGCTGTCGGCCCGCAAGGCCGAGCTGAAGGACATGGGCCCGTCGGGCGCCGGCAAGACGCGCCTGACGCTGAAGTCGCCGTCCCGCTCGCTGATCGGCTACCAGGGCGAGTTCCTGACCGACACGCGCGGTTCGGGCGTGCTGAACCGGGTGTTCAGCCACTATGAGCCGCACAAGGGTGCCATCGAGGGTCGCCTGAAGGGCGTGCTGGTCTCGAACGGTGACGGCGAGACCGCCGCCTTCGCCCTGTGGAACCTCGAGGACCGCGGCATCATGTTCGTCGGCGGCGGCGAGAAGACCTACCAGGGCATGATCATCGGCGAGAACGCCCGCTGGGACGACCTCGACGTCAACCCGATGAAGGCCAAACAGCTGAACAACATCCGCGCCGCCGGCAAGGATGAGGCCGTTCGCCTGACCCCGCCGCGCCGTCCGTCGCTGGAACAGGCCATCGCCTATATCGAGGAAGACGAACTGGTCGAGGTCACGCCCAAGTCGATCCGCCTGCGCAAGGCCGTGCTGAACCCCTCGTTCCGCAAGAAGCGCGTCCGCGAGGAGTAGGACGCTTCCGTCGGGCTGCGGTCACAAGGCCTCGGCTTGTGACCGCCCTGCCCCCCCCTGCGGGTCGCGGCGGACACAGTCTTGTGGCGCGGACCGCGCCTGAATCGGCCAATCCGGGCAGACCCAAGGTCATTTCGGGGCGGTCGAAACAAACGGTCACAGCGTGTGTTTTCCTGTCGGTGCGAGCCCTCCCCGCTCGCGTAGACAAGGCAGATATCATGCGAAAGACCGCGCTCCTCACTGGCGTCGCCGGCCTGTTCCTCATGACCGCTCCCGCGTTCGCACAGGACAGCACGGCCCCGCAGACTCAGGAACCCGCACCGGCCGCAGCGGCTGCCCAGGCGGCTACAGAGCAGCCTACCCTGAC
The DNA here is from genome assembly GCA_006515835.1 of bacterium. Taxonomy (GTDB): domain Bacteria; phylum Pseudomonadota; class Alphaproteobacteria; order Caulobacterales; family Caulobacteraceae; genus Brevundimonas. The sequence goes on along the minus strand of VFBG01000037.1, from coordinate 45,136 downwards.
CCTCCAGCCCGGCTCGGACGTCAAGGGTTCGGACGGGACGCTGCTGGGTCAGCTGGAAGGCGCCCGCAACACTGAAGCCGGCCAGGAGCTGACCGTGCGCGGGGCCGACGGCCAGCTGCGCGGCGTACCGGTCTCCGGCGGCGTGCGTCAGGACGGCGAAGGCGTCGCGGTCGGCTGGACCAGCGCCCAGTTCGCCGCCGCTGCGTCGATAACGGACTCTGCGGCTGACGTGGCCGAACCGGCTGCTTCGCCGATGCCGCCGGCTGAAACCGGCACGGCTCCGGCGACGCCGCCGACCCTGCCCCCGGCTGACGCTACGGGTGCGCCGGCTCCGGATGAAGACGAGGCCGCCGAGCCTGACGCGCCCGGTGCCTGATCCTGGCGTAGCGGACAAGAAAAAGGGCGGCTCCTCACGGAGCCGCCCTTCGTCGTTTCAGATAGAGAAGCGACTAGGCGCGACGCTTGACCAGCCCCAGAAGGAACAGCAGCAAACAGGCACCGAGGAAGGCGACCAGCAGGGTGACGACGTTAAAGCCACCAACCGGTTGACCCAGCAGGTTCTCGGCAATGAAGCCGCCGATCAGGGCGCCGACGATGCCCACGATCAGGTTCGTGACCAGGCCGTGGCTGCGGCCCATGACCTTTTCAGCCAGCCAGCCGGCGACGATGCCGATGACGATCCAGCCGATAATTCCCAAGCCCATTGTGTTTCTCCTGACATTCCCAAGCGCGATCGCTCTGTCGCGGTAATGCGCTGATGCAGCAACGGTTGCGCGTCCGGTCGCAAAACACCGCTCATTGACAATCCCCCGTCACGGGAGCGCGGCATGGTGCTTGCCACTTGAAGGGCGAGCCGTCCCGCTTCGGGACAGTCCGCCAACAAGGGGAAAATGGGGCCATGGCCACCGATATCGACCTTCACCTGGGCCGCCGCCTGCGCCGCCGTCGGCGTCTTCTCGGCCTGACGCAACAACAGCTGGCCACCCAGGTCGGAATCCGCTTCCAGCAGATCCAGAAATACGAATGCGGTGCCAACCGCATCTCGGCCGCGCGCCTGTGGCAGCTGGCCGAGGCGCTCGAGTCGCCCGTCAGCTATTTCTACGACGGTCTGGAAGAGGCCATCGAACGCAAGGAGGCGGCCAACCAGGGCGGCGAGATGTTTTCCCGCAAAGAAACCCTCGACCTGATCCAGGCCTACTACCAGCTGGGCGAGCGTCCGCGCCGCCGTCTGCTCGATCTCGCCAAGTCCCTGCACGCCGAGGGCGACGCGGCCTGACCATCATATGTCTTTCGCATTGCACGGCGCGAGACGAATGATCCGGTGACATGAGGGCGGGGCGTGAGTATCCCGCCTGTCATGACCGAGTACGAACTGTTCGCCATCGACCTGGCCCGCGAGGCCGCCCGCGTCTCCCTGCCGTATTTCCGCGGCGCGTATGAGGAGACGGACAAGGGTGGTCCGGGTGCCTTCGATCCGGTGACCCAGGCCGACCGCGAGGCCGAAGCGGCGATCCGCAGTCTGATCGCGGCCCGCTATCCCGATCACGGCGTGATCGGAGAGGAGTATGGCGAGGACCGGCCGGACGCCGACCACGTCTGGATCCTCGACCCCATCGACGGCACCCGCGCCTTCATCGCCGGCCTGCCGCTGTGGACCAATCTGATCGCCTTGCGCACTGAAGGCCGGCCAACCGTCGGCGTCATCGGCCAGCCGTATCTGGATGAGATCTTCGGAGACGCCGCTGGGTGTCCGCCCCTGCCCTCGCCTGACCGACGCCCTTATCGCCACCACGGATCCGGACCTGTTTACCGGTGCCGAACTGGGGGCCTGGACGCAGGTCCGCGCCGCCGCCCGCCTGGCCCGGCTGGGCTGCGACGCCTATGCCTATGCCATGCTGGCCGCGGGCCGCATCGATCTGGTGGTCGAGAGCGGGCTGAAGGTCTGGGACTGGTCGGCGCTGGTGCCCGTGATCGAGGCGGCCGGCGGCGCGGTCACCAACTGGCGCGGCGAGACTCCGGACGGCAGCGGCCAGATTCTGGCCGTGGGCGACGTCAGCATCCGCGAGCAGGCGCTGGTGACGTTGCGGCGGGCCAGCCTCTGATCAGGCCGCTTCGTCAGGCTCGGACTGGATGACCGGCTCGGGCGACGCGGGGACCGCGACCGGGGACAGGTCCTCGATCGGGGAGACATAGGCGCCCATGGCGTCGAACTCTTCCAGGAAGACCGCGCGCATGTCGTCGGCCTCCATGATGATCTCGTGCTTGGCACCCGGAATCTCGACATAGCGGCCCCGGCCCAGCCGTTTGGCGGCCCATTTGTTGGTCTGTTTCCAGACGCGGTCGTCCTCGGCCGCCTGGACGACGGCGACCGGAATTCGAACGGCCTTCAGGGCCTTGGGCTTGAGCGATCGTTCGCCGGCGTCCAGAGCGAAGGCCAGCCAGCCCCAGGTCGGGCCGCCGACCGCGAGATGCGGGCAGGCGTAGAGCTGCTGCCGCCACTGTTCGTAGCGGCTCTCGTCGGACGTCAGGGCGTCCTTCTCGAAGGTGTGGTCGAAGGGATCATCGGCGTCGTCGAGGACATAGTCGCCCGCCTTGCCGTGGCGCAGGTTCCAGCGGACCGCCAGTTTGACCGACCACATCGACCGCTTGCCGGTGCGGATGCGCAGCATGGGGCTGGACAGGATGGCGCCGGAGAACCGGCTTTCCCCGCCCTGCAGGGTCATGAGGTTCAGTGTGCCGCCCATGGAGTGACCGACCATGACCCAGGGCTTGGGCGCGCGGCCCTCCCAGGCGTCAAGCAGGCGGGCGTAGTCGTCGAGGAACTCCTCCACCGCCCGGGCGTGGCCCTTCAGTCGGTCCGGAAGCAGGCGGGCCGAAAGGCCCTGGCCGCGCCAGTCGTGGGCCAGCACGCACCAGCCGCGGGCGAGGAAATTACCAATGACTTCAAAGTATTTCTCAATCGGCTCGGTGCGGCCCGGGCTGACGATCACGGTGCCGCGCGGCTTCTTCGCCACCAGGGTCGAAGGGGTCCAGAACGCGGCGCGCAGGCGCAGGCCGCCGGCGCCGCGGAACCATTCGCCCACGCCTCCCGGAGGCGCGGACGCACCCGGGACCCCCATCAGGGGCGCGTTGGCGGCATAGGCGGCGGCTCGGTTCACTCTGGCTTCCTGAATCTCAAGGTCATGCGGTCACTCTCACCGATCGCATTGTATTTCGACCGGTCGAACGTCGGGTTCGGCGGCGAACCGCGCGGCGCCGTCAGCCCCATAGGCGGCAGGGTTTCGACACCGAACGGATGATCCTTGGTATCCCTTTCATTCGCGTTGATTTCCGAGGCGGCGACGAAGGCGAAACCTGCTTCTGCCGCCAACTGTTTCACAAACGCCTCCTGGACATATCCGTTCGCGGCGGCAGGGTCCTGATCCTCCTCAGGTCCGAGACGGTGCTGCTCGATACCCAGCACGCCGCCGGGTCGCAGGGCGGCATAGGCGTCGGCGAAGGCCTTTTCGGCGATCCCGGCGGCCATCCACGCATGGATATTTCGCATGAACAGGACCATGTCGGCCGTGCCGGCCAGAGTCACCGGCCCTGACGTCGGACCGAAGGCGGAAAGTTCGATCTCTCCATACAGCCGGCGATCATTGGCGAAGCGCTGCTGGAAGGCCGCCATCAGCGCAACCTGGGACGGGTCAGCGCCCGGGCCGGTCTGGAACCCGGCGGCGACATATTTGCCCGCGCCCTCTGCCAGATAGGGGGCGAGGATTTCGGTCCACCAGCCGCTGCCCGGCCAGAATTCGACCACCGTCATGCGGGGCTGGAGGCCGAAAAAGCGCAGCGTCTCCATCGGATGCCGGGCGGCGTCGCGGACCTTGTCCTGGGCCCGCCAGGGACCGGCGACCGCCCATTCCAGCGAGCCCTGGGGCGGACCGTCGGGCGTCGGCGGCGGTTCGGCGGTCTTTTCCTTGCGACCACAGGCGGAGAGACCGGTCAGCGTCAGGGCCGCAACGCCGGACAACATGCCCCGGCGCGACAGCGAAAATCGCCAATCCTGTCTCGAATTAATCATCCAGTTCCCCTGGAGGCCGGTTCTGCACGTTTCGGACCAAGCCCCCGAAGGCCGGGCTTAACCTTGTTCCCAGGCCCGGTCAAAACGCTTCCGGGCATCGGCGAACATCAGCCCGGCTTGCGGAATCTCAGGGTCATGCGGTCGCTTTCGCCGATGGCGTCAAACTCGGCGCGCTCGGCCTCGGTCAGGGGCGTGGGCCGGTCCGTGGCGACATTGGCACGCGGGGCGCTGGTGCGCACGGGCGGCAGGGTCCAGACGCCGTAGGGATGGTCGTGATCGTCCTTGGGGTTGGCGTTCAGCTCACTGCGGGCCTCAAGCACAAAGCCGGCGGCCTGGGCGGCGCGGATGATGTGGCTCTCCGGCATATAGCCGGTCGGGGCGGTGACGTCGGGGTTCAGGCCGTCAACGCTGCGGTGCTGCTCGACGGCGAAGACGCCGCCGGGCTTCAGGGCCTTGAAGAAGGCCTCCAGATAGGGGCCGGTCCGCGAGGGGTTCGAGCGGTGCCAGTTGTGGAAGGCGCGGGCGACCACGATCATGTCGGCGGTCCCGTCCTCGACGCCCATGCTCTCCAGCGGGCGGGCGACCGCAACATACCGGCCCCCGGTGGCCTCGGCATAGGGCTGCAGGATAGCGCTCCACCAGCCCCCGCGACCGGGCTCGATTTCCACGATGGTCGATCCGGGGGTCAGACCCCAGAAGGTCAGGGTCTCGAACGGATGGCGGTAGACGTCGCGCGCAATGTCGGCGGCGGGCCGGGCGGCGGAGCCGATCGCGGCCTGAAGAGCCGAATCTTCCTGCAGCTCAGGCGGGGTCATGGCGGCGCGGCGGACCGTGCGCTGGGCCGGGGTTTCATCCAGCGTCGGCATGGTGGGAAGGGTCTGGGCGGCCGCGAGGGCCGGCAGGGCGAGTGCGGTCGTCATGACAAGGGCGAGCAGGCGCATCGAAGGTCTCCCGGAAGAATTTCCGGCGAACCCTAAGGCGTCTGGGGCGGGGGGCAAGCCATGACGACTGACGGGCGACAGATTGGCGCGGACGCGGTGCCCCTTGACGGTTTCACGGCGCTTCCCACATCGGTTCCGAGGCTGCCGATCCCGGGGCCTCCAGACCGGACGGGGCCGATCATCGGGCCGACCGGACTGAACTCCCACTGCCGGTCCGGGCATCAAACCGCGGGACCGGCTCAACCTTGCTGATCCCAGGAGGATGACCATGCGTACCTATGATTTCACCCCGCTGTACCGTTCCGCCGTCGGTTTCGACCGTCTGGCCGGATTGCTGGAAAGCGCCGCGCGCACCAGCCAGGAGAACGGCTGGCCGCCCTACAATATCCAGGCCACGGGCGAAAACGCCTACCGGATCGAGATCGCGGTTGCGGGCTTCAAGCCCGACGAGCTGACCCTCGAGGTCAAGGAGAACCTGCTCACCGTCACCGGCCGCAAGACCGCCAATGACGATGCGGGTGCAGAACGGACCTATCTGCATCGGGGCCTTGCCGAGCGCGACTTCGAGCGCCGGTTCCAGTTGGCCGACTATGTCGTGGTCAAGAGCGCGGATCTGGCCGACGGCCTGCTGTCGATCGACCTGGTCCGCGAACTGCCGGAGGCGCTCAAGCCGCGCCGTATCGAGATCGGCGTCCCGGCCTCGGCCAAGCCGCTGATCGAAGGCAAGAAGTCCAAGGCGGCCTGAGCGGCCTCAAGCAGCGAGCCGCCGCGCGGCAAGCGATAGGCCAAAAGTGAAAGGGGCGGCGTTCGCGTCGCCCCTTTTTTGCGCGTGAAATCAGGCGGCGATGGCGGCCTGGGCCGAGATGGCCTGGCGCTGCTCACTCGTCAGGGTGCCGGCGTCGATCCGGGCACCGGAAACGTCGGCACCGTCCAGCCGGGCTCCGTCAAGAACAGCGCCCTCGAGACGGGCGAAGCGCAGGTTGGATTCGACCAGCATGACCGGCATCGAACGATCCTTGCCGATCGCCAGGCAGCCCAGATTGGCACCGCGCAGGTCGGCCTTGTTGAGCAGGACGCCATTCAGGCGCGCCCCCCTGAGGTCCGCGCCGCGCAGATCGCAGCCGCGCAGGTCCGATCCTTCAAGGGCCGCACCCTGAAGGCCGACGCCCCGGAGGTCCATGCCGGCGAGACAGGCGTGTCTGGCGCTGAGGCCGGGCAGCCTCAGCCCTTTCAGTCGATCGCCGAGCGGACGCAGATCCTCGCCGTCAAAGATCGCCGGCTGACCGAAGACGCCACCGCTTTCGGCCCATGCATTGGCGTCCAGCGCCCGCTCTGCCAGTCCGTCGGCGCGGGATCGGGCGTCGGAGCTCGGACTGCGCAGGGCGCCGGTCATGTCGGCCCGACTGGTGTCGGCGCGCTCGACGGCCACCCCGGTCAGGATCGCCCCCATCAACCGCGCGCCCTCCAGATTGCAGCCGTCCACCGAGGCATCCTCCAGCATAGCGCCGGTCAGATTGGCTTCCTTGAGATTGGCCTTGGTGAGCATGGCACCGCGCATGGAACAGTCGGAGAAGTCCGCCTTCATGGCGGTGATCCCGTCCAGATGGCCGCCGTCCAGGGTGGCACCGGCGAAGGTCGCTCCGTCGGCAATGCCCTGACGGGTCTCGTGCCTGACCGCTGCGAGGCCTTTGGTGGCGTGTGGCACGGCGATGACGCCCTCGCGGAAGTCGGCGCGGGTAAGGTCGGCGTTCATCAGGCTGGCGCCACGCAGGCAGGCGCCGCGCAGGTCCGCCCGCACCAGTTGGGCGCCGGTGAAGTCCGCACCCCGGAGATCGGCGCAGAAAAGGACGGCACCGTTCATCCGGGCTCCGACCAGCCTGGCGTTTTCCAGAGAGCAGCCGGTGAAGTCGGCCTCTGCAAGGTTGCGACCGGACAGGTCCAGCCCGTTGAGGTCGACGAATTTCAGCATCAGGCGGCGACCGCCGGGACGGCCATCGACCAGACGCTCATGTGCCACGATAAACATATCGAGGTCACCCTGGGACAGAGAACGTCGGACAAAGGTCATGCCACAGCATCCATGGTCTCAAGGCCGCGTGCGCCTTTGGTGATCGCATCGACCAGCTCGGCTTCGCGCAGGCATGCGCCAAACAGGATGGCCCGGCTGAGGTCCGCACCGGTCATGATCGCGCGATTGAGGTCGGCGCCCGACAGGTCGGTTCCGCGCAGGCACACCCCGGTCAGGTCGGCGGGCAACAACCGATCGGCCGTGATCATCAACGGCCCCAGCTGGGCGCCACGCAGGTCGGCGCCGTTCAGCCGTGCCCTTGCCAGCCTGGCACCGCGGAGGTCGGCACCTTTCAGATTGACGGAGCGCAGGTCCGCATCCTCGAGATGGGCTCCCTGCAGCTGCACCCCCTCCATATCGAGGCCGTAGAAGACAGCGCCGCGCGCCGAAAGGGCGGTCAGATTGTATCCGCGGATCGAGCGCAGCGCCCGCAGGTCGACGCCGTCAAAGACCGATGGCCGCCCTTCCGCACCACCGGTCTCGCACCACTGGGCGTGCTCGGCGAGCATGTCGGCGGCCGGCATCTTGCCGACAGGGCTGCCAGATGAGCGTTCGTCCGTCAGGACGCCGGTCATATTGGCTCCGTCCGTCCGCCACATGGAACTCTTGACGCCGACGAGGACCGCGTCGCGGAGGTCGGCACCGGACAGATCAGCACCGGACAGATCAGCACCGGACAGGTCGGCGCCGCGGAAGCTGGCCTGCTTCAGATTGGCCCGGACCATCTTGCAGTCCTTCATGATCGCGTCGGAGAAGTCCGCCGCCACGGCCACGATCCCGGTGAGTTTCGAGCGTTCCAGATTGGCCCCGGCGAGGCAGGCCCCGTGGGCCTGGGTGTCGTTGCGCACCTTGGCCTCGACGATTCTGAACCCCAGCTTTGCGTCGGCGGCGGCGATCGTACCCTCGCGCAGATCAGCCTCGAAAACGGCGCCGAAGAAGGTGGCGTTGTCCAGCTTGGCACCTGACAGGTCTGTCCCGATCAGGTTGGCGGCGGCGAAGTCCGCGTCCGCGAGGTTGCGGCCCCTGAGTGAAAGGCCGGAAAGATCGAGCCAGGCCAGGACCGCCCGCGCGCCGCCGGGCTTGGCCTGCCACAGGCGATCGTGCCGGGCGCAGATGGCGTCCAGCTCCGACTGTTCGATGCGCCTTCTGGCGGCTGGTTGGACGGCGTTCCCCGACATGATCCCGATATGGCACGCCTCCGCTTAAGGAAGGGTGTGTGGGGAGCCAGTGGTTAGTGACTAGTGGCCAGTGGCTAGTGATCAGGGGCTGCCGCTTCCCTGGCGGCGAAGGGCGGCGCAACTCGCGCCTCGCCCTGACTGGCGGCCAGCCACTAAACACTAACCACTAATCACTCGCCACGCGGGGAAGCTAAGGCGTCAGCAGGCCTTGCTCCGCCAGGGCGTCGGCCAGTTCGCCGGGGCTGACCCAGACGCGGGTGTAGCCGGCCTCGCCCAGACGCTTCAGCTCGGTGGTCAGGTCGGCCTTGGCGGAGGCGGCGAACCGGGCGTCGAATCCGGCTCCATCGGCCGCAATCCGGACCATCGGGCGGCCGGTCTCGACCCGGTGGAGATAGCCCTCATAAAGAACCGCCGCTTCCGCCGCGAGCAGGCCCGTGTCGACCTGCAAGCCGGCCTTCTTCAGCCGCTCGACGCCGCGGCCCGCGGCGAAGGGCGACGGATCCACCGCGGCAACGACGACACGGCTGACGCCCGCGTCCATCAGGAAATGGGAGCAGGAGGTGCGGCCCGAGGACCGCGCGCCGCAGGGTTCCATGGTCACATAGGCCGTGGCGCCGCGCGCCTGTTCGCCGGCGGCGGGGGCGGCCTGTTCCTCGGCGTGGGGACGTCCGCCCGGCGCGGTGGCGGCCTCGGAGACCACCTCGCCGTCCTTGACGATCACGCACCCGACCGCCGGATTGGGCCAGGTCTGGCCCATGCGGTCCTTGGCCAGGGCGATGGCCCGGCCCATGAACCGGATATCGTCGGAGGCCTGCTGCGGGGTGCTCATTCGCCGGCTCCCAGAGGCGGCAGTTCCGTCGCGCGCGCCGGGTCCAGATAGCGGGCCGCGACGGGCTTGAGCGAGGCGTCGAGGTCGATCTCCAGCGGGTTGCCGGTCGGGATCTCGACACCGACGATCTGGTCGTCGGGTACGTCGAACAGATGTTTGACGATCGCGCGCAGGGAGTTTCCGTGGGCGGCGATCAACACATCCTCGCCGGCCCTGAGGCGCGGGGCGATTGCCTCGTCCCAGTAGGGAAGGACCCGGTCCAGAGTGGTCTTGAGGCTTTCGGTGTCGGGGATGGCCTGGCCAGCGTAGCGGGGATCGGCCGCGAAATCCCATTCGCCGCCCGGCGCCAGGGGCGGGGGCGGAATGTCGTAGCTGCGCCGCCAGATCAGGACCTGGGCCTCGCCGTGTGTCGCCGTCGTCTCGGCCTTGTTGAGGCCGGTCAGGCCGCCGTAGTGGCGCTCGTTCAGCCGCCAGTCGTTGATCACGGGCACATCCCGGAGTCCGGCCGCATCAAGGGCCAGGGCACCGGTCCGCGTCGCCCGTTTCAGCACCGAGGTGAACATGACCGAAGGGCGGAAACCCGCCGCGGCGATCTGTTCGCCCGCACGCCGCGCCTGGGCTTCGCCCTCAGTAGTCAGGTCGACATCGACCCAGCCGGTGAACCGGTTGTCCAGGTTCCACTGGCTCTGGCCGTGGCGCAGCAGGATCAGGCGGGGCATGGGTCGCGGCTCTCCGAAGGCAGTGCTCCGGGGTAGGGCGAAAGGCTCCGCCCGGTCAAGCGGCGGAAGGTGCCCCGCAGACGGCCGCCCGGATCAGGTCGATCGACAGGCCCTGCCCTTGCCACACATCGCCGAAGGTCGTCCGGTGATCGTTGGAATAGATGGCCAGCGCGACCTGGAGGTCCGGCAGGAGGAAGTTGCGCACCTGAACCCCGCCGACCTCTCCATAGCGCTCGACCAGCCGGGTCGTG
>VFBG01000037.1:27629-35061 GCA_006515835.1 bacterium | reverse complement strand
CGATACAGGCTCCGAGATCAGGTGCCCAGGACCAGACGCTGAGCGCCGCATAGCCCAGGGCCGGGTCGCCGGTCAGCATCGTGTCGAGCGACGCGGCCGAGATCAGCCGGCCCTCGATCAGGGCCATGTCGATTTTCAGCATGTCGCCGATCGTGCCGTAGAGGCCTCCGGCCGGGGCGAATTCGGAGAGCCAGACCCTTGGCTCGGCCGAACCATCCTCCATCGTCGCCTCGACCCGGGGCACCTCACGCACGGTCAGCGTCAGGCCCAGCGGCGCGCCGATGCGGCTGTTGACCAGATCGAGATAGGCGCGGCCCGTCACCGCCTCCAGCACCTTGCCCAACACGACGGTGTCGCAGTTGTTGTAGAAAAAGACGGACCCCGGCTCGGCCTTTGCTGCCCCGCAGTACTGCAACGGGTCGCCAGTCGGGCCGTCGGGCGTCTCTGACTCCTCCGACAGGCCCGAGCGGTGCGCCAGAAGCTGCCGGACGGTTATTCTGTCGGCGTTGGACACGGTCGTCCCGGGCAAATAGGTCGCGACAGGTGTGTCCAGTTCCAACGTTCCGGCATCGATCTGCTGAAACACGAGGATCCCCGTGATCATCTTGGACACCGAGGCCCAGCGGACGGGCGTGGTCGGGTCGACCGGAAAGGCACCGTCGGGCCGGGCAATGGACCCGACCTGGGTTTCGCCTCCCCGCGAAACGCCAAACACGCCGGCATAGCCCTCGAACGCCAGCAGCCGCGCCTGCATGGCAGCGCGGCCATGCGATGCGGTTGCCGTCGGTCCCTCTTCCAAACCCAGGGCGTGGGCTGATGAGGCCCAGGACAGGAGCGCGACCGCCAGCGCCGTGAATTTCAGAGACTTCAACGCCTGCACCCCCCCGTATCGTCGATATTGCAGCCGTAACATGGCTGGCGCGTTGTTGTCCGCCCCGGGGGGTGCGGCTATACCGCCGTGCCTCTGGCCCGCCCCCCCTTCCAAGGATCGCCTCATGCAGACGCCCCGCCAGGACCTGGTCCCGAATACGTTCGACTACGAGACCACCGCCCTCGTGAAGCCGACGGGGTTCCGCGAGTACGACGCGCGCTGGATCCTGGAGAAGGAGATCAACCTGCTGGGCATCCAGGCCCTGGGTCTGGGCCTGGCGACCTATGTCCACGAGATCGGGCAACGTCCGCGGATCGTGGTCGGCCATGATTTCCGCTCCTATTCGCTGAGCGTGAAACAGGCCCTGACCCTCGGCCTGCTGGAAGGCGGGATGGAGGTGCTGGACATCGGCCTGGCCCTGTCGCCGACGGCCTATTTCGCGCAGTTCGCTCTCGACGCGCCGTGCGTGGCCATGGTCACCGCCAGCCACAACGAGAACGGCTGGACCGGGGTCAAGATGGGCGCGAACCCGCCGCTGACCTTCGGCCCCGACGAGATCGGGCGACTGAAAGACATCGTGCTGAACGGCGAGGGCGTGACCCGGCCGGGCGGTTCGCTGACCCGGGTCGAGGGCTTCCGCGAACGGTATCTGGAAGAGATCACCGCCAAGGTTAAGCTGAGCCGGCCGATCAAGGTCGTGGCCGCCTGCGGCAATGGCACGGCGGGTGCCTTTGCGCCGGAGGCCCTGCGCCGGATGGGGGCCGAGGTCATCGAGATGGACACCGACCTCGACTGGACCTTTCCCAAATACAATCCCAACCCCGAAGACCACGCCATGCTGATGCAGATGGCAGCCCGGGTGCGCGAGACCGGTGCCGATCTGGCGCTGGGCTTCGATGGCGACGGCGACCGCTGCGGCGTCGTCGATGATACGGGGGAGGAAATCTATGCCGACAAGATCGGCCTGATGCTGGGACGCGACCTGTCGGCCCTGCACCCCAACGCCACCTTCGTCGTCGATGTGAAATCGACGGGCCTGTACAAGACCGACCCGGTGCTGAAGTCGAACGGTGCCGACGTCGTCTACTGGAAGACCGGCCACAGCTATATCAAGCGCAAGACCGCCGAACTGGGGGCACTGGCCGGGTTCGAGAAGTCGGGCCACTTCTTTTTCAATGCGCCGCTGGGCCGCGGCTATGACGACGGCATCGTCGCCGCCGGGGCCGTGCTGGCCATGCTGGACCGCAATCCCGGCAAGTCCCTGTCGCAGCTGAAGGCCGCCCTGCCCGACGCCTGGACGTCCATGACGATGTCGCCGCACTGCGACGACGAGCTGAAATACGGCGTGCTGGAGCGGATCGTCGCCGAATATCAGGCCCTGGCCGACGCCGGCGGCTCGATCCTGGGGCGGAAGATCGTCGAGGCGATCACCGTCAACGGGGTGCGGGTCCATCTGGACGACGGGTCGTGGGTGCTGGTCCGCGCCTCGTCCAACAAGCCCGAGCTGGTGGTGGTCGTCGAGAGCATGCGCTCCGACGCCGACATGCGCGCACTGTTCCGTGATGAGGTGAAGCCGAGGCTGGCGAAATATCCCGAGATCGGGGCCTATAATCAGGAGCTCTGAGGCTATCGGAGGGGGCGCGGTGTCCGACGGCGTACCGGGCGTAGCAGTCGTCGGCGGCGGGTTCTCCGGGGCCATGCTGGCCGCCCGGCTGGCCGAATGCGGCGTGGCCTGCAGCCTGATCGACCGGACGGGAACGTTCGGGCCGGGTCTGGCCTATTCGACGCCGTTCGAGGGGCATCTGCTGAACGTGCGGTCCGATCGCATGAGTGCGGTTGACGGCAAGCCCGGCGACTTCGTGGACTGGCTGCGGGACAACTGTCCGCAACAGGCGGACCCGGACGGGTTCGCACCGCGCCGGCTGTACGGCGAATATCTGCAGCACCGGCTGAACGCGGTACGGCTCGCGAATCCCGGGATGATCGAACTCATCACCGGCGAAGTGGCGGCGATCGGGCACGACAGTGTGCGCCTGTCCGACGGACGGGTGGTCGACGCACGCGCGGTGGTGCTGGCGACGGGCAACCCCGCCCCGAAAACGGCCGGCAAGGGTTCACGCCGTGTCATCACCGATCCCTGGGCCCTGACGGCGCTGGAGCGGATCGGACCGGAGGATGAGGTGATCATCGTCGGTACGGGCCTGACCATGGTCGATATGGTCCTGTGGCTGGACGCCACAGGCCGCAACGGCCGGATCAAGGCCCTGTCCCGACGCGGCCTGACGCCCCGGGTCCATGGCGCGGGTCACGATCATCCTGAAACGCCGACCGAAGCCTTGACGACCGGCCGTCTGTCGAGCCGGCTGAGCGAGGCCCGGCGGCTGGCTTCTGACGGCGGCTGGCGAGGTGTGATGGAGGGCCTGCGCCCGGTCACGGCGGAGCTCTGGTTCAAGGCCGACGCAAGGACTCGCGGGCGCTGGCTGCGGCATCTCAGGCCCTGGTGGGATGTTCATCGCCACCGCATTCCGCCCCATGTCCACGAAGCCATGAAGCAGTTCCAGGCCGCCGGTCGCCTCACCATCGTGCCGGGTCGCATCGAGCGGATTGAGGCCGGCGAAGACGGCGTGGCGCTGCACTGGCGCGCGCGGGATGTATCCGCGCCGCCGCCGATCACCGGCCAGTGGCTGATCGACTGCACTGGCCCCGGCCATGCGGCGCTTGAGGATCCCCTGACCGGCCCCCTGATTACGGCCCGTCGTGCACGGCTTGATCCCGTGGGCACAGGTCTCGATCTGGATGCTGAAGGGCGGCTGCTGGACGCCGAAGGATCACCCGACGCCCGCCTGTTCGCCCTTGGCCCGCCCGCCCGCGCCGCCTTCTGGGAAACGACCGCCGTGCCGGATATACGCAAGCGGATCGAGGGTCTGGTCGATCGCCTGGCCCCGGCTCAGACCACCGCCAGCAGATAGATCAGGGCGAGGGCCAGCCCGAGCAGGGCCAGAAGCGACAGGATCACCACCGAGGCGATGCGAACGCCGGAGCGGGCAACCGCCCGTGCATCGGTGCTGAGCCCGAGAGCGGCCATCGACAGGGCGGTGAGGACCTTGGCGGTGTCCGCCATCACCGGCACGGCGGCGGCAGGGATCCACCCCATGGAACGCGCCGCCATCATCAGCAGGAAGCCGATGATGAACCATGGGACCAGCTGATGTATCGCAAGAGCGCGACGGGGAGCCGTGGCCACCTGCCCCTCCCGGCTCCGAACTGACGTCAGGATCGCCAGACCGAGGCAGACGGGCCCCAGCATCAGGACGCGCACCAGTTTGATCAGGGTCCCGGCCTGGTTCGCAACGGCGCCGACCGGCAGGGTGGCGGCCAGGACCTGGGGCACGGCGTAGACGGTCAGGCCCGCCATGACGCCGTAGCGGACGTCCGACATCTGCAGGAACTCGCCCAGCAGCGGCAGCAGCAGGACCACCACTACGCCCAGCACCGCGGTGAAGGCGATGGCGGCGGAAACGTCATCGGCCTCGGCGTCGATCACCGGGGCGACGGCGGCGATGGCGGAGTTGCCGCAGATGGCGTTGCCGCAGGCGATCAGCACAGCCATCCGGTGCGGCAGGCGCAGCAGCCGCCCGATCCCGTAGCTGACGACGAGTGCAAGGACGACCACCACCGCCGTGCCCGCGAGCAATCCGGGCCCGATGGCCATGACCGTCGCGGCGCTGACCGAGGCCCCCAGCAGGACCACGGCGATCTCAAGCAGGGTGCGCGCGCTGAATTCGACGCCGGGTTTCAGCACGCCGGGCGGGGTCCAGACGCTGCGGATCGCGGCACCGATCAGAATGGCCAGCACGATGGCGTCGATCCAGCCGCGCCCGAATAGCCGCACCTCAAGCGTCTGGACGGCGACCGCCGCCAGGGCGACCGCCACGCAGGCGACAAAGCCGGGGATCAGGGCAAGGACGCCGGGACGGCGGGCGGGAATCATGGGGGCAGACTGCGCCGGTCCGGCGGCGGGTTCCATCGCTGAATCGGGGCGGGTCGCGCCCGTGCCCGTGCCCCTAGCGGTAGGCCCCGGTCCTGAGATTGATGCCGTATTCGACGCTGGCCTTGAGTGCCGACAGCATCTGCGACCAGCCCATGCAGTTCCCGTAGGAGGCCTTCAGACCCGTCGGGGTCTCCCGCCAGCCTTCCTCGGCGATCCGCACGAGGGTGCGGGCGCCGTCGTCGAGCGGCTGGAACGTCATGGTCACGGTCGTCATATAGCCCGCGTCCGAGACCGGATCGGCACCTTCGGGGACACCCTCATTGGCCTCCCAACGGAGTACGATGCGTTCGTCCTGCACCACCTCGACCACCTCGACCGGAAAGGCACCGGGGAAGTCCGCGAAATCCCACTGGACGGTCGCGCCCGTCTCCAGCCGGCCGACGGCACCGCCGGTGGTGAAATAGGCGGAAAGCTTTGCCGGATCGGCGACGGCCTCGAACACCTCATGAACCGGCTTCGCGATCCGGGTCGAGACCTCGAATTTCAGCTCCATTGGTCATCTCCGTGGTTGCTGGCGAGCGTTATATGTTATATAAATATAACGTGTCAAACGACGACGATCTCGACAGCGTTTTCAAGGCCCTGGCCAACCCGGTCCGGCGCCGGCTGCTGGATGCGATGAAGGATGGGTCGCGCACCACCGGCCAGCTATGCGAGGCCGAGCGCGCGCTGGACCGTTGTACGGTGATGCAGCATCTGAAGGCCCTGGAGACAGCTGGCCTGATCATCGTCCGGCGCGAGGGGCGCGAGCGCTGGAACCACCTCAACGCCATGCCGATCAAGGCCGTCCACGACCGCTGGATCGCGCCCTACGCCCGGGGCGCGGTGGCCATGCTGGCGGACCTGAAGGAGCGGGTGGAGGGTTAGCCCGCCGCCTTCACCGCCGCGACCACATCGGCCACGACCGACTTGACCAGCTTCGCGTCGTCGCCCTCGGCCATGACCCGGATCAGCTTCTCGGTGCCCGAGGGGCGGACGAGAAGGCGACCCACGCCCGCGAGCCGCGCCTCCGCCTCGGCGATGGCGGCCTTGACGCCGGCGTTCGCCAGCGGCTTGCCGGAGGTGTAGCGGACATTCTCAAGCTTCTGCGGCACGGTCTCGAACTGTTTGGCCAGTTCGCTCATCGGGCGGCCGCTTTCGACCAGAACGGCGAGCACCTGAAGTGCGGACATCAGGCCGTCGCCGGTCGTGGCATGATCGTGCAGGATGATGTGACCGGACTGCTCCCCGCCGAGGTTGAAGCCGCCCTCGCGCATCCGTTCCATGACGTAGCGGTCGCCGACCCTGGTGCGTTCCAGCGTCAGACCAGCGGCGTTCAGCGCCCGCTCGAGGCCCAGGTTTGACATCACGGTGGCGACCACCCCGCCGCCAACCAGCAGGCCGCGACGCGCCCAGTCCAGGGCGACCAGGGCCATGATCTGGTCGCCGTCAACGACCTGGCCCTTTTCGTCACAGACGATGACACGATCCGCGTCGCCGTCGAGGGCAATGCCGATGTCGGCGCGGTAGCGTATGACCGCCTCAGACAGGGTTTCGGGATGGGTCGAGCCGCAGTCGGCGTTGATGTTCAGGCCGTTTGGATCGACGCCGATTGCGCAGACCTCTGCGCCCAGTTCGTAGAGGGTGGTCGGGGCGACCTTGTAGCCGGCCCCGTTGGCACAATCCACGGCGACACGCAGGCCCTGCAGGCTCAGCCCCTTGGGGACGCAGGCCCTGCAGGCTCAGCCCCTTGGGGAAGCTGGCCTTGGCGATTTCGACATAGCGGGCCTGGGCGTCGTCGATGCGCTTTACCCGGCCGAGGGCGTCGGGCGGCGCCAGATCGGCGTCCAGCGCCTGATCCATCATCGATTCAATCTTCAGCTCGACCGCATCCGACAGCTTGTAGCCGTCGGGACCGAACAGCTTGATGCCGTTGTCCAGATAGGAGTTGTGCGAGGCCGAGATCATCACCCCGATGTCGGCGCGCATCGAGCGGGTCATCATGGCCACGCCCGGGGTCGGCAACGGCCCGAAGGTGCGCACGTCCATGCCGGCCGAAGAGAAGCCGGCGACCAGCGCTGGCTCGATCATATAGCCGGACAGGCGGGTGTCCTTGCCGATCACCACGAGGTGACGGCGTTCGTCGGATGACATGAACAGACGACCCGCGGCGAGGCCGACACGCAGGGCCACTTCCGGGGTCATGGGATGGGTGTTGGCGCGACCGCGGATGCCGTCCGTGCCGAAGTACCTGCGTTCTCCCAACTGTCACGTCCTTATGGTTACGGCGGCGCAGAAACCTTGCGAAACCGCTTTTTAGATGCAATCCGGACCGCCCGTCGCCTACACCGGCGGCTGACAGTCCGGGTCGGCTTAGACCGTTACCCGTCCGTGCGCAAAGCGCGGCAATCCAATTTCGAGGGCCTATTTCATGTGCGGCATCATCGGCGTGACCGGGACAGGCCCGGCGGTTCCCCGTCTGATCGACAGCCTCAAGCGGCTGGAATACCGGGGCTATGACTCCGCGGGCG
>VFBG01000037.1:0-27551 GCA_006515835.1 bacterium | reverse complement strand
CCGAGCCGCTGGCCGCCACGGTCGGCATCGGCCACACTCGTTGGGCCACCCACGGCGCCCCGACCACGGTCAACGCACACCCGCACAAGGCCGGGCGGGTGGTGCTGGTTCACAACGGGATCATCGAGAATTTCGCCGAGCTGAAGGCCGAGCTGGCGCTGGAGGGCCGCACCTTCGAGAGCCAGACCGACACCGAGGTGGTGGCGCATCTTCTGGACCGCGCGCTCGAAACCGCCAACGACCCGCTGGTCGCGTTCAAGAGCGTGCTGGACCGGCTGACCGGTGCCTATGCGCTGGCCGTCCTGATCGAAGGCGAGGACGGACTGATACTCGGTGCCCGGCGCGGCAGTCCCCTGGTGGTCGGCTGGGGTGACGGCGAGATGTATCTGGGCTCTGACGCCCTGGCGGTCGGACCGTTCACGACGAAGATTTCGTATCTCGAGGAAGGCGACTACGTCGGCCTCGACCGGAACGGCGCGCGGATGTTCGACGTCGGCGGCAATGCCGTCACCCGGCCGATCGTCCAGGTCTCCGCCTCCTCGGCGCTCGTCGAGAAGGGCGAGTACCGGCACTTCATGGAGAAGGAGATCCATGAGCAGCCGGACAGCGTCCAGCACACCCTGTCGCACTACCTCGACTTCGTGAACGGCAAGGCCAAGACGGACTCGGCTGATTTCGCCGCTATCGACCGTATCCAGATCGTGGCCTGCGGCACGGCCTTCTATGCCGGCCAGATCGGGCGCTACGCCTTCGAGAAACTGGCCAATCTGCCTTGCGACGTCGAGATCGCCTCGGAGTTCCGCTATCGCCAGCCCGCGCTGACGCCGGGCACCCTGGCCGTGGCGGTCAGCCAGTCCGGCGAAACCGCAGACACCCTGGCCAGCCTGTCGTGGTGCAAGAGCAAGGGCTTGCGCACCGCCGCCCTCGTCAACGTCCACTCATCATCAATGGCGCGGGAGGCTGAGACGCTCTGGCCGACCCATGCCGGTCCGGAGATCGGCGTGGCCTCGACCAAGGCGTTCACCGCCCAGGTTGCCGCTCTGCTGGCCCTCGCGGTCGCCGCCGGGGTGCAACGCGGGGTCATCGACGCCGCGAAGGAGGCCGAGCTGGTCAAGGCCCTGTTCGAGGCGCCGCGGCTGATCGCCGAGGCCATGGCGATGGAGGACGACCTGAAGGCTGTGGCGCATGACATCTCAAAGGCCACGGACGTGCTGTTCCTCGGCCGCGGCGCGATGTTCCCGCTTGCCATGGAGGGTGCGCTGAAGCTGAAGGAGATCAGCTACATCCATGCCGAGGGCTATGCCGCCGGCGAGCTGAAGCACGGGCCGATCGCCCTGGTCGACGAATTGACACCCATTGTCGCCCTGGCTCCGCTGGATGACGTGTTCGAAAAGACCGCCTCGAACCTGCAGGAAGTAGCCGCCCGCGGCGGACCAGTGATCATGATCGCGCCGAAGTCCGCGCCGGATCCGCACGGTGCCGGCATTCGCCGCGTCGATGCGCCGGAGTGCCATTCGCTGATCGCGCCGCTGATCTACGCGATCCCGGTGCAGTTGCTGGCCTACTACACCGCCGTCCAGAAGGGCACGGACGTCGATCAGCCACGCAATCTGGCCAAGTCCGTCACTGTTGAGTGATCCCTCTCGCACCCGGATGCGTTAGGCTGCCCGACCCCGCCGTTCAGGAATTCGCATGACCGACCAGACCCGCCGCCTTCGCAAGGCCGTCCTGCCCGTCGCCGGCCTCGGCACCCGGGTTCTGCCCGGGACCAAGACCACGCCCAAGGAGCTGCTGAACGTCGTCGACCGGCCGATCCTGAGCTATATCGTGGAAGAAGCGCGCGAGGCCGGGATCGAGCACATTGTCTTCGTCACCGGACGGTCCAAGGGCGCGATCGAGGACTATTTCGATCACCAGATCGAGCTGGAAGCCCAGCTCCTGGCCAAGGGCAAGACCGACATCCTCGAGATGATGAACGCCGAGCTGGCCAGCGCCGGCGAGATGAGCTTCACGCGGCAGATGCAACCGCTGGGCCTCGGCCACGCGGTCTGGTGCGCCCGCGACATCATCGGCGACGAACCGTTCGCTGTTCTGCTGCCCGATGTGATCGTGGATTCGCAGCCTGGAGCCCTGAAGCAACTGGCTCAGGTCTATGCCGAGGTTGGCGGCAATGTCATCGGCGTCGAGGCGGTGCCGGAGAGTGAGACCCACAAATACGGCATCGTCGATCCGGAGAACCGGGACGGCCGCCATATCCGCATGAAGGGGATGGTCGAGAAGCCGCCGCAGGGCGAGGCGCCGTCGAACCTTTCGATTTCGGGCCGCTATATCCTGCAGCCGGAAATCTTCGGCATTCTGGAGAACCAGCCGCGCGGCGCGGGCGGCGAAATCCAGCTGACCGACGGTATGGCGCGATTGATGAACGACCAGGCCTTTACGGCGGTCGAATACGAGGGGGCCACCTACGACTGCGGTGACAAGATCGGCCTGCTGCGCGCCAATGTGGCCCTGGCGTTGAAGCGGCCCGACCTCGGAGAGGCGGCCCGTGCGGCCATAACCGAGCTTCTCTAGACAAGACCGGCGCGCAGGCACGCCGGTGGGCGGCGATAACCGCCCCGCTGTAGTCAGCCGCCGGTGGTTATGCGTGAAGCTCCGCCGCTGATGCGGCAGACGTTATCATTCTGGGGTCGGCCGCTCTGCTGGCCGGTCGGAACCAGAATTCCGCCCCGCGCTTCGCAGGTGTCGGAAAGCTGCTGAAGCTCCTGGGCATAGGTGCTGGAGCCGCCGGTCGAGGCGCAGGCGGTGAGGGCGAGCAGAAGGGCAGGCGCGGCGAGGATCAGGGGGCGCATGGCCGGGGTCTCCTTGCGATGGGGCCTTCAAGTAAACGCCTGAAGCCGCATTCGTTCAACCGCCTCTATCATTCGTTCCAGATCATCGGGCGTGGACAGGCGATGGTCGCCGCCTTCGATCAGGTCCAGACGCACATCTCCTCCGACCAGGCGCTCCACCAGGGCGGTCGAATGGCGCCACGGCACCACATCGTCGGCGCGTCCCTGGAGGATGTGGACCGGCGCTGCGATCGGCAGCGGCGCGCCCAGCAGCAGCCAGTCCCGCCCCTCCTCGAACATGGTCAGGGTCAGGACGTACTCGCCGAACCCCTCCTCAACGATTGTGATTTCGCCGTCACGCAGGATGGCCTGACGTTCGTGGTCGGCCAGGCCGGGCCACATCAGCCGTTCGGTGAAGTCCTGGGCCGGATTGATCAGCACCAGTCCGGCCATCCGCCCCGGCCGCGCGAGAGCGGCGAGCAGCGCGACCCAGCCGCCCATGGAAGAACCGACCAGAACCACCGGCCCGGTGAGACTGTCGATCATGCCGATGGCATCCTCCCGCCAGCGCCCGATCGTGGCCTTGCGCCAGTCACCGGAGGATTTGCCGTGGGCGAAATGATCGTAGCGGACGTAATCCCAGCCGCGTTCGCGGGCCGCGGCATCCAGTGCCATGGCCTTTGTTCCCTCCATGTCGGAGCGAAAGCCGCCGATCCAGACCACAGTGGGGCCTTCGCCGTCGACGCGGCGGTACGCAAGGGTCTCGCCGCCCCGGCAGGTCAGTTGCTGGATGTCGTCCAATCGCGGCTCCTCTCGCGAAAGTCCTCCTGGACTGATAGCGAACCGGGGAAAGCGAAGCGAAGGCCAAAAACGCGTGACAGATACCAAGACTGCCAGGAAGGTCCTGTTTGTTACCTCTAACCGCATCGGCGACTGCGTCATATCCTCCGGCGTGATCCGCGAGATCGCGCGGCAGGTTCCGGGTGCCCGGATCACGGTCGCTTGCGGGCGGCCGCCGGCCCCGTTCTTCCGCTCTGCGCCGGATGTCGAGCGGGTCATCATTCTCGACAAGAAGAAGCTGGCCGGACACTGGGTCGACCTTTGGCGTGAGGTCGTCGGCACAAAGTGGGACCTGGTCATCGATATCCGCGGGTCGGCGTTGAGCTATCTGATCCCGGCGAAACGACGTGTGGTCTATAACCGCAGCTGGGAGACGGGGCTGCGAAAGGTCGAGATGGTCTCGCGCATGATGGGCGCGCCGACCCCGATGGATCCCGAAATCTTTCTCGACGCGCAAGCCGTCGCTGAATGCAAGGCGGTTCTTGATCCGCAGCTTGCCGGCGGAAGCGGTCCCGGCCCGATCATCGCCCTCGCCCCGATCGCCCACCAGCCCGGCAAGAGCTGGCCGGCCGAGCGGTGGGGCCAGCTGGTCGAGAAGCTCAAGGCCGAGCCCCGGTTCGACGGCTGGCGCTTTATGGCCGTGGGCGGGCCAGGCGACCGGCCGCCGGCCACGCCCGCACTCGAGGCCGCGGGGCCGCGCGGGATCGACTTCATCGGCAAGGGCGACATCCTCGCCTCAGCCGCAGCGATCTATGTCGCCGACCTGTTCGTGGGCAATGATTCCGGCCTGATGCACGTCTCCGCCGCCCTGGGCCGACCGACGCTCGGCCTGTTCGGTCCGACCCAATGGTGGCTGTACGGCCCCTGGGGCCCACGGACCCGCACCGCGGCCTCCAATCAGACGCGGGGTGAGTTCGCACCGATCGAAGCGCTGACGGTCGACCGTGTCTTCGAGGCCGTGCTCGACCTTCACGACGCCTTCATCGATGGCCGCGCGCCGCTCAAACCTTGAAGACGGGGGCTTTCGCGGTCATATAGGCCGCTGGAGGGGAACGCCGCGATCCATCGCGCGCTCCCGTTCGTCAGAACTCCGCCTCTTCGTCACGACTCTTCATCCACACAAGGAACCGACGCTCATTCGCCGTCCGATGAACCAGCCGCCCGTCAAGGACGGGCCGCCCATGAACCAAGATATCCGCGCACCGCGCGTTCTGCTCATTGATCAGAACGGCGAAAAACAGGGCGTAATGCCGACGTCAGCCGCGCTGGAAGCCGCCGAAGAGGCCGGCATGGATCTGGTTCAGATCGTGTCCACGTCAGAGCCGCCGGTCTGCAAGATCCTCGACTACGGCAAATTCCGCTTCCAGGAGCAGAAGAAGAAGGCCGAGGCGCGCAAGCGTCAGAAGGTCGTCGAGCTGAAAGAGATCAAGCTTCGCCCGAACATCGACGTCCACGACTATGAGGTGAAGGCCAAGGCCATGCACCGCTTCTTTGACGAGGGCGACAAGGTCAAGGTGACGCTGCGCTTCCGCGGTCGCGAAATGGCCCACCCGGAACTGGGCATGAAACTGCTCAACAAGGTCCAGGCCGATTTCGAGGAAATCGCCAAGGTCGAATACGCCCCGCGTATGGAAGGCCGCCAGATGATCATGATCCTCGCGCCGAAATAGCGGTCGCGCAGGCCTCCGATTTCGAAAAGCCCTGGCCGGAAGCGGCCGGGGCTTTTTCGTTTGCCAGCTCCACCTTGCGCCCCCGTGCGATCTGACTGACAGAAGGGCCGCCTCCCGCCCGAGTAACGCCCTGTGACTTCAGCCGCCCAGCCCCAGCCTCCGTCGCGCTCGGCGCTTTTCGTCCTGTTCGGGGTGGTGTTCATCAACCTGGTCGGATTCGGCATCGTCATCCCGCTGCTGCCCTTCTACGGCCAGACGCTGGACGCGCCGCCGTGGCAGGTCGCCCTGATGTTCTCGGCCTATTCGCTCGGTCAGTTCGTCGCCGAGCCCTTCTGGGGACGGCTGTCGGACCGCATCGGCCGCAAGCCGGTGCTGATGATCACCATCCTTTCCAACGCGGTCGGCTATCTGGCCCTCGCCTTTGTGCCCAACATCTGGCTGGCCATTGCGGTGAGGCTTTTCACCGGTCTGGGCGCCGGCAATGTCTCGACCGCCCAGGGCTACGTCGCCGATGTCACGCCGCCCGAGTTGCGTGCGGGCCGGATGGGGTTGATCGGCGCTGCCTTCGGCCTGGGCTTTATCTTCGGCCCAGCGATCGGCGGCTTGCTGACCCGACCGGAACTTGGGCCCCTTGGCTACCAGCTGCCGATCTTCACCGCTTCCGGCCTGTGCGTCCTGGCCGCCATCGGCGTCGCTGTCCTGCTGAAGGAAAGCCGGGTCAGGGCGGACCCCGAAGTGGCGCGTCCGCCCTTCCTTGGCGGCGTGCATGACGCTGTCGCCAATCCGGTGGTGTCGCGGGTGCTGTTGGTCACCCTGATCTACATGGCCGGCTTCTCGGGGATGGAATCGACCTTCGGCTTCTGGACCGAGGCGCGCTATGGCTGGACCGCTCGTGAGGTCGGCCTGTGCTTCATGGCTGTGGGCGTCGTGTCGGTCATCTGCCAGGGCCTGCTGGCCGGCCGGCTGGCGCGCCGGTTCGGCGAGTCCCGGGTTCTGGCGGTCGGCTGCCTTGTCTTCGGAGCAGGCCTTGTGGGCCAGGTGGTCGCCAGCCGCCTGTTGCCCGACGCCGACTATCTGGTGCCGGTGATCATGGCGGCGGGTGCGTTCGGCATGGCTGTGACCATGCCCAATATCTCGGCCCTGATCTCGAGATCGGTCGATCCGGACCGTCAGGGCGCCATGCTGGGGCTGAACATGGCCTCCAGCTCGATCGCGCGCATCTTCGGGCCCTTGATCGCCGGAGCCATCTTCTCGCAGATCGGCCACGACTGGCCGTTCCTGATCGGGGCGGCCCTGACCATTCCGGCGGCGGTGATGGCGGTCAACGCCGGGAAGGCCTTCCGAAAGACTCAGGCGATTGCAACTTGACCGGGTCCCTTGCCCTCCGCCGGGGTTAAGGGCTAGCACAGTCCTGGTGCCGGTACGCGCCAGGGGGGTTTTCAGTGCAAGTCAGTCTCAAGGGGGCCCTGGCGGCAGCGTGGATAGCGCTGGCGGCCGGCTTCGGATCGCCCGCCGCGCAAGCGCAAGACGTCGCGCCGCTGGAAGCCTATGGGGCATTGCCGGCGATCGAGTTCGCCCGGGTCTCGCCTTCCGGAGATCGCCTCGCCTACGTCACGGTCGCCGGAGATCAGCGCGCGCTCGTCGTGACGCAGGTCGTTGACGGACAGCTCCTGACCGGGGCGCGGGTCGGAGATGCGAAGGTTCGCGACGTCGAGTGGGTGGGTGAGGACGCGGTGCTCTCGACCACCTCGACGACCCAGTCGATTCCCCTGTTCGGCGTCTCCAAGACCGAATTCTTCATGGGGCAGATGCACGACCTGAGCGGACGCCGGATGCGACAGGTCTTCAGCGACCAGACCGGTATGTGGCCGATCATGGTGGGTCCGCCGATGATCCGTCAGACGCCGGACGGTGCCCGTCTGTTCGTGGCGGGCTTCAACTTCACCGCCGGCGAGGTCAGCCTGTTCGGAATCAATCCGGCAACAGGCAATGCACGCATGCTGGTCAGGTCCGACTTCGACGTCGAGACCGATGTGCTCAGTTCTGACGGCGTCCTGATCGCCCGATCCGAATACGACGAACGGCGCAAGCAGTGGACCCTCTACATCGCCGCCGCTGGTGAGCGGTTGCGTCTTGGGTGGACGACCCATGCGCCACTGGACTCGCCTGCACTCCTCGGCCTCGGTCGGACGGACGGGACGGTGCTGGTCAATGCGCGGCGCCCCGATCTGACGGGTGAAACGGCAGGCGAAGGCCCGGACGGCTACGCGTCCGAGGAGGCCCTCAATGACCTGTTCGAGGTCGATGTGGTGACCGGCACCTGGACGCGCCTGGACTTCGACGCCCATCCCAGCTTCCTGATCCATCACCCGCGCTCGCGACTGCTGATCGGCAGCGGCCGGGTCGGGCATGAGGGGACCGAATACGCGTTCATCGACCCGGCCGCCGGACGCATCTGGTCAGCCATTGCCCGTGCATTCGCCGGCCGGGCGCCGGAACTCGTCTCCTGGAGCGACGATCTTCGGTCCGTCCTGGTCATGACCGGAGGGTCAGGCGATTCCGGCGGCTACCACCTTGTCGACCTCGACAACCGGTCGTCGCGGCTCGTCGGCGAGACCTATCCGGCCCTGACCGCCGACCGGGTCGGAACGGTGCGTGCGATCCAGTACACGGCGGAGGACGGTCTGGAGATCCACGGCTATCTGACGTTGCCGCCCGGCGTGACCGATCCGAAAAATCTGCCGTTGATTGTGCTGGCGCATGGCGGACCGGCGTCGCGGGACGTCATGGGCTTCGACTGGTGGGCACAGGCGATGGCTTCGCGCGGCTATGCTGTGCTTCAGCCCAATTTCCGCGGCTCCTCGGGCTATGGCGAGGCCTTCCTTGAAGCCGGCTACGGCGAGTGGGGCCGCAAGATGCAGACCGACCTTTCGGACGGGGTCCGCTGGCTGGCCGGACAGGGCATAGCCGACCCGGCCCGGGTTTGTATCGTGGGCGCGTCCTATGGCGGCTATGCCGCGCTGGCGGGTGCAACCATCGACCAGTCCGCGTACCGTTGCGCCGTATCGGTGGCAGGCGTGTCCGACCTGCGCCGAATGCTGGAATGGGAAGCCCAGCAGGGGCCCCGCCGTGACAGCCAGGTGGTTCGCTACTGGAACCGGTTCATGGGCGTGGAGCGCGCCAACGATCCATCGCTCGAAACGCTGTCCCCCGCCAGGCTGGCCGACGAGGCCGGGATGCCGATCATGCTGCTGCACGGCCGGGACGACACGGTGGTGCCTATAGACCAGAGCCGCACCATGGCCTCCGCCCTCAGGGCGGCCGGCAAGCCCCACGAGATGATTGAACTTGCGGGTGAGGATCACTGGCTTTCTCGCGCCGACACGCGTCTGCGGATGCTGACCGAAAGTCTTCGCTTTATCGAAGCCCACAACCCGCCGGACTGACGCCCGGCCAGCGCGGCCTTGCTTTCCCGCGCTGGCTGGCCTAGAAGCCGCGCCTTCGCGTACCGAACCGCCGGGCTAAAAGGCATGCCTGGGCGGTTCTCATCAGGGTTTCCAATTGGACGGCTCCAAAGGCCTGAAGAACCGGCAACCCACTCAAAAAGAGAGTGAAAATGCCCAAACTGAAGACAAAGTCTGGCGCCAAGAAGCGCTTCAAATTCACGGCGACTGGCAAGGTCAAAGCAAATACATCCGCCAGAACCGCGGCACCTCGGTCATGGCCGACGCCGACGCCAAGAAGATCAAGTCCTACATGCCGTACGCCTGATCGGCGCGCGCAGACCTGATCTCCACATCGAATTTGAAAGGATAGCGACATGGCTCGCGTCAAACGGGGCGTAGTTTCCCACGCCAAACACAAGAAGGTTCTGAAGCAGGCCAAGGGTTTCTACGGCCGCCGCAAGAACACCATCCGCACCGCCAAGGCCGCGGTCGATCGCGCCGGGCAATACGCCTACCGCGACCGTCGCAACAAGAAGCGCTCGTTCCGCGCCCTGTGGATCCAGCGCATCAACGCCGCCGCGCGTCTGGAAGGCTTCACCTATTCGCAGTTCATGCACGGCCTCGGCGAAGCCGGCATCGAGCTGGACCGCAAGGTCCTGGCCGCTATGGCCGCTGACGAAGCCGCCTTCAAGGCCGTGGCCGACAAGGTCCGCGACGCCCTCAAGGCCTGATTTTCCGGCAACGGAAGACGCAAAAGCCCTCCGGCCCGCGCCGGGGGGCTTTTTGCTTTGCGAAGCACCCGCTAGACGAACTTCAGCATGACCGATCTCGCCCAACTCGAACTCGACCTGATCAACGCCATCGGCGGTGCCGAGACCGCTGCGGCGGTCGAGGATCTGCGCGTCGCGGCCCTCGGCAAGTCGGGCTCGATCTCCGGCTTGCTCAAGGGCATGGGCGCACTGAGCCCAGATGAACGACGCGAACAGGGGCCAATGATCAACGGCCTGCGCGACCGCGTGTCGTCCGCCCTCGCCGCCCGCAAGGCCGAACTGGAGGGCGCCGAGCTGGACGCCCGCCTGAAGGCCGAGCATGTCGACCTGACCCTGCCCTCGCGCCCGCGTCGGGCCGGTTCGGTCCATCCGACCATGCAGGTCATGGACGAGATGATCGCCGTCTTCGCCGATATGGGCTTCGCCGTCGCCGAAGGCCCGGACATCGAGGACGATTTCCACAATTTCACAGCCCTGAATTTCCCGCCCAAACATCCGGCGCGGGAGATGCACGATACCTTCTTCCTGCGCCCCGACCCGGAGACGGGCGAGCGCAAGGTGCTGCGCACCCACACCAGCCCGGTGCAGGTGCGGACCATGATGACGCAGACGCCGCCGATCCGGATCATTGCGCCTGGCCGGACCTTCCGGAAGGACTCGGACGCAACCCACACGCCGATGTTCCATCAGGTCGAGGGGCTGGTCATCGACCGCGACATTCACATGGGCCACCTGAAGTGGACGCTGGAGACCTTCGTCGCCCGCTTCTTCGAGGTCGACGGTGTCGACGCGCGCTTTCGCCCGCACCATTTCCCCTTCACCGAGCCCTCAGCCGAGATGGACATCCGCTGCGACCGCTCGGGCGGCGAGCTGAAGCTCAACCAGGGCGACAGCTGGATGGAGATTCTTGGCTGCGGGATGGTGCATCCCAATGTGCTGCGGAACTGCGGCATCGATCCGGACGAATACCAGGGCTTCGCCTTCGGCATGGGCGTGGATCGTCTGGCCATGCTGAAATACGGCATCCCCGACCTGCGCCCCATGTTCGACGCCGACACCCGGTGGCTGGCCCACTACGGCTTCTCGGCCTTCGCCGCCCCCAATTCCGCAAGCGGACTATCCTGATGACCGACCAGCCTGTTTCTTCGGACGCGACGTCACGCTCGCTGGACCCCCGTGCGACCGAGTTCCGCGGGGGCCGCTTCGCCCTCATCGACCTTTACCGCGCCAGCATGCAGGCGGGCGGTGGCGCGTTGATCGAGGGACGCCGCTTCGTTGACTGCACCATCGAAGGTCCGGCCCTGATGTTGGTGCTCGAGAACGTGAGCTTTGACCGGACCAATTTCGGCCCGACCGGCGGGGACATGCGCAACATGCTGTTCCGCCCGATGGGCGATATGGGCATCGGGGCTATACCAGTGCGCGACTGCACCTTCACCAACTGCCGCTTCCTCACGCTCGGGATCACGGGCAATGACGAACTGCTCAACATGCTGATCGAGCAGGTCAAGACCGTCGACGACAGCCTGAACTGAACCTTGAAAGACCTGCGAGCATGACCGACGAAACCGCGAAAATCTCACCGGCCGAGGCCGCCGGCCGCGCCATGGTCGCGCGCACCAGCTTCGAGAAGGAGGCCGTCTGGCTTCCCGTGCTGGCGGTGAACCACTGGAACGCCGGCGAGATGGTGGTCACCGGCAAGACCTTCACCGACTGCGTCATCGAGGGCCCGGCCGTGGTGGCGGTGATGAACGGCACGACGTTCGACGGCTGCAACATGGGCGCGGCGGCCAATCCGCTGAACCTGCTGCTCAAGCCGATGGGCGACAAGATCGTCGGCGCGATCGGCATGGCCGACTGCCGCTTCGTGCGTTGCCGCTTCGCCCAGGTGGCCTTCACCGGCAGTGACGAACTGCTGGCCGAGCTGGAGTCGGGCATCACCGCCGGCAACAGCGCCATGGAGAAGGCCGGGGGCGACGCGGCGTGAAATTCACTCTCTCCTGGCTGAAGGAGCACCTCGACACGGACGCGGACGTCGCGACCGTGGCCGACGCCATGACCATGGCCGGCCTCGAGGTCGAGGATGTCCATGACCCGATCGCGGCCCTGGCCCCGTTCACCGTGGCGCGCATCGTCTCGGCCGAACAGCACCCCAATGCTGACCGCCTGCGCGTCTGTCAGGTCGACACGGTCGACGGGCCGAAAGAGATTGTCTGCGGCGCGCCCAATGCGCGCGCGGGCCTCACCACCATCTATGCGCCGATCGGCGCCTATGTGCCCGGACTGGGCGTGACCCTGGTCGAGAAGCCGGTGCGGGGCGTCGTCTCCAACGGCATGCTGTGCTCCGCCTCCGAGCTGGAGCTGGCGGGCGACAGTGAAGGCATTCTGGAACTGGCCGACGAGCTGGCCGTAGGAACCCCGGCCGCGGGCGTCTTCGGTGCCGAGCCGATCATCGATTTCGAAGTCACCCCGAACCGGCCCGACTGGCTCGGGGTCGCGGGCATTGCGCGCGATCTGGCGGCGGCGGGCCTCGGTCCGCTGAAGACGCCCTCGATCCTGCCGGTTCCCGGAACCTTCGCCTCGCCGATCTCGGTGCGGATCGATGCGCCGGAGATGTGTCCGGTGTTCGCCGGGCGTCTGATCCGGGGCGTAAAGAACGGCCCCTCGCCCGAGTGGCTGCAGCGTCGGCTGACGGCGATCGGCCTGCGTTCGATCAACCGGCTGGTCGATGTCACCAATCTGGTCGCCTACGACCGCTGCCGCCCCTTGCACGTCTATGACGCGGCCCGGCTGGTCGGGAGCGAGATCGTCGTGCGTGGCGGTCAGATCGCCAGGGATACAGGCGAGCACGAGCATCTGATCGCGCTCGACGGCAAGACCTACGCCGCCGACCCGGCCATGTGCATGATCGCCGACGCGGGCGGCGAGCGGCCGATCGGCCTGGGCGGTGTCATGGGCGGCGAGTCGACCGGCTGTTCGGATGAGACCGTCGACGTCTTCGTCGAATGCGCCTGGTTCGATCCGCTGGTAACGGCCCAGACGGGCCGGACCCTGTCGCTGAATTCCGACGCCCAGTACCGGTTCGCGCGGGGCGTCGATCCGGCGTCCGTCGTGCCGGGCCTCGAGCTGGCCACCCGGTTGATCCTCGACCTGTGCGGCGGCGAGCCGTCAGAAATCGTGGTGACGGGCCAGGCGCCGGCCGACCCGGCCGCTTTCGCTTTTGACCCGGCGCGCGTGGCCTCCCTGACCGGCCTGTCGCTCGACGACGACCGCATAGCCGAAATCCTGACCCGGCTCGGGTTCGAAGTCGCGCGCGGCGCCCGCTGGACCGTGACGCCGCCGTCCTGGCGCCGCGATGTCGAGGGCCCGGCCGATCTGGTCGAGGAAGTGGCGCGGATCGAGGGCTACGGTGCCCTGCCCTCGACCCCCCTGCCCGACCTCGGCGCACCGTCGAAGGGCGTGCTCAACCCGCGCCAGGCGCGGGTCCGGCTGGCCCGACGCGCGCTGGCCGCCATGGGCTATGCCGAGGCAGTCACCTGGTCCTTCACCAAGCAGTCGACGGCCGCCCTGTTCGGCGGTGGCGAAGACGCCCTGCGCGTCGAGAACCCGATCGCGGCCGATCTGGACTGCATGCGGCCCTCGGCCCTGCCGAACCTGATCCAGGCGGCGGCACGCAACGCTGCGCGCGGCCATGCCGACGCCGCCCTGTTCGAGATCGGCCCCATCTATCTGAACGACCAGCCGGACGGCCAGCGCACCGTCATCGCCGGGCTGATCGCGCCGCGCGCCGCCCGGCACTGGGGTGCCGCACCGGAGGACGCCCTGTTCGGCCTCAAGGGCGACCTGATGGCCCTGCTGGAGGCGCTGGGCGCGCCCGTGGCTTCCTTGCAGCTGACCCAGGGCCAGAACCGCGACTGGTGGCACCCGGGACGCTCCGCCCGCCTGCAGCTGGGCCCCAAGAACGTCATGGTCGAGTTCGGTGCCCTGCATCCGCGGGTGCTCAAGGCCCTGGACGCTGACGGGCCGATGCTGGCGTTCGAGATCGTGCTGGACGCGGTGCCTGAACCGCGCGGCGCGAAGTCCAAGGCGCGGGGCCCGGCCAATCTGGCCAACCTCATGCCGCTGAGCCGCGACTTCGCCTTCGTGGTCGAGGACGGCAAGGCCGTGGGCGATCTGGTCCGAGCCGTCGCCGGGGCCGACAAGGCGATGATCGCCGGAGTGTCGGTGTTCGACGTCTATCGCGGCGCGGGCGTGCCCGAAGGCATGAAGTCCGTGGCGCTTGAGGTTTCGATCCAGCCCGTCGAGACGACCCTGACCGAGAGTGAGATCGAGGCGCTGTCGGCGAAGGTCGTGGCGGCGGCGCAGAAGGCGGGCGCGACGCTGCGGGGGTGAAGGCGCGCCCGCTCGCGGGAGGATTGGCAACCTCCCGTTAACCTTGCCGCCGCAAGGCTGACTCAAAGAGCGGTGACGGTATGGACAGCGCCCGCGTGAGTCGGGTGAGCCGTCCCCCGCCTATCGGAGCCAACTCATGCATCGTCGCCAAATGATCCTGTCGGGCCTCGCCGCCACCGCCGGCGCCGCCGGCCTTTCTGCTTGCGCCACTACCGGCCAGCAGCAGAGCGATCCCGCCTATCCCATCGCTTCGGACGGCCAGGCGCCGACCTATACGGCCGATGAACTGGTCGCCGCAGGTTCGCGCGAACTGGGTATCGCGGCCGAGGCCATCGGCGCCGCCATCGAACGCATCTTCGCCGAACAGGGCGACCGCCCGACCGCCTATATCGCCGGCGAGGAAGCTTCCGGCGCCATGGCCGTCGGCGCGCGCTACGGCCGCGGCGCATTGCATATGAAGGACCTGTCGGCCTCGCAGGAAGTGTTCTGGCAGGGCATTTCGATCGGCTGGGATGTGGGCGGCAACGCCAGCCGGGTCTTCACCCTGGTCTACGGCCTGTACCACCCCGACATGATCTATCGCCGCTACCCCGGCGTGGAGGGCACCGCCTATCTGGTCGGCGGTCTGGGCGTGAACTATCAGCGCGCCGACGGCATCATCCTGGCTCCCATCCGCACCGGTGTCGGCCTGCGACTGGGTGCCAATGTCGGGACCATGGCCTACAGCCGGCAGCGGAATCTGCTGCCTTTCTAGGGTGTGACTAGTGGCGAGTGACTAGTGGCCAGTGGCTAGTGGCTAGCGATCGCTGCCCGTCTGACTGAGGCAGGCCAGCCGCGCCCGGACTAACGGACGGGCGGCGGCCACGCTATCCACTGGCCACTGGCCACTAGCCACTTAGCATCGCCTCCAGCCCCTCGCGCCAGCTCGGATACTTCGGTCGCCAGCCCAACTCGGCCTTGGCCTTCGCGTTCGAGAGGCGTTTGGAGTCGAGGTAGAAGCGCCGCATGGCGTCGGACACCGACGGATCGTCGAGGTCGATCTCAGGCGGCATCGGCAGGCCGAGGCGGCGCGCCGCGCCTTCCATGACCACATCGGCCGGGGCGGGCTCGTCGTCGCAAAGAATGTAGGCGGCACCGGGCCGGGGGCGGGCCATGGAGGCGAACAGGCCCGAGACGACATCGTCGACATGGACACGGTTGAACACCTGTCCCGGCTTGCGCACGATCCGGGCTGTGCCGTCGCGCAGCCGGTCCAGCGGGGAGCGGCCTGGGCCGCGGCCCGGACGCGGCGCGCGCCCTCGAGAGAGGCGGCGTTGAGTTCGCTGTCCTCCAGCGCCCAGCCGCCCGCGCGGTCGCCATAGACGGCGGTCGAGGAGACGTAGCCGATCCAGTCCGGCCAGACGTCCGTAGCCGCCAAAGCCGGCGACAGGGCCTTCAGCCCGGGGCAGCCGTCCGCCAAGGGCGGGGCGCAAATGACGATGGCCGAGGCGGCCGCGACGGCACCGGCCAGTGCGGCGGCGTCATCCGGGTCAATGGCGCCGAGGCCCTCGGCGGTCAGGGCTGACCGGCGGTCCGGATCACGACTGGTCAGAACAGCGCGACCGCCGCTCCTCAAAGCCTCCAGCCCGGTCGCACGGCCCAGCCAGCCACCGCCGAAGACCAGCAGCGAGGGAGAGACGGAGGCTCCGGACATGGGTCAGGCCGTACGCGCCTGCACCGGGGAGGTCGGCGGAACGGCGACCGTCGGCGCGGCCTTCAGCGCCTCGGCCCGCTTGCCGTTCCAGGTCGAGACGCAGGGCACCTTCGACAGGTCGGCGCGGTCGGCGTAGCGGCGGGCGATTTCGGTCACGTCCTGCATCAGCCCCTCCGCGAGAGTGATGGGCTTGAGGCCCAGTTCGCGGAACTGGTCGTTGGCGACGACCAGCTCGTTTTCGTCGGCCTCCTGACGCGGGTTGGGCACATTGTGCACCTCGGCCCCGGTCATGTCGGCGATCATGGCGGCGAGGTCGCGGACGCGGCGGCTCTCGGTCATCTGGTTGAGGATCTTGACCCGATCGCCCGCCTTGGGCGGGTTGTTCAGGGCCAGCTCGACGCAGCGCACCGTGTCCTGGATGTGGATGAAGGCCCGCGTCTGGCCGCCGGTGCCATGAACGGTCGGCGGATAGCCGACCGCCGCCTGCATGAGGAACCGGTTCAGGACGGTGCCGTAGTCGCCGTCATAGTCGAACCGGTTGATCAGCCGCTCGTCCTTGCGGGTCTCTTCCGTCTGGGCGCCCCAGACGATGCCCTGGTGAAGGTCGGTGATTCGCAGGCCGTCGTTGCGGGCGTAGAACTGGAACAGCAGGGCGTCCTGGGTCTTGGTCATGTGATAGATCGAGCCAGGGTTCGGCGGGAACAGAATCTCCTGCTCGGCCGGACCGAAGTCGGTGTCGACCGTGACCTTCAGATAGCCCTCGGGGATGCGCAGGCCGGCGGTGGTGTAGCCATAGACACCCATGGTGCCGAGGTGGGCCAGATGGACGTCCCGGCCGCTTTCGACGATGGCGGCCAGCAGGTGGTTGGTGGCGTTGATGTTGTTGTCGACGGTGTAGAGCTTGTGCCGGGCCGACTTCATCGAATAGGGCGCGGCCCGCTGTTCGGCGAAATGGACGACGCTGTCGGGCTTCCAGTCATTGATCAGGGCGACGAGCCGGTCGAACTCCTTGCCGACGGTCATATTGACGAAGTCGATGCTGCGGCCGCTGATTTCCTTCCAGGCGGCGATACGCTCGCCCATGGTCCGGATCGGGGTCAGGGACTGGACCTCGAGCTCATTGTCGATGTTGCGGCGGCTGAGATTGTCGATGATGCAGACATCCCACCCCTGCGCCGACAGATGCAGCGCCGTGGGCCAGCCGCAGAAGCCATCGCCGCCCAGAACCAGAACCCGCATCGCCTACCCTCGTCGTTTCCTGCATCCTGACTAGCGGAACGCGCGGATCGGTCAAAGCGTCAGTATGTCGTCAGCGCGCCCGGGCGCGCCATGCCTCGCGGCTCTGGCCCCAGCGGTCGATGGACAGGTCCTGGAACGGCGGCGGCAGGCGGGTGGGGCCCAGATTGCGCGATCCGATCCGCTCGGCCAGCCGCTGTGACGGCGTGTTGTCGGGGTCGATGCAGTGGATCACCTCGGTCCAGCCAAGCTTGTCGAAGGCGTAGTCGATGGTCGCCGTTGCCGCCTCGACGCCATAGCCTCGTCCTTGCGCGTCCGGATGCAGGCCCCAGCCAACCTCCGTGCCCGGCCAACCGTGGGGCTGCCAAGGACCGATCCGGCCCAACCAAAGACCGGTGTCGCGCTCTACCACCGAGAACATGGAGACGCCCGTCAGGCTCCACGCCCCGGCCATGCTCATGAACCCGCGCCAGGCCACGGCCGCCGGCTGGGCTCCGCCGAGAAATTTCGCCGCCTCCGGGTCTCCCATCATCTCGGACCAGCGCGGGAAGTCCTCGATGGCGATGGGGCGCAGGATCAGGCGTTCGGTCTCCAGTACGGGTCCGGTCACAGGACGTACTCCCTTTCGAGGTCATAGCGGCTGCCGCCGTGGGCCGGGACGCTGGAATACAGGCCGAGCCGCTCCACCCGGATCGGTGGCGACTGAAGCAGATTGTGATCCGCGATCCAGTTTCCGATACGGGCGGGATCCGCGCGGGCGTCGAGATAGGCCAGGGTCAGGTGCGGGCGGTAGTCGCGGCGCTCGATGGAGATGCCCGCGCGCTCGGCGGCGCTGCGGCAACGTCCTGCAAGGACCGACAGCCTTTCGTTCGGCGCGACGCCCGCCCAGATGGCGTGGGTCCGGTGGCCGTCGCCGAAGGCGCCGACGCCGGACAGGGTGATCTCGAAGGGGCCGCCGGTCGCCGCCCGCTCCAGTTCGATCGAGAGATCGTCAGCACGACGCTCGTCGATCCCGCCATAGAAGGCCAGGGTGATGTGGAGTTGATCCGATGTGTGCCAGCTCGCGCCCGGCAGGCCGGTCTGGCGGCGGGCCAATGCGTCGGCGACGTCGTCAGGGACAGACAGGGCAGTGAACAGCCGGATCATGCGACCCTTGGTAGCGGCTGGAAACCCGGAGCCCAAGTCCGGTTTTCCTTGCGGAAGCGCCGAACCGGCCCGATATTTGTGCAAAGGCCGGTAGACCGGCCCAACGGAGGACCGATCTCGCCATGAGCGATTTCAGAAACAGCCATTCAATCCCCGCCACCGCCGACA
This sequence comes from bacterium, assembly GCA_006515835.1. Taxonomy (GTDB): domain Bacteria; phylum Pseudomonadota; class Alphaproteobacteria; order Caulobacterales; family Caulobacteraceae; genus Brevundimonas. The sequence continues at coordinate 9,362 of VFBG01000037.1, read as the reverse complement.
TGTCGGTGGATGCGGGCCTGCGCAGCTTCATGCTCGGCGTCTACAACAAGCTCGCGATCGGCCTTGTTCTGGCGGGTGCGCTGGCCTGGACCGTCGGCAATGTCCCGGCAGTGCAGCAGCTCTTCTATACGCAGACCGCAACCGGCTTCAGCGTCACCATCCTGGGCATGGTGGTTCAGTTTCTGCCGCTGGCGCTGATCTTCGGCTCCATGTTCTTCATGAAAAATCCGACCGCGGGCGGGACCAGCATCTTTTACTGGGCCGTCGTGACCTCGATGGGTGCCTCGCTCGGCTGGATTTTCCTTCGCTACACGGGCAGCAGCGTTGCATCGACCTTCTTCATCACGGCCGCCGCCTTCGGCGGACTGAGCCTGTTTGGCTACACGACCAAAAAGGACCTGTCGGGCTTCGGCAGCTTCCTGATCATGGCCGTGATCGGCCTGATCATCGCTTCGATCGTGAACATGTTCCTCGGCTCCAGCATGCTCTACTGGATCATCACCTACGCTGGCGTGCTGATCTTCTCGGGCCTGATCGCCTATGACACCCAGCGGCTGAAGATGACCTACTACGCCATCGGTGGTGACAAGAACGCCATGGGCGTGGCCACCAGCTTCGGTGCGCTGAACCTGTTCATCGATTTCGTGAACCTGTTCCTGTTCCTGTTGCGCATCTTCGGCGGCAACCGGAACTAGGTCGTTAGCTAGATTTACTGAATCGGAAAGGCCCGGAGCGATCCGGGCCTTTTCTATTCCACGATCGTGAATTTGCGGCTGTCGAAGACGCGCAGAACCTGGGCCAACTCCCGACCCCGGCGCAGCACGACGCCGCCCTCGCCGATCACCGCCCACTGGCCCTGTTTGAGCCTGAGGGCCGGGCGCTTCTCGATGCGATAGAGGGGGGCGTCGCCGGAGCGACGGAAGACAGCGAACTCGGCGACATCCTTGTGCCCGACCATGGCGTAGTCACGCCACTCAGCCGCCGCGACCATCCGGCCGTAGACCCGCAGGATCAGGTCGAGTTCGCGCCGGTCGAAAAAGACCGGTCCGGGAACGGACTGCAAATCAGCGGCGTCGCTCATCCCGCGAAGGTTACGCCGCCATCCGGAAAACGCCAGTGGCCTGGCACTGGTTCAAAGCAGTCGCGTCGCCGAACACTGTGTCTGGATCGCCGCGAGCCGAACAAATCGGCACGAACATGAAATCGCCTCGCTTCCGCCCATCGCCCGCCGCCTTGGGGGACGACACCGTAGCCATCGGCCCGTTGGAGTTCGGAGCGTTTCCGGATCCTGAACAGCCCCCCCAGCCCCTCCTGGATCACTCCACCAAGGGCTCCGGCGGGTCGATGCTTCCTCCAAAGCATGACGCCCGTTCCGCCACCCTCCCCCCTCCGGCAGAGCGGGCGTTTTGCTGTCCGGCTTGCGGCGCGCGATCCGCGCCCAGGGTCAGGGCAGGATGATCTCGACCGCCTCTCCGCCCCGCAACACCGACATAACCCTGCGATCATCGGCGGCAAGGACTGTAGCCAGAGCGTCAAGGCCGGACATGGCCGCGCCGTCGATCTGCGAGATCACGTCGCCGGCCTGCAGGCCGGCGGCGGCCGCAGCGGATCCACCCTCGACCGCAAAGACCTGAAGGCCATCCGAGGCCACCCGCACCGAGGCACCGCGCGCCATGACGACATCGGCGCCGGTAATGGCGGTGGTTTCCGAGGGTGTTTCGACCGTCAGGGTGGTGCGCCCTTCACGTCCTTCCCGCAGGTAAACGACCTCGAGGCGCGTCCCGCGTTCGGCGATGCCGATCGTGGCCGCCACGGTGCCGGCGTTCGAGACGGGCCGGTTCTGGATACGGGTGACGATGTCGCCGCGCTTCAGACCCGCGGCTTCGGCCGAGGAGCCGGGCGCCACGTCCTCGATCACTGCACCGCGCACGATGCCGAGGCCGAGATCGCGCGAGCGCTGGGCGTTCAGGGAACCGAAGATGGCTCCCGTGGTCCCGCGCTTGACCTCGCCGCTTTCGCGCAGCTGGGCGACCACATACATCAGGATACGGCTGGGCACGGCGAAGGCGATACCGTCATTTCCGCCGCCGCCCGACAGGATGGAGGTGTTGATGCCGATCAGGCGTCCGCGGCTGTCCAGCAGCGGCCCGCCGGAGTTGCCCGAGTTCACCGCCGCGTCGGTCTGGATATAGTCCTCGATCCGGTCGCCCATGCCCGAGCGGCCAAGGCCCGAGATCACGCCCATGGTCAGGGTCTGGTCGAGGCCCAGAGGATAGCCGACCGCGAAGGCGAGGTCGCCGGTGCGCAGGGAATCCGAGTTGACCACCTGGATCTGCGACAGGCCGGTCGCCTCGATCTTCAGCACGGCCAGGTCCGTGGCCTTGTCGGTGCCGATCAGGACGGCGTCGAAGATGCGGCCGTCGGTCATGTCGACAGTGAATTTCCGACCGCCCTCGACGACGTGGTTGTTGGTTACGACGATGCCCTCACGCGCATCGATGATGGCGCCCGAGCCGCTGGAAATCGGCCGCGGCTCATTCTCGCCGGAGCTGGGGCCCTCGGACTGGCCCAGGGTGGTGACCTGGACGACCGCCGGCAGGGCGCGTTCGAGACCGGTCGCGAAGGTGAAGACGCCGCGCTGGGCGTCGAACGGCACCGGCGACTGTTGCGCGGCCGCAGGGGTGGTCGCCAGCAGGGGGACCGCCGCGACAAACGCCAGCACGGACAGACCGCCAGCACGGATGATGGAACGCATCGCCAATCCCCTGTTGTTCCCCTGACCCTAGCGCGAGAAACGCGCCGTGACGACAGCCCCCGGACGGGCGTCATCAATCGTCATGGCCGCGCCGTGCCGTTTGAGGATGGCGCGCACGAACGCCAGCCCCATGCCGTGGCTTTCCCGTCCCTCGTCCGCCGCCCGGGAGACCGCGCGGGCGGGGTCGTCGAGCAGTTCGGGATCCAGACCGGGCCCCTGGTCGGCGACCGAGAGCACGGGCTTGCCGTCATCCAGCCGGACAGACAGCGTCACCACCCCGCTCTCGGGCGAGAACTTGACCGCATTGTCCACCAGGTTGGTCACGGCTCGCTGCAAAAGTGATCGCACGCCGAGGACGGAGACCGGCGAAGCCTTGACCTTGATGACCACCCCGCGCTCCTCGGCAAGAGGCTGGTAGAGTTCGGCCGCCGAGGCTGCGATCCGGTCGAGCCGCACGGCTTCGAACACCCAGGCCTCGCCGTCGCGCAGGGTCATGGCCTCGTTCATCGCACGGGTCAGCCGGGTCAGATCGGCCCGGGCCCCTTCAGCCAGGGCGCGGGCTTCGGGCGTGGTCGAGGCTTCTTTCAACCGGTCCAGCCGGGCCGAGGCCCGGGCCAGCGGTGTGCGGAAATCATGCGCCAGCTGGTCGGCCGAATCCCGCAGCCAGCTGAGCAGTTCCTCCAGCCGGTCGAGCGTCAGGTTCACCTGGCCGGTCAGTTCGGTCAATTCCGGCGCCACCGCGGTCTCGGGGGCCCGGACCGAGAAATCTCCGACGGAAGCGAGATCGAGCGCCCGGCTGACCTCGGCCACGGCGCTGGTCAGCCGGCGCCGGGCGAAAGTTGCCGCCGTCAGGCCGAAGGCCAGCAACAGCGCGCCGGCGGCGGCCACCGCCGCGGCCACCCATCCCATAGCCTGCCCGGACCGGTCGACCACCCGACCGACAGCGATATCCAGCGCTCCGACCGACTGGCGCACCACCACCACCTCAACGGCCCGGGAGCGGCAAAGCACGCCGCGCTCAAGCCGGACGACATAGACGCCATCGCCCAGGCGAGGGGCGCGCTCGCCCCTTACGGTCTCAAGTGCGGCGAGACCCGCGGGTTTGCCCACCGGGGCGCGGATGAACCGCACCCCGGCCCCGCCCTGACCGGTGCGGCAGGTTTCCGCCAGACTGCCGGCCTCGCGCGTCGGCCCTGACTGGAAGGCGCTCAGCCATGCAGACAGATAGGCGGCGTCGGCCGCGGTGATATTGGCGGCGGTCAGACTGGATTCAACATTCAGCTTGCCAACCATGGAGCTGTAGTCGTTCAGCGCAGCCAGGGCCGCCTTCTCCCGCTGGTCCATTCGCACCGCCGCGCTGGTGGCGACCAGCGAACCGGTCAGGGCCACCGCGGCCATGACCGCGATACCCGCGGCAAGCTGGGTCGAGGTCCGCCGCGCCAGCCAGGCCCGCAGCCGATGGAAGGGCGGGGTCATGGCGGCTCAGCCGGTCCAGGCGGACAGGTCGCGAAAAATCAGGCTCTGACTACGGGCCGAGACGATCAGGGGGTGGAGATCATCGCCCAACTCGGACGCCTGATCCTTGAGCCGGCGCCGCAGGGCGCTGATCCGGGCGTCGATGATGTTGATGAAATTGTCCGGCAGAAAGCGCCATTCGACCCAGCACCGGTCCCACAGCATCGTCTTGGTCACCGGCTGGCCGCGAGCAGTCATCAGTTCACAAACGATCGCAAACTCCAGCGGGGACAGATCGATCAGGCGCGAATCGCCGCCCCCGTCGAATTTCAGCGTCCGGGCGCCGAAGGCGAGCCGGAACGGACCATTGACCAGATCGCCGCCGACCGGGGCCGCGCGTCGGGCGGCGCGACGCAGCTGGGCGGCGATGCGTGCCAGCAGCTCCTCGTCACCGACCGGCTTCGACAGATAGTCGTCTGCGCCGCCCAGCAGCCCCTCGACCTTCTGCCGCTCGCCACCGAGGGCGGTCAGCATAAGCGCGGGCGCGTCGGCGCAGGGGCCGCCTCCGGCGCGTACCCGTTTCAGGGTCTCCAGTCCGTCCAGTCCGGCGGTCAGGCGGTCGAGGATGAGGACGTCAAAGGGAGCGACTGCGGCGGCGATCGCAGCCTCGCCGCTGTCCACCCTTTCCACGGCCTCGAAACCGGCCCGGAGCAGCCGTTCTGCGACGTGTTCCGACAAGGCGGGGTCGTCTTCCAGCAACAAGGCACGGCGACCGGCGAAGGCTTCGCGCAGCTGGGCGAACGGATCGTCGCCGTCGATGCCTGCTGCTTCTCCGTCCATGGAGCCACTCCCACTTTCACCGACGATACGGCGTTGAAGCGGAATGACAATGCTCAACGGACCGCGTTCCCGCAGACTAGGGGTCGCGCACGCGGGCGGGGCTGATTGTTCCTGATATGGTGGCCCTGTCACAAGGCTCCGCCTTGTCGACCCGGAGCCTTTCCTCGGGCCGACAGAAGGTCGGACCCCGGGGGACGACCTGGCGCTTCTCGCATACCCTGCGCTCAAGCAGCGAGCGGCCGCGTCGCGAGCGTTTGCGCCCCTCGCTAGAAGGCGCTCTGCCCCGTGATGGCGCGGCCCAGGATCAGGGCGTGGACGTCATGAGCACCCTCGTAGGTGTTGACCGTCTCGAGGTTCATGGCGTGGCGCATGACATGCATCTCGCCGGTGATGCCCGCGCCGCCGTGCATGTCGCGGGCGACCCGGGCGATATCCAGGGCCTTGCCGCAGTTGTTGCGCTTCATCATCGAGATGGCCTCGGGGACCCAGGCCCCCTGATCCAGCAGCCGGCCCAGCGCCAGGGCACCCTCGAAGCCGAGGAAGATTTCGGTCTGCATATCGGCCAGCTTCTTCTGCACCAGTTGGCGCGACGACAGGGGGCGGCCGAACAGCATGCGCTCGCCGACATAGTCGCGGGTCAGGTGGAAACAGGCCTCGGCGGCGCCCATGGCCCCCCAGGCGATGCCGTAGCGGGCCTTGTTCAGGCAGGAAAAGGGACCACGCAGGCCCTTCACGCCGGGCAGCAGGTTCTCTTCCGGCACGAAGACGTCGTTCAGGCCGATGTCGCCGGTGATCGAGGCGCGGAGCGAAAGCTTGTCGCCGATCTTGTCGGTGGTGAAGCCGTCCATGCCGCGCTCGACGATGAAGCCGCGGATGACGTCATCCAGCTTGGCCCAGACGACGGCGAGGTCGCTGATCGGGCTGTTCGTGATCCAGTATTTGGCGCCGTTCAGTTTGTAGCCGCCGTCGACCGCGACTGCCTTGGTCTTCATCGAGGCCGGGTCCGAGCCGCCGTCCGCCTCGGTCAGGCCGAAGCAGCCGACCAGTTCGCCGGCCGCCATGCGCGGGAGGAAGCGCATCTTCTGCTCTTCAGAGCCGAAGGCGTAGATCGGGTACATGGCCAGGGACGACTGGACCGACATGGCCGAACGATAGCCGCTGTCGACCGCTTCGATCTCGCGCGCGATCAGGCCGTAGGCCACGTGGCTGACCGAGGAGCCGCCGTACTGTTCCGGCAGCATGGCGCCGAGGAAGCCCATCTCGCCCAGTTCGGTCATGATGGCGCGGTCGAAGGTCTCGTCACGGAAAGCCTCAACCACCCGGGGCAGCAGCTTCTCACGGGCATACAACCGCGCCGCATCCTGGATCATCCGCTCGTCGTCGGTCAGCCGGCCCGACAGGTCCAGCGGATCGTCCCAGCGGAAGGTCTTTTGCGAAGCGGAGGCGCCGTCGGCCATGGAGCGTCTTTCGTAAGCGTGGCGGAGGGTCGGCCATGGAGCGTCTTTCGTAAGCGTGGCGGAGGCGCGCGGTTTAGGCCAAAATGCTCCGGTCGGGTAGTGGGACGGCCCGACGCAGTTCAGGATGGCGTCATGAGCCGCACCTTTCATCGCCTGTTTGTCGAACACCCGCGCGAGGTCGACGAGAGCTATTTCCACCACATGGCCGCATCGTCGCGGTTTGGATTCCGTCTGCTGAAACTGGCCGGTTACGCCTTCATGCACGCCCTGATCCCCGGCGTTCACAAGGCGACCGTTTCGAAATCGGTCTGCTGCATGGCCGAGGAGATGGACGGCCGGGCGCGCGAGGCACGGGAGTGCCGGATGCGGGATGCGGGCGTGTGGGATCCGGGTCTTTAGAAGTGACGAGTGGCGAGTGGCGAATGGCGAGAAATTGGCCGGGGGTTCGACCTGTCTCTGGTGAGGACTCATGATATCGGCCCACAATCCGGCCTCGCCCCTCGCCCCTCGCCACTCGCCACTGTCTCCCGGCCCCCTCTCAGGCGTTCGAGTCCTCGACCTCAGCCGCGTGCTCGCCGGGCCGTGGGCGACGCAGATGCTGGCCGACCTCGGGGCCGAGGTGATCAAGATCGAACGCCCCGGCGTCGGCGACGACACCCGCGCCTGGGGCCCGCCCTTCACGACGAAGGCGGACGGTTCGAAGGGCGACGCCGCCTATTTCCTGTGCGCCAACCGGGGCAAGAAGTCGGTCGAACTGGATCTGGCTTCGCCCGAAGGCGCGGATATCGTCCGTGAACTGAGCAAGACCTGTGACGTCGTAGTCGAGAATTTCAAGACCGGCGGACTGAAGAAGTACGGGCTGGACCACGCGGCCCTGTCGGCGATCAATCCCAGGCTGGTCTATTGCTCGATCACCGGTTTCGGTCAGGACGGGCCGGACGCCCATCGGGCCGGCTATGACTATATGATCCAGGCCATGGGTGGGCTGATGTCGATCACCGGCCAGCCCGATTGCGCGGCCGGGGCCGAGCCTATGAAGGTGGGGGTCGCGGTGGTGGACTTGTTCACCGGCCTGTACGCCTCCAACGCCATCATGGCCGCCCTGCTGCACGCGCGGGCGACCGGTCAGGGCCAGCATATCGACATCGCCCTGTTCGACGTGCAGGCGGCCATGCTGGCCAATCAGGCGACCAACTGGTTCGTGTCCGGCAACGTGCCGACGCGGATGGGCAATGAGCATCCGAACCTCGCGCCGTACCAGCCTTTTCCGTGCACGGACGGCATGGTGGTCATCGCCGTCGGCAACGACGGCCAGTTCCGGGCGCTGTGCGAGGCCCTGGGCGCCGGCGGCATGGGGGCGGACCCGCGCTTCCTGACCAACGCCCTGCGGATCGAGCACCGCGCGGTGATGACCGCCGAGCTTTCGGCCCTGACGGCCGGTCTGACCATGCATGGCCTGATGGCGGCGCTGGAGGCGGCGGGCGTGCCCTGCGGGCCGGTGAATACGATCGACCAGGTCTTCGACGAGCCGCAGGCGAAACATCGCGGGCTGGAGGTAACGCAGGACCGGGCTGATCTGTCCGGACCGGTCCGGACCGTGGCCTCGCCGATCAGGATGTCGCTGACACCGGTCGTCTACGACCGCGCGCCGCCGGCGCTGGGAGCGGATACGGCCGAGGTTCTGGGCGAACTCTGAGGCCGGCTCAGGCCGGACAGCCGACCAGAAGGTAGAACATCGCCATAACCACGAGGGCGGCGGCTCCGGCCCTCTTTGCCGGCCCAAGCACGCCCGTGATCTCGGCCTCGTCGAGATCGCCGACCTTCCCCGGTGTCGCTTCGAGGGTCCAGTCGCCCGAATCCTCATCGATGTCAGCGGCGAAAGCGCCTTCGCGCGCGCGCTTCACGATGTCGCGCGCCTCAGTGATCCGATCTTCCGGTGCGACGACCCGGACCCCGCCGATCGCGATATGCAGATGGGGCAGCATGGTCGCCATGTCGCGATCCGGCAGCCGGGCGGCAATGCCGTGCCGTTTCAGCAGGGCGGCGGCGAGTTCGGCCTCCGGAAGCGTCGAGAACCGGGCGACCTCGAACTCGCGCACGGCCTACAGGTCCAGCAACGCCCGCGCCGGGTCTTCCAGCAGTTCCTTGACGCGGACGAGGAAGGTCACCGCCTCCTTGCCGTCAACGATGCGGTGGTCGTAGCTCAGGGCCAGATACATCATCGGCCGGATCAGCACCTCGCCGTTCACCGCCATCGGGCGCTGGACGATGTTGTGCATGCCCAGGATGCCCGACTGCGGCGCATTCAGGATCGGCGTCGACATCAGCGAGCCGTAGGTGCCGCCGTTGGTGATGGTAAAGGTGCCGCCCTGCAGCTGGTCAAGGGTCAGGGCACCGTCGCGGGCGGCCTTGCCGAGGGCCGCGATGCCCTTCTCGATGCCCGCCAGCGACAGGGCGTCGGCATCGCGCAGGACCGGCACGACCAGCCCCTTCTCGGTGCCGACAGCGACGCCGATGTCATAGTGGTTCTTGTAGATGATGTCCGTGCCGTCGATCTCGGCGTTGACCGCAGGGATCTCCTTCAGGGCCGCGACCACCGCCTTGGTGAAGAAGGACATGAAGCCCAGCTTCACGCCGTGGCGCTTCTCGAAGACGTCCTTGTACTGGGTCCGCAGGGCCATGACGTTGGTCATGTCCACCTCATTGAAGGTGGTCAGCTGGGCGGCGGTGTTCTGCGATTCCTTGAGGCGGCGCGCGATGGTCTGGCGGAGGCGGGTCATCTTGACCCGCTCCTCACGCGGCTGGTCGGCGCGCGGGGCGGCCGGCGCGGCAACCGGGGCCGGGGCCGGGGCGGA
>VFBG01000215.1:2151-2950 GCA_006515835.1 bacterium | reverse complement strand
CCGCCAGCCCCCTGCCCGCCGCCCCCATCGCCGGCCTGAGCCAGCCGGGCCCCAACGGCCCGCTGCCGACCATCGCCACCGACGGCCGCGTGCCCGCCCAGGCTTATGCCCGCCCGTTCCGCTCGAACGGGCGGCCGCGGGTCGCCATCATCGTCGGAGGTCTCGGCCTCAACGCCGTCACCACGCGCGCCGCCATCGAGCGGCTGCCCGCCGAGGTCACGCTCAGCTTCGTGCCCTATGCCGAGGGCCTTCAGGGCTGGATCGACCTCGCGCGCGCCCAGGGCCATGAGGTGATGCTGGAAATGCCGATGGAACCGTCCGGCTATCCGAACAACGATCCCGGCCCGCACACCCTTCTGGCATCGGCCGAGGCGACCGATATCCAGGCGCGGATGAACTGGCTGCTGGGACGGGCGACCGGTTATTTCGGCGTCACCAACTATATGGGCGACCGGTTCGCGACCTCGGACGCGGGCATGAACGCCTTCCTGTCGATCCTGCGCCAGCGCGGGGTGGCCTTCCTCGACGACGGATCGATGAGCCGCCGCCCCGGAGCCTGGGCGCGGGCCAGCGCCAACCGCATCATCGATGAGGAGCAGAATCCGACTGCGATCGTCGCCCAGTTGAATGCGCTGGAAGCCCTCGCGAAGGGGCGCGGCCAGGCGCTGGGCACGGGCTTCAGCTACCCTGTTACGGTCGAGGCCGTGGCCCGCTGGACCGCCGACATGGACGCCCGGGGCCTGCAACTGGCTCCGGCGAGCGCGATGACGCAGCGGCCGGGAAGATAGGAAGTGGCGAG
>VFBG01000215.1:0-2085 GCA_006515835.1 bacterium | reverse complement strand
TCGCCACTCGTCACTCGCCACTCGCCACTCATGGATCTCTCCCGCTACCGCCCCAATGTCGGCGTCGTGCTGTTCCATCCGGACGGGCGCGTCTGGTACGGGCGTCGCGCCGGGACCGAGGGGCCTCACAACTGGCAGTTTCCGCAGGGCGGGGTCGATGAGGGCGAGGACCTTGAAACCGCCGCGCGGCGTGAACTGGCGGAGGAGACCGGGGTGACCTCGGCCGAACTGATCGCCCGCACCAACGAGTGGATCGCCTATGACTTCCCGCCCGACTACGGCGGGTCGAAACAGGCCCGCGGCTGGGCCGGCCAGAAGCAGCAGTGGTTCGCCTTCCGCTTCTCCGGCGAGGAGTCCGAGATCGACCTTGAGGCCGATGACGAGATCGAGTTCGACGCCTGGCGCTGGGGGCCGCTCACTGACGCGCCCGACCTGATCGTTCCGTTCAAGCGGGCATCGTATGAGCAGGTCGTCGCCGTGTTCGCGCCTCTGGTGGTCTAGAAGTGATTAGTAGCCAGTGGCTGGTGATTGCAGTTTCACTGGCGGCGGAAGGGCGGCACCGACCGTGGGCCGGCACGGCGGGCGGCCAGCCACTAACCACTAATCACTAGCTACTCTTCCTAGGCCGCCGCGCAGCCCTGCGGCTTGAGCACGCGCTTCGTCGACGCCGGATATTTCGCCATCAGGTGCGCCGGCCGGACCGGACGGGCGCTGAACCCGCCACCGCAGTTGGGGCAGACACCCTTGAGCGCGCCGTCCACGCATTCGGCGCAGAAGGTGCATTCAAAGGTGCAGATGCGGGCCTCGGGGCTGTCGAACGGCAGGTCGCGGTCGCAGCATTCGCAGTTGGGTCGCAGTTCGAGCATGCCCCGAGGCTAACGCCGCTACTGGCTGGGCGCCAGACGCATGAGAACGATCCCGCTGACGATCAGCAACGCCGCCAGCACCCGCCACAGGCTGAGATGCTCCTGCAGGAAGACCACGCCGACGATGAAGGCACCGACCGCGCCGATGCCGGTCCAGACCATATAGGCGGAGCCCATCGGCAGGGACTTCATGGCGAGGGCCAGCAGGCCGAAACTGGCACCCATGAAGGCCAATGTCGCCACGCTGGGCCACAGACGGGTGAACCCGTCCGACTGCTTCATGAAATAGGCCCACACGATCTCGAGCAGGCCGGCGATGATGAGCCAGGTCCAGGCCATGGATGCGGCCCTCCGTGCAAAGGGCCGGGCCGTCCCGGACTTTGCCCGCGATCCAGGATCGCCGGGGCGAGGACGTGGCCTCGTCTGCAGGGGCTATCTAGAACCTCCGGCGCGAAGGTCAAGCTTCGCGGCCACTTGTCATCCCGGCCGAAGCGACGCGGAGAGCCGGGACGGATCGGCGCTCAGGAAAAGAAAAATCCCGGGCAGCTCGAAGAGCTGAACCGGGATCCGGGTAGCTTCAACCCTGCTCCCGGACAGGCGCTACGCACCTTCCGGGAGAGAGCATCTTCTGGCGTCACCGTCCCCGATAGCCGCTGCGCGGCTTCGGGGATGACAAGCGCTTAGGCTGCGGCGACTTCCGAGGCCTGTTCGGCCAGGATGGTCAGGCCGGCGGGGGTCACGTCGGCGAAGCCGCCGTGGACCTCGAACTGGCGACGCGAACCGCCGTCGATGACGGTGACGACGCCTTCGCGCAGGGCGGTCATGAAGGGCGCGTGGTCGGCGAGGACGCCGAAGTCGCCTTCGACGCCGGGCGCGTCGACCTGATCGACGAGGCCGTTGAAGACCTCGCGTTCAGGTGACACCAGCGAGAAGCTGAGCTTGCCGGCCATGGATCAGGCTGCCTCTGCGGCGAGCTTCTCGGCCTTGGCGACCGCTTCCTCGATGGCACCCACCATGTAGAAGGCGGCTTCCGGAAGGTGGTCGTATTCGCCGGCGACAATGCCCTTGAACGAGCGGATGGTGTCTTCCAGCGAGACGAACTTGCCGTCGGCGCCGGTGAACTGCTCGGCCACGAAGAAGGGCTGCGACAGGAAGCGCTGGATCTTGCGGGCGCGCGAGACGATCAGCTTGTCCTCTTCCGACAGCTCATCCATGCCCA
>VFBG01000214.1 GCA_006515835.1 bacterium | reverse complement strand
CCAACTGGCCGGGCAACGTGCGGCAGCTCCGCAACGTGATCGAGCGCGCCTGCCTGCTGGCTGAGGGGGAGTGGATCACCGAAGCCGAAGTGCCGTCCCTGCTCAGCGGCGGCGGGCACGACGCGGTTTACGGGGAGCCCATGCCGGCGCGCACGGCACCGGTGGGCGTCCCGCTGCGCGAGATCGAACGGTCGGCCGTCGTGGCCGCACTCGACGCCTGCCGCGGTAACAAGACCCACGCCGCCGTCCGCCTTGGCATCAGTCGCCGGGCCCTGTACCGGCTGATCGATGGCTTCGGCCTCGGACCGGTACCTGCGGACGCCGACTGATCCGGCCCCTGCCTTCAGGCGTTCCCGGGTGGTACCGAAGTTGCTTTAGCCAAGTCATGAAGGCCGCTCCCCTTGGGCGTTCTGTGTCGCCGACCACGGTGACCCTCTGGAGCGTGGCGGTGGCGATCACCGCAATCGCCGCGCTGACCTTGTTTGGATGGATGTGGGACCGTCCCGGCCTGGCGGCGTGGAAATCGGGCACGCCGGCGATGGCGCCATCCACGGCGGTCGCGTCGCTGCTCTTCAGCGCCAGCGTCATGCTGGCCGCCCCGCCGTCGCGACACTTCCGACACGCGGCGACCCTCTTTGCCGGCACCGGCTTGCTCGGCGCCTTGGCGCTGACGGTCCTGCTCCTCCTGGGGGTGTTCTGGCCAGCGGAACTTCTGGGCCTGGGACTGAGAGGCTTCGCGGGCGATCCGACCTCCGGGCAGATTTCGCCGATCACGGCGTTCTGCTTCGTCCTGGCCAACACCAGCCTCCTCATCACGCTGTCGCCCCTCGGGCGCCGGGGACTGGCGCGCTGGCTGGCGAGGAGCCTGGGCAGCCTGATTGCCCTCACGGGTTTTCTGCTGATTGCGGTTGCCGTGTTCGGCTCGCCGCTCCTGGCCCCCGAACAGGTCATGCGAGTGGCGCTCAACACCAGCCTCATCCTGGTGCTCGTGGGCCTCGCGCCGGTGGTTCTCGCCGCCGATCCAGCGATCGGCCCGACGACGGCCTTGTGGCGGAGCCGTCGCGTGTATGTCGCCGTCTTCGCGGGCATCGCGGCGATCGGGTTCATCGGCGGCTACGCCTACTACCGGCAGGAGGAACGCCAGGTTCGAGACCAGACGCTAAGGGAGCTCGACCTGGCGTCGTTGTCGAAGGCGGCGACGATCGCCCAGTGGCGCGAGGATCGATTGACCGATGGCAGGGTCATCCTCAACGAATCCGCGCTGGCGATCACGGCCGGGCAGTTCTTGAACGGCCACGACGCGGGCGCATTGACGGCAAGGTTGAGGGCCCGCGTCCCGGAAGGCCAGTCGCGTGCCGGCCACTACGACCGGGCCTTCCTGATCGATGCCGGCGGCCGGACGCGGCTGGTATTTCCCAACACCGCGGCGCCGCCCGCACAGGACATCGCCCGGGGCGCGGCCCGCGTCATCGGCGGCGGCGGGTTGACCCTCCTCGACTTCTATCTCGACGAGACCGACGGGCGCCAGCACCTCGCGCTGCTCGTGCCGATCCCTGACCCGGCGACCGGGCGGCAGCCCCTGGGGGTGCTGGTATTGCGCATCGACCCGGCACATTTCCTGTTCCCGTATCTTGCCCTCTGGCCGGGCCTGCACCGGACGGCGAGATGCGAGCTCGTCCGGCGGGACGGCGCCGACGCGTTGGTCTTGACCGAACCACGGCGCGCCATCGACAGCACTCCGCCCCGGCGTGTGGCGCTGACCGGCACCGGCGTCTTGGCCGTGCAGGCGGTGCTCGGGCAGACCGGCGCGGCAGAGGGCGTAGACGCCCATGGCGTGCCGGTGCTGGGTGTGCTTCGCCAGATCCCGGCGTCACCGTGGTACCTGGTGACCCAGGTCGAGCGGACGGAGTTCAGCGAAGAGCTGTGGCAGCACCTGCTGCTGGTCGGGGCGTTTGCCAGCCTGCTGCTGTTTGCGACCTATTTGGCCATCCTGCTGGCAAGTCGAGTGCTACGCGCGCGGTTTTATCGGACGCAGGCCATGCTGTCCACGGCCTTGCGCGAGAGCGAAGAGCGTCTGCGCCTCGCCGTCGCCGCCGCCA
>VFBG01000213.1 GCA_006515835.1 bacterium | reverse complement strand
CGTCGACGCAGGCGCTTGCGGCCCTGCCCTCGCTCGCGGCGAACCTGCCGGAACTGGGTGCCCTGGGCGACGGGGGACGGCCCGCGAATCTTGAAGCCATGGCCGCGCTGAGGCCCCGGCTGGTGATCGACTACGGCGACACCGATCCCGAAAACCACGCGCTCGGCGACCGGATCAAGACCCGGCTCGGCGTCGACTGGCGACTGATCGACGGCGCCTTGACGAAAATTCCCGAGGCCATCCGTGAAACGGGCGAACTGCTGGATGCGGGACGGAGCGCCGCCGGCCTGGCCGACGAGGCCGCCGCCGTGCTGGACCGCTGGCGCCGCGCCCCGGCCGGTTCGAGCTTCTACTATGCCCGCGGTGCCGACGGGCTCGAAACCGGCTTCCAGGGCTCCCTGGCCACCGAAGTGCTCGAAGGCGCCGGCTGGACCAATGTCGCGGGTGAATCGCGCGACATCGGCCGGGTGACGCGGGAACAGGTCGCCGCCTGGGACCCCGAGATGCTGGTGACCCTGAGCACGACCTTCTCGGAGGCGGTCCGCCAGGACCCGGTCTGGCGCACCCGCCGCAACGGTCAGCGTCGACGGCTGTTGCTTCTTCCGGACCATCCGTTCGGCTGGATCGACCGACCGCCGTCAGTGAACCGCCTGCTGGCCTGCGCCTGGCTGGCCGATCCCGAAGGCTCCCAGATGACGATCGCCAGCCTGACCCGGCGGCTGTACGGCATGGCACCGGTCGAGGTGGCCCTGCCGCAGTGGATCCGGTGAGCCGGTTCCGGGACACCCTGCGGCCGGCCGTGCTCGCCCTGCTGACACTGGCCGGCGCGTTTGTCGTGCTCGGTACCGGGCCGCTGGGCGTGGCACCGGATGCCCTTCTCAAAGCGCTCGCCGGACAGGGCTCACCCGAGGCCGAGCTGGCGCTGGCCCTGCGCGGACCTCGCCTGCTGGCAGCCCTGACCTGCGGCGCGGCGCTGGCCGGAGCCGGGGCCGGGTTCCAGATCCTGTTCCGCAATCCGCTCGCGGCGCCTGATCTGCTGGGCGTCTCGTCGGGTGCCGGCCTTGGCGCGGCACTGGCCCTGCTGTTGGGCGCGGGTGCGGCCCTTGTGCAGGGCGCGGCCTTCGTGGGCGGACTGGCCGCCGGGGCCCTGGCGCTGGCCTGCGCCGCCCTGACCCGCAGCGGAGACGGCCGCCTCGCCCTGATCCTTTGCGGGGTCGTGGCCGGCGCCCTCGCCTCGGCCGGGCTCGGTCTGGTCGTCGTCGTGGCGGAACCCTATTCGCAGCTGCCGTCGATCACCTACTGGCTGCTGGGCAGCTTCACCCGGGCGACCCTGCCAGAAGCGGTCGGTGCCGTGGTCCCGGTGGCACTCGGCGCGGCCATTCTTGTCTGGCTGGGTTTCCGGCTCGACATCCTCTCGTTGGGCGATGAGCAGGCGCGGTCGCTGGGTCTGCCCGCACGGCCCTTGCGCCTGCTGGCCCTCGCCGCCGCCGCCCTGATGACTTCCTCGGCGGTAGCCGTGGCAGGCGTCGTCGGCTGGATCGGTCTGCTGGCACCGCACGCCGCACGGCTGATCGTCGGCGAGCGGGCCGGGCGGCTGATCCCGGCGTCGATGGCCATCGGGGCCCTGTTCGCCCTTGTCATCGACCGGCTGGCCACCGCCTTCGGCCCGGCGGAAATCCCGGTCGGCCTGTTGTCCGCCGCCATCGGGGCACCGGCCTTCCTGATCCTGTTCGTCGCAACATCGAGGCGATCATGAGCGGCCTGCGGCTGGAAGGTCTGGTCGCCGGGCGGAGCAAGGGCTTCCGCCTGCCGCCGCTCGACCTGACGGTCGAAGCCGGCGAAGTCCTCGCCCTGATCGGCCCCAACGGTGCCGGGAAGACCACCCTTTTGAAGACCCTCGCCGGGCTCCTGCCGCCGCTGTCGGGCGTCATGGTGGACACAGGCACCCCGGCGTATCTGCCGCCGCCGGGTGCGGTGTCGGCCGGCTTTTCCGCCCTGCACCTGACGGCGCTGGGTCGTGCCCGGCTGCGCCGCTGGTCGCCGGGCCTGACGCCGGACGACCTCGACGCCGCCCGCGGCGCGCTCGACCGGCTGGAGGTGGG
>VFBG01000036.1:16092-22768 GCA_006515835.1 bacterium | reverse complement strand
GGCCGATCCTCGAATCCAGCCCCATCCTGCAGGACGAGGACCTGCTGCGTGTGCTGATCGAGGCATCACTTGAGCACCAGATTGCCGTCGCGCGTCGTCCGCATATCAGCGGGCGAGTAGCGGACGCGGTGATCGACAAGGCGGAGCCCGCCGTGCTCATGGCGCTGACCACCAACCGCACAGCCGAGATCAGCGGAGAGGGAATCAGGCGGCTGGTCGAGCATTCCCGTCGCATCGCCGCCCTGAGGGGACCGCTCATTCGGCACCCTCTGCTGACCGAGGCCCTTGCAGAGCAGCTGTATCAGTGGGTCGGCACGGCACTGCGCCAGTCGATCGCCGCGCGCTTCAACGTCGATGAAAAGGCACTGGGAGCTGCGGTCTATGATGCGGTTGAGGGCATCATACGTCCCACCGGTCCTGAACCGGACCCGGTGGATCAACATGGCCGCGATGAGATGGAACGGCGGCTGATCGACAAGTTGCAGTCCGCCGGACAGTTGCGAGCGGGGCTCCTGATCCGCGCAGTGCGCGAAAAGCGACTGAGCCTGTTCGCACATGGTCTGTCAGCGCTGGGCGGATTCACCGTGGGTCAGGTGCGCGCCGCCCTGTCGGCTCCGACACCGGAAGCGCTCTACTATGCCTGCGCTGCGGTCGGGATCGACCGGGCCGTCTTCCCCACTCTGCTGGTCGAGCTTCGCAAGCTCAACGACTCCCTCCCCGGTGATCAGGGTGAACCGATCTGGCTTCGGGGTGCCCTTTCGCAGGGTTCCGCGGCCCGTGCATTCAAGGTCCTGATCGGGGCCGATCACGACGAACTGAAAGCCGCCGTTTGACTTCATCGCCGGGCTCGGCTTGCGTGCAATCGTGACCGAACCAGCGCCGGCCCCCATCCGCATCGCATTTGCCGCCTCCGATCGACCGGAGGCCCGGGCGGCGCGTGAAAGGCTGATTGCACGTTACGGGTCGGTCGACCCTGCCGAAGCCCAGGTGATTGTGGCGCTGGGCGGCGACGGCTTCATGCTCGAGACGCTCCACACGGTCATGGATCAGCGAACTCCTGTGTTCGGAATGAACCGTGGTTCTGTCGGCTTCCTGATGAATGACTTCGAGGAAGACGGATTGCTCGAGCGACTGGCTGGTGCCGGACGCGCGGTGATCCATCCCTTGCAGATGGATGCCTGGACCGAGGCCGGTCAGGCCCACAGCGGCCTTGCCATCAACGAGGTCTCCCTGCTCCGCCAGACACGCCAGAGCGCCAAGCTGCGAATTACGGTGGATGGTCGCGTCCGACTGGAAGAGCTGTCCTGCGACGGCTGTATGCTGGCCACAGCCGCCGGATCGACGGCCTACAATCTCTCGGCGCACGGCCCCATCATTCCTCTGGACTCGCGCGTGCTTGCGTTGACGCCGATCAGCGCGTTCCGGCCCCGGCGATGGCGCGGCGCACTGCTGCCGCACCAGTCCAAAGTGTGCTTCGAAGTGCTTGAGCCGGACAAGCGGCCGGTCAGCGCTACAGCCGACGATTTCGAGATCCGGCGGGTCGCCCGTGTCGAGGTCAGGGAGCGTCGCGATATCGCCCTGACGATGCTGTTCGACGCCGGTCGATCGTTCGAGGAACGGGTTCTCGCCGAGCAATTTGCGTCCTGACGAACGTGCACCGCTTTTTAAGGACGTAAGTGCGAGGTTTGCTCCAGTCCATTCGCAGGAGTCAGCCGTGAGCAACCCGGCCCAGGTCATTCGCCCGCCCAACACCCTTCGCCTGAAGGTCGGCGGAGGCTTCGGCGGCATTGACGCCAACGCCATCGCGAAGGCTGAACAAGCCTTGCAAGCGATGTCCTCGCAGTTCGGACAATGGCTGCAGGACGAACTGGTCAAACTGGACAAGGCCCAGGCGGACATCCGCGCTCTGGGCTACAATGCCGAGACGGCCGAAGCCCTCTATTTCCGCGCTCACGACCTGAAGGGACTGGGCACAACCTACCAGTACCCACTGGTCACGCGCCTCGCGGGCTCGCTTTGCAAGTTGCTGGACGACCCTGCCAAACGCATCGCAGCGCCGGTTGTGCTGCTCGACGCCCACATCGACGCCATCAAGGCTGTTGTGCGCGATGAGATCCAGACCGACGACCATCCGGTCGGCAAGATCCTGGCCGAAACCCTGGAATCACGGGTTGCTGACCACCGGAGTTGAACCGCCTTAAGACAGTCCACCGAAGCTGACGCCCGCCTCCGGCGGGCGTTTTGCTTTCAGGCGGCGGCGCTGACCTGAACCTTGGCCGTCGGCGGATCGTGGTCCAGCCGTTCCATCAGATATGCCAGGTCCTCGCGCGGCGCGTTCGGGCGCTGGGTCAGGAAGCGCTCCAACATCTGCTGGCGGAACGCGTCTCCGGCGGTGTCGGCGCCCTCGGCCTGAAGGGTACGCCAGGTGTCCACACCCGCGCGGAAGGCCTGAAAGAGTCGCGGCGGCAGGCCCGCCCGATCATAGATGGCCTTGAGACCAAGGGGGCCTGCGTCATGGATCATCAGCCACGCCCGCGCATGCGGCGTCCCGGCCAGTTCCGCTACGCCGTGCTCGAATAGCGCCATCTGTCCCCGCGCCAGCGCCCTCAACAACAGCGATGCGGTCAGAACCCGACGCGCATTCAGATTGGCGACGAACTGCGGCAGGTCGCCATGGTTCGAAGCCTGGTCCACCAGATCAACGGTGGCGCGCTCACGCGCGAAGGCGGCAAGCCGAATCGCGGTTTCCGGGGCGACCGCATGGCGGGTAACCAGATGCTCGCGAACGGCTTCGGAAGCCAGCTCAACCAGCCGCTCCGTCACGGACAGCGGCAGCACCTGACGATAGGCGAGCGCGGCAACGATCTCGGGAGACGTTCCGAAACGGTCGATGCATCGCCCCAGCGCCGCCTCGGCCACGTCGGCATTGTCGTTCGCGGCAAGGGTGCGCACAGCCTGTTCGCAGCCCACCTCGGCCAATGCGGTCGCCACGTCGCGACCCACCCCGGGCCGGCCGGCCACCGCGACCTGACGCAAGGGCGATCCGGCCTGGACGATTTCGATCAGGTCCTCGTCGGAGAAGGCCGGCGAAAAATTGATGATGGGCAGGGCGACGCTGTCGACGTCGGCCGCCAGCTTCCGGGCAACATCCCGCGGAATCAGGTCAGACGATTTGAGCGTCACGGCCATCGCGCGCCGCACGAGTTCGGCGGCATCCTGGGCCAGCATGCGCAGGATCTTCTGCGCCGCCTCCCGATCGTCGTCATGAAGGTCAGCCTTTTCCATACTCCGGCACAGTTTGTGGGCCGCAGCGGCGCGCTCATCCTCGTCCGTCGCCTTGATCAGGCGGCGAATGTCGATCTCGGTCAGGCGGGCGCGGTAGGCGGTCATGGGCGTGTCCAGGCTTTGCCGGTCAGCATCGGCCCGCCATCCTTAACGGGCGGTTCACCATCGCCGGATTCGGGTTCAGATGCTCTTGACGGGTTCCGGCGCAAACGCCCCACCAAAACCGCCGCCCTTACCCTCGCCGTCCTGCCCCATCAGCAGGGCCAGCAGGCTCTGGTCCTGCTTGAGCCGATCCAGCCGGGCCGCGAGCATACGGTCGCGCTCGCTCAGGTCGGGCGCGTCCGGCGTGGAACCGGCGGCCAAGGCGGGCGCGCCATCCCCGGCGCTGCGTTGCAGATTGGCATGGACCTCAGCGACCGTGGCGGGCCGACCGTCTCGGTAGAAAATCGACCGATTGGCCGCGGCGGCCTCCGGGAACAAGGCGGCCGCGCTGGCACCGGGCCGACGGTCCATCGCATCCATCAGTTGGGCGGCGCCTGCCGGACCAAGGAAATGGGCGGCGTAGAGGTCTCCCGCCCCCGGTTCGCGTCCAGACCGGCCGCGCAGATAGGCCGCGTTCGACGCGGTCAGCTCCGCTGCCATGGTGGACGCCGCCTGCGGGTCGAACCGCAGGTCCAGCACCACATTGCGCGCCGACCCCTCGACCCGCCAGCGTCCGTCCCCGCCGCGATAGATCAGATCAGCGTACTGACCATAGCCGTGTTTGGCACCGTGCGCCTTCACCGTCCCGAGCCAGGTCTGTTCGATGAACTGGAAGAGGCCCGCTGCCGACGAGGTCCGGGCCTGTGCCGAAGGGTTCATCGCGCTTTCGCGGCGTGCCGTCCGGACAAGGAAATCAGCGTCCACGCCGGTCGCGTTCGAGGCGCGCCGAATGGCTGCCTCAACCCCGCCAGCGGATGGAATCGCTCCGATGTTCATGAGTCACGAGGCTGGGGGTTCGTGGTTAATCAAATCCTAACAGCGATCTTCCGGTCCACAGACTCTTAATCTTCGGGAGGCCGCTCGTTCGGTGGCGCTTTCAAGGCAAGGCTCGCCCCAAACTTGCCGTCAGGTCAGCGCTCAACTTCGCCGTGGGACGCTGTGGGGACGGCGATAGACAGGGATGAGACGGCGATGATGATCAAGACAGCAGGCGGCCCCGGACTGGTGAGCCCCATCGACTTCCACGAACGCAAGACGCCCCGGTTCTCGAAAGCGACCTGGGTCGCGGTCGGCATCGTGGTCACGGCCCACGTCGGCCTCGGCGCCGCGATGTACTATCAGCGGTTCGAAATGCCCGTGCTGGCCGCACCGCCGACATCGGACCCGTTCGATGTGACCATCGTCCGGTACGAGCCCAAACCTCTCCCCGAAGTGAAGCCCGTCGATCCGGCACCGCCCAACACCCGGGTCAACGAACCCACCAGTCCGACGCGTGATGTCGAAACCGTTTTCGTGACCCAGGGAGAGACGGTGGCCGAAAGCACCAGCATCACCACCACGACGCCCTCGCCCGAACCGGTCAACGACGCAAGGCCGGTCGAGACCATCCAGCCTGAGCTCCCGGCCGTGATCCGCAATCCCAGCTGGTCACGTCAGCCCACGGCCGACCAGATGACGCGGGCCTATCCAGAGCGGGCGACGGCGGCGGGCATCGCCGGATCGGCGTCATTGAACTGTCTGGTACTTCCGTCCGGGGCGGTGACGGACTGCAACGTCTTGCGCGAGACGCCGGGCGGCTACGGCTTCGGCCGGGCGGCCCAGGGTCTTTCGCGCCATTTCCGGGTCAATCCGCGGACCGTGAATGGAGCGGCGGAGGGTTCGCGGGTGAACATCAACCTGCGCTTCACGCCGCCGGAAGATTGATCAGGGGAATCTGAGGGGATCGAGGGCGGCGGCGTCCGCCAGGGGCGGCCTGCCCTCGATTCCATCCGCCGTGATCCGGGCGACCAGCGGCCCCAAGAGCCAGCCGTTACGGCGCGGTGCCAACGCCAGGTGCAGGCCGGGTTCGCCAGCCGACCCTGCGAGCGGCAGGCCATCGACCGTCGCGCCCCGGATGCCAACCCGCGTCGGGCCGGCCTCAGCCGTGGCCCCAAGCAGGGCCAGTCCGGCTGCCACCTGATGCGCTGCCTCTTCCGGGTCGGGCTCCAGATCGCGACGCCCGGGCTCCATGGTCGCGCCGATCACGACTCCGGCTTCGTTGGGCGCGGCATAGACGCCGGAGCCTCTGACCACGCGCGGCGGGGTCGGCGTGGCGACGAATGTCAGCTGACCGCGGATCGGCGTGATCGACGCAACAAGCGAGGCGATGGACCGCCGGTGGCCAGCACCACTGAAGGGCTGAACCAGACACGGCCGTCGTTCGCATCAACGCGCCAGCGGCGGGCGTCGCCGGTCAGTCGCACGACCTGGCCCCGCACCACCGTCAGACCGGGCGTTCGCGCCAGTGCCTTGAGTGCCGCAGCGACCTCTATGCGCCAGTCTTCAGGCGTCGTCAGGCCGATCGGTGTCAGCCGGGCATCAAACCCGAGAGCGTTGAGACGGACCAGGGCAGCCTCGGAGTCCGGCCCGCGCCAGTCCGCGCCCTCGCGCAGCAGCGTCAGACCGTGGGTCTCCGCGAAGTCGGGCCAGAGGTCGCGCGCACGCTTCAGCAGGGCGGCGCGTTCGGCGGTCACATCCTCCAGCAGGCTCTCGAGCGCAGGCGCGATCATGCCGGCGGCGATGGAGGAGGCGTTCGCGCTGCCCGGGTCGATGACGGTCACGGCGTGGCCGCGCGCGGCCAGTTCGGCTGCGGTGCAGAGGCCGAGCACGCCGGCGCCGATGACGATCACATCTGGAGAGGAAGCCACGGGCGATCTGATCGACCGCCCGCAGCCTGAATGCAAGCGCTACTCGGCCGCGATGGCCGCGGCGCGGTTCGCGTCGATGCGAGCCGTCAGGGCCGCGTGCTGGTTCCAGAGGGCTGTAGGCAGGCGGTCGCCGAACTGGGCGTAGAACTCGGGGATCAGCGACGCTTCCTCGGCCCAGACCTCGGCGTCGACGTCCAGCAGGGTCGACAGGTCGGAGTCGGACAGGCTCAGGCCGGACAGATCCAGGGATTCGCGGGTCGGCACGCGGCCGACCGGGGTATCGACAGCTTCGGCCGTGCCGTCGAGGCGTTCGGCGATCCACTTCAGGACGCGGGCGTTGTCGCCGAAACCGGGCCAGACGAACTGGCCGTCCTCGTTCTTGCGGAACCAGTTGACGAAGTAGAGCCGCGGCAGCTTCGACGCGTCGGTCTTGCCGGCCATCGACAGCCAGTGGGCGAAATAGTCGCCCATGTTGTAGCCGCAGAAGGGCAGCATCGCGAAGG
>VFBG01000036.1:13808-16062 GCA_006515835.1 bacterium | reverse complement strand
CGGCGGTGCCTTCCGAGGCGACAGACGAGCCCATGAACACGCCGTGCTCCCAGTCGAAGGCCTCGGTGACCAGCGGCACAGCCGAGGCGCGGCGGCCGCCGAACAGGATGGCGTCGCTCGGCACACCCTTCGGGTCTTCCCATTCCGGCGCGATGGTCGGGCATTGCGAGGCCGGGGCGGCGAAGCGGGCGTTGGCGTGGGCAGCAGGCTCGCCCGAAGCCGGATCGTAGGGCACACCCTTCCAGTTGGTCATGCCTTCGGGGGCGACCTTCGACAGGCCTTCCCACCAGACATCGTTGTCGGCGGTCAGGGCGGTGTTGGTGAAGACGGTGTTGGAGGCCATCGTTGCCAGGGCGTTGCCGTTGGTGTTGCGGCTGGTGCCCGGCGCGACGCCGAAGAAGCCGGCTTCCGGGTTGACGGCGTACAGGCGGCCATCTTCGCCGAACCGCATCCAGGCGATGTCGTCGCCAATGGTCTCGGCCTTCCAGCCCGGAATGGTCGGCTGGAGCATGGCGAGGTTGGTTTTGCCGCAGGCCGAGGGGAAGGCGGCGGCGACGTATTTGGCGCGGCCCTCCGGATCGGTCAGCTTGAGGATCAGCATGTGCTCGGCCAGCCAGCCCTCATCGCGAGCCATGACCGAGGCGATGCGAAGAGCGTAGCATTTCTTGCCCAGCAGGGCGTTGCCGCCATAGCCCGAACCGTAGGACCAGATCTCGCGGGTCTCGGGATAGTGGACGATCCATTTGTCGTCGTTGCAGGGCCACGGCACATCGGCCTGGCCCGCGGCCAGCGGCGCGCCGAGGGTATGGACGGCCGGGACGAAGACCCCGTCTTCGCCCATCAGGTCCAGCACCGGCTGGCCCATGCGGGTCATGATGCCCATCGAGATGGCGACATAGCCGCTGTCGGTGATCTCGACGCCGAGGGCGCTGAGCTCTGAGCCCAGCGGGCCCATGGAGAAGGGCACCACATACATGGTGCGGCCGGCCATGCAGCCGTCGAACAGGCCGTTCAGCCGGGCGCGCATCTCGACCGGATCAGCCCAGTTGTTGGTCGGGCCGGAGTCGATCTCATTGGCCGAGCAGATGAAGGTGCGGCTCTCGACGCGCGCGACGTCCTTGGGGTCCGAGGCGGCATAGTAGCAGCCCGGGCGCTTGGTCTGGTCCAGTTCGCGCAGCGTGCCCTTGTCGATCAGGTCGGCGACGATGGCGGCCTTTTCGGCCTCCGAGCCGTCGCACCAGTGAACCCGGACGGGCTTTGTCAGGGCGGCGATCTGCTCGACCCAGGCGACGAGGCCGGCGTGTCTGGTGGGAGCCGGGTGAAGGCCCTGGATGTCGGATGCGGTCACAATCACTCTCCTGATCGTCGCCCGGCGATCTGCGCCGCCGTGGCTCTCCCATGCGTGGATCATCACGCAATGTTTCAGCGGGAATGACACCGATGCGGACGCGGCGTCAACCAATGCACGTTTCAACCTCTCGCGAGCGGCACGCACGTGGAAGGCTGCATAATTCCGGTCGCGGACCGACGCGGCGCGAGGTATCGGGGCGGCCATGCAGACGATGGACCCGCTCGCCGCCACGCCACAAGGCGCTCTCGCCTCGCCCGCCGTGGCGCGGAATACGGGACCGATCCTTGAAGTGCTCAAGGCCCACATGCCGGGCCGGGGGCGGGTGCTGGAGATCGCCGCGGGGTCGGGCGAGCACGCCGTGGCCTTTGCGGGTGCCCTGCCCGGCCTCGACTGGACGCCCAGCGACCCGTCGGCGGACGCTCGGGCCAGCATCGCGGCCTGGGCCGAAGCGGCCTGCCTGCCGAACCTGCGCCCTCCGCTGGCGCTGGACGTGCTGGATCCAGAGACCTGGCCGGTGGGGACACTGCAGGCGGTGGTCTGCATGAAGGATTGATGTCGCTGGCCGGGAGCCGGCTGGCGACCGGAGGGCTGCTGGTCCTGTACGGACCGTACCGCGAGGCGGAGGTTCCGCTGGCGGTCTCGAACGCGGCGTTCGACGAGAACCTGAAATCTCGCGACCCGGCCTGGGGCCTGAGGGACAGGGACGCGGTGGCGGCGGTCGGCAAGGCGGCGGGACTGGCGCTGACGCGGCGGATCGAGATGCCGGCCAACAATCTGATGCTGTTGTTCCGGCAGGTCGCCGTGGCCCCCTGTGCGTCCAACCATGATGCGGCGGCCTTGCCGTGAAGCTGGCTGCGACCTATCGATAGCTCCATCATGAAACCTCTCCTCCTTGTTGTGGCC
>VFBG01000036.1:0-13757 GCA_006515835.1 bacterium | reverse complement strand
GCCTCGGCGCAGACGCCGCCGACTCCTGCGCCTGCCGCGGCACCCGCGCCGCCCTATGGCGCGCCGATCGGGCTGGAGGCGGCGCAGGCGCTGGTCGACCGGGCGGTCGAGGCGGCGCGGGCCCGGGGATTCCGCATGGCCATCGCCGTGGTCGAGCCCTCGGGCACGCTGGTCGCCTTTGGACGGATGGATGATGTCCAGTACGGCTCGATCGCCGTGTCCCAGGCCAAGGCGCGGTCGGCGGCCCTGTTCCGGACGGCGACCGCGGTTACCGAGGAGCGGCTCGCCAGCGGGCGGATGGCGCTTTTGGCCATCGACGGGATGGTCCCGGTCGCGGGAGGTGTGCCGATCGTGGTCGACGGCCGGGTCGTCGGAGCCATCGGCGTGTCGGGCGCATCGTCGGCGCAGGACGACGAGGTCGCCCGGGCGGCTATCGCCTCAGCGCTCGGCGGCTGATCGGCGGCTGGACCCGGCGCCGCCCTGCGGCTACGGACCCGCATGGCGTTTTCCAGGACCTATGACGGCGACGAGCCCGTCCGTATCAACAAATGGCTGGGCCAGAGCGGCGTGTGCTCGCGGCGCGAAGCCGATGCGCTGATAGCCGACGGACTGGTGTCGGTCGACGGCGAGGTCGTGACCGATGCGGGCCGCAAACTGGAGCCGGGCCAGACCCTGACCCTGAGCGACCGGGCCACAGCGCAGCTGGCCGAGGGCGTGACCATCGTGATGCACAAGCCGATGGGCTATGTCTCGGGCCAGCCGGAGCCCAACAAACTGCCCGCGGTACGGCTGGTTACGGACAACAACCGGGTCGGCGACGGCGTGACGCCCGCGGACGAGGTCTCCCTGCCCCCGATCGGTCGTCTGGACGAGGATTCCCGCGGCCTGCTGCTGCTGTCGTCGGACGGGGTGGTGGCCAAGGCGGTGATCGGGCCGGAGTCCGATCTGGACAAGGAGTATCTGGTCCGGGTGACGGGCGACATCACCGAGAAGAAGCTGAAAATCCTGCGCCACGGCCTGATGCTGGACGGCCGTCAGTTGAAGCCGGCCTATGTCAGCCGGATGGAGTCGTTCCGCCTGAAATTCATCCTGCGCGAGGGCCGCAACCGCCAGATCCGGCGGATGTGCGAGATGGTCGATCTCGAGGTCGTGGATTTGATCCGTGTACGGATCGGGCCGCTGAAACTCGACAATCTGCCCGAGGGCAAATGGCGGATGCTGACCCCGGAAGAGCGGGCTGCGCTGGTCGGCTGAAGGGTCGAAAGGGTAGTGTTTCGCGCTGAAAATTGCGGAGCGGATTTCGCGAATTCGGCCGCCTCGGGTCGAACGGTGTGCGCCGGGTCCTGGGCGGACGCGGCGGTGGTGAAGAAGACTGTCAAAGACCGGCCCGGCGGGCATTTGACCAGTAAGCATGCGCCTGCGTCAGATTTGGTCGCAGGGGTCTGTGAGCGGTTGTTGTCAGGGTCGGGACGGCGCCTTCGTGGGTCGCGAGGGGCGAGAATATACGGGGCGGGAAGACACTGTTTCGAGGGCTGGCAGGGTCCTTCTTCCCTTGAGGGAAAAGGACCGGTTCCTACGCCGGCGCATTCTCCCTGAACGGCTTCAGCTGATCGGCGAGCGCCCGCCTGAACGCCGGCCGGGCCTCGGCGCGGGCGACATAGGCGGCCAGAGCCGGATAGTCGGCGACGATGTCGGTGTGGCGCAGGTCGCGCAGGACGTGGGTCATCAGGATGTCGGCGGCGCTGAAGCGGTCATTGGCGAACCACTGGCGATCGCCCAGCGCGGTCTGCAGGTCACCGAGCTTCTTGCGCAGTTGCGCCTCCACCTGCGGGCGGCGCTCGACGGTCCAGGCCTCCCCGGCGTGGAACAGATCGATGTCGGCCAGCGAGGCCACATACGGTTCGATACTGTTCGAGGCGGCGAACAGCCAGGTCATGACCATGGCCCGGCCGGCGGGGTCGGCGGGCATCAGCTGGTCCGAGGACTGGGCGATGTAGAGGACGATGGCCCCGCTCTCGAACATCTCGACCTTGCCGTCGGTGAAGGCCGGCACCTGGCCGAAGGGCTGGAGCGCGCGATACTCCGGCGTCGCGGTGTCCTCGAAGCCCAGCAGCCGGTCGTCATAACCCAGACCCGCCTCCTCCAGCGCCCAGCGCACGCGGATGTCGCGGACCGATCCCTGGGCGAATGGCGGCACCCATTTGAACGCGGTGACCTGTCTCATGGCGGGCTCCGTTTGATGCGTCTGATTGACAGTTGAGTTGATATCAACATATCTGAAGCCATGTCAAACCCCGCGCCCTGGGCGACCACCCTCCACATAAAGGATCACTGCCTGTGCCTGCATGCGCAGCGGGCGGCGCGCGCCTTGTCGCGGCGGTTTGACGAGGCCTTCCGGCCACTGGGGATCACCAGCGGACAGTTCTCGCTGTTGAACGGCCTGAACCGGCCCGAGCCACCCACCATCGGCGCAGTGGCGACCCTGCTGGCCATGGACCGGTCGACAGTGACGGCGAATCTGAAGCCGCTGGAACGGATGGGGGCGGTGAGGCCAGACTGGGTCGGGATGCGGGCGAGTTGCGGGCGGGTTTGAGCGCGGTGGTGTGATCCCCCTTCGTTATCGTCATTTCGGGTGAAGCGTAGCGACTGTCCGCTTGTCATCCCCGAAGTGCATCAGGCCTCCGTACAGATCAGCCCATTGAGGGTTCATCTCCTCGATCAGCGCAAATTTCCAAGGCCGCAGCCAGCGCTTGATGCGCTTCTCTCTCAGAATGGCCTGATCGACGTAGCGGTGGTGTTCGTACCAGACCAGTTGGTCCGTTCCACGCTCGCGGCTGTAGCCGTCGACTTGACCATGCTTGTGCTCGCCGATGCGCCGGATCAGGTCGTTGGTCATGCCGACATAGAGCCATCCGCTGGGGCCGCTGGCGACGATATAGACCCAATAGCTGTGGTTGCTCATCGGCGCCCCCTTTTTTGAACAACCTATAAGAGCTTTTGTTGGTTCGTTAAAGTGGAACACCCTCCTTGTCATCCCCGACGGAGCGAAGCGGAGATCGGGGACGGTTGATGCCTCCTTCTCTCCCCTCCCGGACAGCCCACTAGGGCTGAGCCGGGAGACAGGTTGGGACGACCCAGGCGGCGACCCCCTTAAAACACCGTTCGGCGGCAGCCCTTCTTCCGGCTCAGCCCAAGCGGGCTGTCCGGAAGGCATGGGTTCCCAGGACCATGCCGTCCCGGCTCTCCGCTCCGCTTCGGCCGGGATGACAAGGAGGGCCCTTGGGAAGGATCAGATGTACGGCCCCACCTTCTTTTCCAGCAGCGCCACCAACTCGGGCTGCATGAAGGCGTAGTCGTCGGGGATGTCGAGGCAGATGACCCGGGCGCGCCTCAGATGGGCCCGGAAGCGGCGGTGGAGTCTGGCGCGGTGGGCGCGCTCCATGACGAAGATGATGTCGGCCCATTCCACCAGTTCGGCGGAGCATTGCTCTTCCGCATCGGGCGCCAGGCCGGCGGAGGCAGTCTCGACGCCGGGCCGGGACGCGAACACCTGCTCGGCTGTGGGGGAGCGGAGGCGGTTGCGGGAGCAGAGGAAGAGGAGGTTGGTCAGGCGCGCTCCTACAGCGGAATATTATCGTGCTTCTTCCACGGGTTTTCCTGCTGCTTGTTCTTCAGCGTCCGTAGCGCCCGGATCAGCCGGCGCCGGGTGCCGTGCGGCATGATCACGTCGTCGATATAGCCGAGGCCCGCCGCTACGAAGGGGTTGGCGAACTTCTCCTTGTACTCGGCCTCGCGGGCGGCCAAGGCGGCCGGGTCGCCGGCCTCCTTGCGGAAGATGATCTCGACCGCGCCCTTGGCGCCCATGACGGCGATCTCGGCCGAGGGCCAGGCGTAGTTGACGTCGCCGCGCAGGTGTTTGGAGCTCATCACGTCATAGGCGCCGCCATAGGCCTTGCGGGTGATGACGGTCAGTTTGGGAACCGTCGCCTCGGCATAGGCGAACAGCAGCTTGGCACCGTGCTTGATGATGCCGTGTCGAAGGCGTCGCAGAAGCGCACGAAACGGGCGGCCTTGCGGCTGGAGTCGATGTCGAGGACGCCCGCCAGCACCTGGGGCTGGTTGGCGACGACGCCGACGGTCTGGCCGTCGAGGCGGCCGAAGCCGGTGACGATGTTCTTCGCGAAGTCCGGACCGATCTCGAAGAATTCGGCCTCGTCGACCGTCTTCAGGATCAGCTCCTTGATGTCATAGGGCTGGTTGGGATTGGCCGGGACCAGGGTGTCGAGGCTGGCCTCGTCGCGCTCGGGGTCGTCATAGCTGTCGCGAACCGGGGGCTTTTCGCGGTTCGACAGGGGCAGGAAGCCGATCAGGCGGCGGACCTCGCTGAGGGCCTCCAGATCGTTCTCGAAGGCGCCGTCGGCGACGCCGGACTTCTGGGAGTGGACGCGGGCGCCGCCGAGGTCCTCGTGGGTGACGACCTCATTGGTGACCGTCTTCACCACATCGGGGCCGGTCACGTACATGTAGCTCGTGTCCTTCACCATGAAGATGAAGTCGGTGATGGCGGGCGAATAGACGTCGCCGCCGGCGCAGGGGCCCATGATGACGCTGATCTGGGGGATGACGCCCGAGGCCAGGGTGTTCTGCAGGAAGATGTCGGCGTATCCGGCGAGAGCCTCGACGCCCTCCTGGATGCGGGCGCCGCCGGCGTCGAACAGGCCGATGATCGGGGCGCCGTTCGTCAGGGCCATGGTCTGGATCTTGACGATCTTGGCCGCATGCGCGCCCGAAAGACTGCCGCCGAAGACTGTGAAATCCTTGGAGAAGACATAGACCAGACGGCCGCCGATGGTGCCGCGGCCGGTGACCACACCGTCGCCGGGGATGCGCTGGGCCTCCATGCCGAACTGGGTCGAGCGGTGCTCGACGAACATGTCGGTCTCCTCGAAGGAGCCCTCGTCCAGCAGGACGTCGATCCGCTCGCGCGCGGTCAGCTTGCCCTTGGCGTGCTGGCTGGCGATGCGCGTCTCGCCGCCGCCGAGACGGGCGCCGGCGCGGCGGGCTTCGAGCTGGTCGAGGATGGTGTTCATGCGGCGTCTCCTTGAGCGGGAGGCTTAAGGATGGCCGGGGGCGGAGGCAAGCGCCCCC
Source organism: bacterium (assembly GCA_006515835.1). Lineage (GTDB taxonomy): Bacteria > Pseudomonadota > Alphaproteobacteria > Caulobacterales > Caulobacteraceae > Brevundimonas. The sequence continues at coordinate 8,609 of VFBG01000036.1, read as the reverse complement.
TCCGCCCTTCTAGCCCGCGAACCCCTCCCCCAGCCGCGCCGGGGCGGTCATGGCCGCCAGACGCTGGAGTTCGGCGACGTGGGCGGCGAAGGCCTTGCGACCGGCAGGGGTCAGGGTGATCCAGGTGCGCTGGCGGCCGTTCTCGGCGGCCTTGGTGAGGGCGACATAGCCGGCCTCCTCCAGCTGTTTCAGGTGTTTGGACAGGACCGAGTCCGACACCTTGATCGCGTCACGGACCATGGCGAACTCGGCAGAGTCCACACTGGACAGGATGGCGCAGATTTGCAGACGGCCCGGGGCGTGGATGACGACGTCGAAGACGGGCGCCGGCTGCGCGCTCATTGACCGTCCCCGGCCAGCTCACTGCGATAGATCTGCATCCACCAGCGGCCGAAGACGATGGTGATGACGAAGGCCAGCGCGCCGCCCAGCAACGGCGCCCACCATGGACCGTCGAAAAGGCGGGTCCACCATGACAGGCCAAGACAGCCAAAGATCAGCGGCAGCATGGCGAAGGCGACCCAGCGGGCCCTTTTCGGCGAATAGGCGCTGACCCACCAGCCGAAGCGGTCGCGCCACCATTTGACCATCCAGAACAGGGCGGCGAGCGTGCCCAGCAGCACCAGTGCGCTCGAGATCTGGCGCAGGCCCTGGGCACCGACCATGGCCGCGACGATGAGGCCGAAGACCACATCCCAGATGGGCGGGTAGTCCATGCTTCGCCCCACGCCGGCACGAGCTTCGCGAATGGAGGCCAGGGCCTCCGCGGGATCGACGTCATCTGCCATTTGCGATCTCACCCTGCGGCTCATGCGGCTGACCGCGCCAGATCGCGGCGGTAGGCGCGCATCCACATGCGCGAGGCGACGATGGCGACGACAGCGGCGATCCCGCCCATAACCAGCGGACCCCACCAGAGGTCAGCCACGCGGGTCAGATAGAGGCTGCCGAGCATCAGGCTGACAAGGATGACGCCGAGGCCGACGGCGACCCAGCGCGCGCTCTTCGGCGAGAAGCCGTCGACCCAGAAACCCGTCTTCGCCTTCCACCAGCGGATCATCAGGGCCAGGCCGCCCATGGCGACCGGCACAGTGAGGACCGCATACGGCTGGGGCAGCCCCTGCCCCGCCACCAGCAGGCCGCAGGCGAGGCCATAGTAGAGATCCCAGGACCAGTGGATCTGTAGCCGGTCATTGAGCGCCCCGCGGGCGGTCTCGATAGAGGCCAGGGCCTCGCGGGGGTTGGGGTCTTGCGTCATGTCGACCTCACTTTCTGAATTGGAAAGTGACTGTCACTTTCCATATCGTCAAGTGATTATTTTCCAGATTGGAAAGTCAAGCCAGCGCCCGGAACCACCGGTCCAGCATCACGGCCTCCGCGCGGCGGGCGGCGGTGCGTTCGGCCGCTTCGGCGTCAACGCCCCACTGGCGTTCCTGGAAGGCCTCGTCGAGGCGGCTGAGGTCGAACGCGATCTCGCCCGCCAGCACGCCGCGCTGAACCGCGATGGCGAGCACCGCAGATCCAAGCAGGGGCACGGCCATGGCCAGGCCGGTGAGGGCGAAGTCGTCGAGGCGCAGGGCCAGTTCGGCGACGCGGGCGATGGCGGCCGGGTCCTGCGGCCGGTGAACGATGCCCTCGGCGGGTTCGAGGTGGACGCCCAGCTCGATCGCCGCCCAGTCGCGCCAGGGCGTCCACTCGCGCGCCTGTTCGACGGCGAGCGAGGTTGGATGCTCCGCGAGATAGCAGAGCAGGTCGGACCCGGCGAAGGCGGCGATCTCTTCGGCCACAGCCTCGCGGACCTGGCTGACCCGATCGATGGCGGTCGAGGCCAGCCGGGTGGCGGGCATGGTCGCGGGGTCGATGAACTCGCCCTGGGCGGCCCATTCCTCCGCCGCCAGCCGCGCCGCGGCCTCGGTCGGCAGGCGCAAGGGGGCGTGCGCAGGCGTCTTTGGCGTGCGGCCGTCCAGCGTGACGGCCCAGCCGCCCTCCCCTTCCGCCACATCGACCGCCTTCCAGAAGCGTTTGAGGCGCTCTTCGGACTCGCGGAAGCCCTTGCGGGCGGCGACGTTGGGATCGAGGGGCGGGATGTGGCTCATGACGATCTCAGGCGGCGCGGGTCAGGTCGGCGAAACCGTCCAGCACAACGGTCAGTTCGGCGAAGGATCGGGCGACGTGGCGGGCGCCGGCGGCCTGCTGTTCCTCGACGGTATGAAATCCCCAGGCCACGCCCAGCGGCAGGACGCCGGCATTGATCGCCATCTGGATGTCATGGGCGGTGTCGCCGATCATGATGGTCGTGGCCGGACAGGCGTCGCAGGCGGCCATGGCGGCGTGCAGCATCGCCGGATCGGGCTTGCCCGGTCCGTCCTCGGCGCAGTGGGAGGAGATGAAAAGGTCGGCCCAGCCCTCGCGGGCCAGATTGCGGGACACGCCACGGCGGTTCTGGCCGGTGGCCAGCGCCAGCCGCCAGCCGTCGCGGTGCAGGCGGCGCACGGTCTCGATCGCGCCGGGATACAGCGGTTCCTCGTGCCCCTCCTCGTACATGCGGTTGAAACTGGCGCGGAAGCCGGCGACGAAGCGGGCCAGCGTCGGCGCGTCGAGCCCCGGCTCGAGCACCGCCATGGCGTGCTCCAGCGACAGGCCGACGATCTGGCGCACCCTGTCGTAGTCGGGCTCTGGCAGGCCGATATCGCGCGCGGCCTCGCAGGCGGCGCGGTGGATCGAGGCGCGGCTGTCGACGAGGGTTCCGTCGATGTCGAAAACGGCGAGGGGTCTCAAATCAAACTCCGCTCATCCCGCCGAATGCCGGGACCCAGATCACAAATTCGGACCGACGGGACAGACCACCGGTATTTGCTTCCGCGATAGTCTGGCTTTCCATCTGGGTCCCGGCATTCGCCGGGATGAGCGGTTTGAAGAACAGTCATCGCTGCCGCTTCACCCCTTCGAACGGATCGCTCTCGTCGCCCTCGGACTCCTCGAAGCCGAAATGGGCCATGCCGGACTTCATCTCGGGGCTCAGCGGCGCTGTCACCTTCAGCATACCGCCGCGCGGGTGTTCCAGCTCGATGCTGCGGGCATGGAGTTGCAGTTTCAGGGGGCCGGACAGTTCCTTCGACTTCTCATCCCCGTATTTGGGATCGCCGAGGATCGGATGGCCGATGCCGGCCATATGGGCGCGCAGCTGGTGGGTCCGGCCGGTGAAGGGGCGCAGGGCCATCCAGCTGGCGCGGTGGGCGGCGCGGCTGATGGTGGCGAAGGCGGTCTCGGCCGGTTCGGCGCGCGGGTCCTTGCGGTCGGCCGGGCGCATCATCTCGAAGTCGTTGATGCCGGTCTTCTTCAGCGGCATGTCGATCTGGCCGGCGGCGGGCTTGGGGTTGCCAATGACGATGGCCCAGTAGGTCTTCTTCGCCTGACGCCGGGCGAAGGCACCGGCCAGCCGCTTGGCCGCTTCGGGCCCCTTGCCGAGCAGCAGGACGCCGGAGGTATCGCGGTCGAGCCGGTGGACCAGACGTGGCCGGTCCATCCCCTCCCCCCAGGCCGACAGCAGACGGTCGACGTGGCGGCTGGTCTTGGTGCCGCCCTGGACGGCCAGGCCGTGAGGTTTGTTGATGGCGATGACCATGTCGTCCTCATAGAGCACGAGGGATTTGGCGAACTTGATGTCCTGCGCCGACAGGGTGTGGACGTCGCCGGCCTGACGCGAGGTGTCGTCGGGGATCGGGGGCACGCGTACGGCGGCGCCGGCGGTCAGGCGGCCTTCGGGCTTGATGCGGGCACCGTCGACGCGGATCTGGCCGCTGCGGGCCATCTTCTGCACCTGGATGTTGGACAGGTGCGGCCAGCGCCGGCGGAACCAGCGGTCCAGACGGATGCCGTCCTCGGCCTCGGCGACATAGATGGTCAGCACCTCGCGCTTGGGGGCGGGTTCGGCTTCCTGGATGGGTTCGTCGGTCAAAGGGCGGCTCCGAAGGCGCGGCGGGCGACCATCAGGCCGATAAACAGGGCGGCGATCGACAGGACCACCGAGGCGGCGACGTAACCGCCCGCCATGGCCAATTGACGGCGCTCGATCATCAGCGCCGCCTCCAGCGAAAAGGCCGAGAAGGTGGTGAAGCCGCCCAGCACGCCGACGGCGGCGAACAGACGCAGGCTCTCGCTGTGGGCGCCGCCCCGGAAGGCCAGCCAGCCGGCCAGCAGCCCCATCAGCAGGCCGCCGATCACATTGACCGTCAGCGTGGCCCACGGCCACTGGGCGGCCGGCAACAGGCGCTGGGCCCAGATGCCGACCCCGTAGCGGGCGACAGCGCCGAGGGCACCCCCGGCTGCGACGATCAGAAAACGTGTCATGGTGCGGGGCTTATACTCGACCCGGCGTCAAAACGAAGGAGTCTGACGTGCTCGACCTTGGACTGGCCATCGCCCACCATATCGCCGTCTTCGGGCTGGTCGCCCTGCTGGCGATGGAAGGGTTGGCCCTCAGGGATGGTGCGGTGGATCCCGTCCGGCTGGTGAAGATTGACGGGCGCTATGGCCTGGTCGCGGGTCTCGTCATCGCCATCGGCGTCTGCCGGGTGTTCCAGGGCGGAAAAGGCTGGGCCTTCTACGAGGCCAACCCCTTCTTCTGGGGTAAGGTGGGCCTGTTCCTGGTCCTCGGACTGGTCTCGATCGGGCCGACGCTGCTGTTCATCCGCTGGCGCAAGGCCGCGGCGGGCGCGACCCCATTCACGCCTCCGGCCGCCGAGTTGAAACGGGCGCGGACCTTGGTCGGGCTGGAGGCGCTGCTGCTGGTACCGCTGCTCGCATGCGCCGCCGCCATGGCGCGATATCCGTTCTGACCGAAACTTCACTTGCCGCGAGGCAGGGTTAACGCCGATATCTAGTGTCGCGGCGCCGCTTCGCGCCCAAGGAGAACGCCGTCCGCCCGGCGGCGCGATCTGCCATACTGACGGGCTGACGACTCAAGGGACCGCCGAAGCGCCATGTCGCACGACGATCACAGCCACGGACACGACAGCCACGGGCACGACAGCCACGGGGCGCCGCACGACGACGGCCACGGTGGCCATGGCGAGGACGCCCGACTGAAAGCCGCCCCCAATCCGCCGCCGCGCGGAGCCCAGGACAGCCCCAACCGCGCCGTACCGCCGCCGACGCCGAACCATGGTCGCGAGGCCCTGCGCGGCGGTGACGGCATCCTGCGTCCCATTTCCGAGAGCGAATATTTCTCCGCCACGCCCGAGGCCGAGGCGATCGTCGGCTCGCATATCGACGAATATTTCAACCAGCCGCTGGATATCTTTCCCTTCTGGGAGACCGACGGAAAGCCGGACCGTTTCCACGTCCTGTTCAGCCGCCAGATCGAGGAGCGGTTCCCGGTCGACACCGACATCCGCAGCCGCATCCACGGCTATGGCCGACGAGTGTTCAAGGCGCTGGTGACCCATGTCACGGTCAAGCGGCTGAGCCAGGCCGGCGCGCTGGTCGCCTTCGCCGCCCTGGCCATTCTCGGCCCGGGCTGGTTCACAAGCTGGACCGGTTCCGAGGTGATGGGCCTGGGTCTGGCCGCCGGTGCCATGATCGCAGCCTTCGGCCTCTACTGGGGTCTGCAGGCGGTGCTGTTCATCCAGTACAGATTTCAGCTCGAGAACGACTCCTATGAGCTGTCGCGGGAGATCGTGCAGCGGACCCGCGAGTTGCAGAACCTGTTCACCAGTGCCCGCGCCATGGCCGACCAGGCCGAGACCCAGTTCGCTAACGACGGCAAGGCCTGGGGCCAGCGCGCCCTGTATCTGACGCGGCTGACCATGTGGCTTGGCGCTCGGATGGAATACCTCGAAAAGCACGTCCAGATGGAGTTGTGGCGGGTGCGCCGCGAGCGCTACTGGATGCGCTGGGCCCAGCGGATCATGACGCCGCTGGTGCTGATCGTCGGACTGGCTGTGCTGGCGCTCGAACCCGCGCCGGAGACGGGCGAGGTCGGCTTCCGGGCCCTTCAGGGGCTGGCGGCGGTGCTGGGCGTTCTGGTCAGCTACCTCTCGTATTTCCGCTGGCGCACTCCGGTGGCGGCGATCCAGGACAAGCTGGGCGTCGATGGCTGGGTCCGCTACGCCTCGCTGGACGTCGACAACGCCGTCGCCGACCAGGTGCGGCGCGACAAGGAGCGGCTGGTGGAATACCGGGCGCTGACGCGCGGCGGGCGCTAGGGCGGCTGCGCCGCCAGTGGTTAGTGGCTGGTGGCTAGTGATCGCAGCACAGCTATCGGCGGACGGGCGGTGCCGACCGCGCCATCGCACCGGCGGCGGCCAACCACTAGCCACTAGCCACTCCCTACCGCCGCAGGCTGCCCTGCACGGCCCGGGCGTCATAGGCGTTCGGCCGGTCGGGACGGGGGCCGTCGCCCATCACCACTTCCAGCGTGGTCGAGGTCTGCGACGGGCCGCTGAAATTCAGCCCGACCCCGACGCCGACGCCTGACGCAGAATAGCTGCCATAGCGACCCGAGGAACGACCGGCGCCGTAGCTTACCCCGACGCTCGGCCGCATGCCGCCGGCGCTGTCCAGGCGGCCGTCGGTCCAGCGCTGGGTTACCTCGAACCAGTCATGGCCTTCGGCCGTGGTCAACTCAGCCGCGCGCAACAGGGCCATGTCCATAACCGGACCCGGCGCGCCGACACCGTTGTAGGTCACGCGGAAGCGGTTGGATTCAATCCGTTGCTCGGCATAGCCCTGCCCCCCCGGTCCCATCTGGGCGCCATAGGGAGCGAGGCTGGCGCAGGCCGACAGGGCGATCCCGGCGGCGGCGATCAGGGGCAAGGTCAGGCGGCTCATGGCGGGTCTCCGGGCGTTCATTGGAGAAGCGTCGCGACAGGGCCGCGGGTTCCACCCTACAGCCCCGCAGCAGCCTTCAGCGCCTCAAAATCCTCGGGCGGCGGGGCCTCGACCGTGCGGTAACCGCCCTCGGGATGCGGAAACACCAGCTTCGCCGCATGCAGCATCAGCCGCGGCGCTCCCCGACCAGCGAACGTCAGCGCCCCGCCATAACGGGCGTCACCGGCCAACGGGCGGCCGATCGAGGCCATGTGGACGCGCAACTGATGCATCCGGCCGGTGGCGGGGTCCAGCTCGACCAGCGCTCCGTCATCCGAGGCCGAAAGGGTGCGGTACCGGCTCAGCGCGGCCTGGGCGCCCGGCGTGTCGGCCGTGACGGCGCGCATATAGCTCTCGCGGCCGATCTCCTGCCGCAGCAGCGGCGTGTCGATGGTGCCGGCGCGCGGCTCGGGTGCTGCGGACAGCAGGGCCAGATAGGTCTTCTTGAACCGTCGCGCCTGCATGGCCTTGCCGAGGAAGCCGGCGGCGGGCTTGGTCTTCGCGGCCAGGATGACGCCCGAGGTGTCGCGGTCCAGCCGGTGCACCAGATCGGGCCGCTTGCCGTTCGACCGGGCGAAGGCCCACAGCAGGTCGTCCAGCGTATGCGCCTGGATGCGGCCGCCCTGGCTGGAAAGGCCGGCGGGCTTGTTGAAGGCGATCACGGCCTCGTCCTCGTGGATCACCCAAGAGCGGACGGCGGCGATGTCGGCTTCGCTCAGGGAAAGGGGGGTACGGTCGGTCACCGCGCCTGCATAGGCGAAAGACCGACCGTCCGTCAGCCCCTCAGCGCAGGACGCCGTTGCGTGTCATCATCCGGGCGTACCAGATGAAGAACAGACAGGCGGCGCCGATCACGACCCGCATCGGCCACATCGAACCCATGGCCTGCATCCCGTCCGACAGGGCGAAGGCGTAAACCGCCCCCGCCAGCCAGCCCAGGAACGAGGCCACGAATACCGGCAGGGCCAGTTTGCGGCGCAGCAGCAGCAGGATGGCGCCGAGGGCGCCGCCCCAGACGCCGATGGCCCAGGCCCCGTGGGTCCACATCGGCATGGCGTTGAAATACTCGACCTGCGCCGCGGTCATGCCCATCTGGGCGAACCACTCGTCCTTACGGGTCTGGGTCATGAAGTAGTCGAAGCAGCCGAAGCTGTTCCACAGCAGGGTCACGACCCCGACGACCCAGAGATGCCAGGGCGTGCGGACGGTCTGTCCGCCGCTCATGATAGCACCCCCTTCTTGCCCACGCTCCAGGCGTAACCGGCCAGAACCGCGGCGATGGCGGCGATGACCCAGGGCATGTAGCTCATCATGGCCATGGCCTCAGGCAGCGGCGGCATCGGGTTGGCGAGGCCGTAGGCGAGGCTGACGACGGCGCCCAGCAGCGACAGGGCGAAGGCCGGCACGGCCAGCTTGTTACGCATCAGAAGCAGAATGGACCCCGCAACGGCGCCCCAGACACCCAGCACCCACGGAACATACATCCAGGTCGGCATGGCGTTGTAGTAGGCGACCATGGCGTCGGTCATGCCGGAGGCGCGCCAGTAGGTCTCGCCCTGGGTCACACTCATCACGAAATCATAGCCGCCAAAGGCGTTCCACAGCAGGGAAATCACCCCCACCGCCCAGAGATGCCACGGTGTCGCGGCCTTCATCGTATCGCTCATCTTCCCCTCCCAAGGTTGATCGATGGGCGGAGGCTAGTCCCAAAACTGCCGTTACGGCAACGCTAGCTCGCG
>VFBG01000212.1 GCA_006515835.1 bacterium | reverse complement strand
TCCCGGAGTTGTGAGTTTTGTCGGCGTCCGTTCAGGGTATGGCAACACCGTTGAGATAGACCATGGTCGCGGTTTCAAGACGCGCTACGCACATCTGAACTCCATGGCGGTCCGGGCCGGCCAGGCGGTGACGCTTGGCCAGCGCATCGGCGCCATGGGAACCACCGGTCGATCGACCGGCGTCCACCTTCACTACGAGGTGTGGATGAACGGCCGCCCGCAAAACCCCGCCCGCTTCATGAGAGCCGGAGACCAACTTGTTCAACAAGACTAAATCCCCCGCCCCGTCGCCCCAGCCCCGCGCTGACAGCGGCTCATCCATCCCGCCTCTGCCTGATCTGCCGACGCCGGGCAGTCCCACGGCGTCGGCCCCACGGTCGGCCCCGGCCGCCAGCGCGCGCGGCCTGTCCACCCTGTCGGCTGACCTCCAGTTCGAGGGCGGCATCACCGGCGCCGGCGACCTTCAGATCGACGGCTCGATCAAGGGAGACGTCCGCGTCGGCCGCCTGATCGTCGGTGAAACCGGCGCGGTCGAGGGCAATGTCTCGGCTGACTACGTCGAGGTTCGCGGCCGTATCGTCGGCGGCATCTCCGGCAAACAGGTCAAGCTGATCGCCACCGCCTATGTCGACGGCGACATCACCGCCGAACAGATGTCGATCGACATCGGCGCCTATTTCCAGGGCCGCGTCCTGCAAGGCCGCCGCGAGGCCCCGGCCCCCACGCCGGCCCCGCGTCCCGCCTCGCCCGACCCAGCGCCGCAGATCATCGACATGAAGGGTCCGTCCTGATCTTTCAGGTCTGACAGACAAAAGGCCCCGGAGCGATCCGGGGCCTTTTTTCTATTCGACGGTCGATCCGCGCGTCTCGCCCACCCGGGCCGCCAGCGCGGCACCCATGAACAGGTCCAGATCCCCGTCCAGCACGCCTTGCGTGTCCGAGGTCTCGACGTTGGTTCGCAGGTCCTTGACCATCTGGTACGGCTGCAGGACGTAGGATCGGATCTGGTGGCCCCAGCCGATGTCGGTCTTGGCGTCGGCCACGGCCTGGGCCGCCGCCTCGCGCCGTTGCAGTTCCAGCTCGTACAACCGCGCCCGCAGCATCTTCCACGCCTGTTCGCGGTTCTGGTGCTGCGACCGGCCGGCCTGACAGGCCACCACCGTATTGGTCGGAATGTGCGTCAGCCGCACCGCCGAGTCGGTCTTGTTGATGTGCTGACCGCCGGAGCCCGAGGCGCGGTAGGTGTCGGTGCGCACGTCCGAGGGATTGATGTCGATCTCGATGGCGTCATCCACCACCGGCGACACCCCGATCGAGGCGAACGAAGTGTGCCGCTTGGCCGCCGCGTCATAGGGGCTGATCCGCACCAGGCGGTGCACGCCTGATTCCGACTTCAGCCAGCCATAGGCGTTGGGCCCGGTTATCAGGATCGTCGCCGACTTGATGCCCGCCTGGTCGCCGTCTTCCGACGCCTCCAGCTCGACCTCATAACCGTGCGCCTTGGCCCAGCGCGAATACATACGCAGCAGCATCCCGGCCCAGTCGCAGGACTCGGTCCCGCCGGCACCGGAGTTCACTTCCAGATAGGCGTCATTGCCGTCGGCCTCGCCAGACAGCAGGGCTTCCAGCTCGGCGCGGCCGGCGCGGTCCTTGATCGCCTTCAAGGAGGCGCGCGCCTCTTCCAGCGTCGCCTCATCGCCCTCCTCGTCGGCCATGTCGGCGAGCATGACGCCCTCCTCCAGACCTGTCTCCATCTCGCGGACGGTGTCGATCTGGGCGGCCAGGCGCGAGCGGTCCCGCGACACGGCCTGTGCCGCCTCAGGATCGTTCCACAACGTCGGGTCCTCGACCCGCGCGTTCAGCTCATCAAGTTTTCGAAGCGCGACATCCCAGTCAAAGACGCCTCCTGAGCAGAGCGATGCTCTGCTCGATGTCGGCCTTCATGGCCTCGACATCCGGTCTCATCGCGAACTCCTGCGATACAAAGTGAGGCGCGGACATAGAGTGGTTAGTGGCTAGTGGCTAGTGGCTAGTCGACCGCGGAACGGCTGGCGCTGGCGAAAGCTCCACTGGCCACTAGCCACTCAATATAGCCCGCTCAAATCCTCCGCCGGCTCCTTCTTCGGAGGTGGCGGCGTCGTGGGCGGGGCCGGAGTGGTGGACGGAGTCTGGCCCGACGCCTCCTCCTCTTCACGGCGAACGACCTCATTGTAGTTCTGCGGGCCGGTCGGGATTTCCTGTGCCGGGGCTTCTTCCTCGCGGCGGCGTTCGGTGCCGGGGCGGAAGGCCTCCTCGATGCCGTTGACCGTGCGGAAGACCGCATTGCGGGGCCGCACGAAGGGCCGAGCCGGGCGCTCGCGCAGGGCCGCCTGCATGAACTCGGTGAACACCGGCACCGGGCCTGTCGCCCCCGTCTCGCCCGAACCCAGCGGCCGGTTGTCGTCAAAGCCGATAAACACCCCGACCACGATGTCCGACGAGAAGCCGACAAACCAGGCCGAGCGATACTCATTGGTCGTGCCGGTCTTGCCGCCGACCCAACGGCCGAGCCCGCGCGCGCTGGCGCCGGTGCCACGCTGGATCACACCTTCCAGCATCGAGCTGATCTGATAGGCGGTGATGGGGTCGATGACCTGGCTTCCCCGGGCCTCGAGGCGCGGCGACTCCTGGCCGCTAAAGGCCCGGCCGCAGTCGCGGCAACGGCGCGCATCTGCGCGGAAGATCGTGTCCCCGTCGCGGTCCTGGACCATTTCGATCAGATAGGGATCGACCCGTCGCCCCCCGTTGACGAAGGCGGCATAGGCGGCCGTCAGGCGGTAGGGCGTGGTCTCACCCGCGCCCAGCGACACCGACAGGTTGGGTTGCAGATTGTCCGCCACGCCCATCCGGCGGGCCAGATCCACCACGTTGCGCATGCCCACGTCCTCGGCCAGCCGCACCGTCATGACGTTGCGCGACAGCTCCAGTCCGCGCCGCAGGCTCTGCGGCCCGTAGTATTCGCGGCTGTAGTTCTCGGGGCTCCAGCGCGTGCCGTTCGGGCCGCCGGCGAAGCTGATTGGCGCGTCCAGCACGATCGAGGCCGGCGTATAGTCGCCCTCCAGCGCCGCCGCATAGACGAAGGGCTTGAAGGCCGAGCCCGGCTGGCGGTTCGCCTGGGTCGCGCGGTTGAAGCTGGACAGGGCGTAGGAATAGCCGCCGACCATGGCCAGCACCCGACCGGACTGGGGTTCGATCGCCACCAGCGCACCGTTGACGTTGGGCACCTGTTTCAACAGGTACTGCCCGCCCCGCGCCTCGACGAAGATCAGGTCGCCCCGGCGCAGCGGCCGGTTGGCGTTGGCCCAGGCCGCGTCGGCCGCGACCAGGGCGCCGGAGCGGTTGTCCCGGGCGGTGCGAATGCGGACGTTGTTGCCGGCGACGGATTCG
>VFBG01000035.1:5068-32538 GCA_006515835.1 bacterium | reverse complement strand
GGCGCGGTCGTCGGCCGGGCGCGAGGGCGTGGCGAGCACCGCGGCATAGTCCGCGGGCGTCGGCGCGGGCGGCGCGCCCATGCCGCCCATGCAGCCGAGCGACGACAGGCTCATCACCGCCACGGCGGCCAGAACAACGGAACGGCGCATGACGACTTCTCCCTTGGCGCCACGCGGGCGCTGTCGATGCAGGCTAGCCCGAACCCCGGTCCGCGTCAGCCCGGTTTGCGGAAGCGATAGACGAACCGGTCCGAGCGGCCGCGAATGCTCGCATCGAAGACGCTCAGCGAATGGTCGTCTGACGGCATGCGCACGGCGTCGGTTTCGCCGTCGAAGACGAAGCCGGCGGCCTCGACCTGACGTCTCAGCTCGGCCGCCTCGATACGATGCAGTGTTCCGGCCACACTGATGCCGGCGCCGTCCGCCGCCTGGTGGTCGAGGATGACATAGAGGCCGCCGGGCTTCAGCGCCGCGAACACCGCCGCATTCATGGCGGCCACGTCCACGTTGAAGCGCGGAATGGCGAAGTCGTGGTACTCCTCGCCCATGAAGACGACGTCGAGCGGTCGATATCCGCAACGGCCATGCCCGGCCGCAGCCCTGTGAACTCCAGCATCGCCCGGGTCTGGCGCAACTCGTCACGCGCCCGGTCCGCTTCTGGCCGCCGGGCGTCGTTCATGGCGGCTTCAGCCCATGAAGAGACAGGAGGCGGCGGTGGCGGTGCGAGGACTTCGGGGGGGCTAGCCGCGCCCCGCGATCCGGCGCACGCGCCAAGACCCGAAGCCATCACGGCGGCAACGCTCACCATCAAAAAGGACCGCATAATATTCTCCTCCTGCATCGGCGCAGCTACGCCCCGGAACCACCGGGGACGCAAGCTTTCAGTCCAGCGGGGTCCATTCCTGACCTGCGACAGCGGGCGCAAACAGGCGATCGAGGTCGGGCTCGCTGACACCCGACAGATCGGCAGGCGACCATTTGGGCGTATTGTCCTTGTCGACGACCACGGCCCGGACGCCTTCCAGAAAATCATGGGTCCGAACGACGCGGCCGCCGAGACGGTACTCCAGTGCCATGTTGTCGGCGAAGGACGGCATGGCCGCGCCGAGACGTAGCTGGCGCAGGGTGACCTTCAGCGACTGCGGCGACTTGGTTCTCAGCGTCGCCAGCTGGGCCAGCGCCCAGTCGGATCCGTCCGCCTCGAGCGCCGTGAAGATCGCCTCGACCGTGTCGAACGCGAAGAGGCGATCGATGGCGGCGAGATGCGCCTCGATCGGCGCCTCGCCCGGATCGGCTTCGAGGCCGTCGGCGACATCGACCGGATGGGCCGGATCGGCGGCGAGGATCAGGCGGAAGGCGTCGAGCGCATCAGCCGGCAGATAGTGGCTGTGGATGCCGAGGAAGACCGTATCCGCCGCCTTCAGTCGCGCCCCGGTCAGGGCCAGCCACACCCCGGTCTGACCCGGCAGCCGCGGCAGGAACCAGCCGCCGCCGACATCGGGGAACAGGCCGATGCCGGTTTCGGGCATGGCATAGGTGGTCCGTTCGGTCGCGATTCGGACGTCCGCCGGCTCCGAAATGCCAACCCCGCCGCCCATGACGATGCCGTCGACGATCGCGGTAATCGGCTTGGGATATTCGAACATCAGATGGTTCAGCCGGTATTCGACCAGGAAGAAGGCCTTCGCCTCCGACGCGTCCCCTGCCCCACTCTCGGCGATCATGCGGATGTCGCCGCCTGCGCAGAAGCCCCGCTCGCCCGCGTGGTCGATCAGGACCGACTTCACCGCATCGTCGAAACGCCACGCCAGCAGGGCTTCGGTCATCGCCTCGCACATTGAGCGGTTCAGCGCATGAAGCGCCTTCGGCCGGTTCAGGGTTATGCGGCCGACGCCGGATTCGACGCGGGTCAGGACTTCGGACTCACTCATGGCGCCGCTCGTAAGGGCCGCGAGCTATTGCCGCAACATCTCCCGCGCCGTGATCACCCGCATGATCTCGTTGGTCCCCTCAAGGATGCGGTGCACACGCAGGTCGCGCACGATACGCTCCAGAGGATAGTCCTTGAGATAGCCGTAGCCGCCGTGCAGTTGCAGGGCCTCGTCGGCGATCTGGAAACAGGCGTCCGTGGTCATGCGCTTGGCCATGGCGCACCATTTGGTCTTCTCGGGATGGTTGGTGTCGATGGCCCATGCCCCGCGCAGTACCATCAGCCGGCAAGCCTCAAGCTGGGTCGCCATATCGGCCAGTTTGAACTGGGTGTTCTGGAAGTCCGACAGCGGCTTGCCGAACTGTTTGCGGGTGGTGACGTAGGCTTGGGTCGTCTCCAGCGCGAGGCGGGCCCCGCCCAGCGAACATGCAGCGATGTTCAACCGGCCGCCGTCCAGACCCATCATGGCGTAGCGGAAGCCGTCGCCCTCTTTGCCCAGGAGATTGGCCGCCGGGATACGGCAATCGTCGAAGGCGACGATGGCCGTCGGCTGGCTGTTCCAGCCCATCTTCTTCTCCTGCGCCCCGAAGCTCAGGCCGGGCGCATCCTTCTCGATCACGAAGGTCGAGATGCCCTTGGGACCGTCCGCACCGGTGCGCGCCATGACGACATAGACGTCCGACGTCCCGGCGCCCGAGATGAAGGCCTTGGAGCCGTTCAGGACCCAGTGGTCGCCGTCCCGCTTCGCCGTCGTGCGCAGCCCGGCCGCGTCCGAGCCGGAGCCCGGCTCGGTCAGGCAGTAGCTGGCGATCTTTTCCATGGTCACCAGCGACGGGACGTATCGGCTGCGCAGGTCGTCGGAGCCGAATTTGTCGATCATCCACGTCGCCATATTGTGGATCGAGATGAAGGCCGCCGTGGAGACGTCGCCGCGCGACAGCTCTTCGAAGATCAGCGCCGCCTCGACCCGGCCCAGGGCCATGCCGCCATGCTCCTCACCGGTGTAGATTCCGCAGAAGCCCATCTCGGCGGCGAGGCGCATCACATCGACCGGGAAATGTTTGGTCTCGTCCCATTCGGCGCTGTGCGGGGCCAGTTCGGCCTCGGCGAACTGCCGGGCCGCGTCCTGGATGGCGCGCTGATCGTCGTTGAGGGCGAAGTCCATGGGGCGTTTCCTTGAGTCTTTGGGGGCCTTCTAGGGCAAACCTTCTCGCATGGGGAGAAGGGAGCTATGAGGCCTCATGACCCAGCCCTTCACCCCCGCCGCCTTCCCCTACGCCCGCCCGCGCCGGCTGCGCAGCAGCCCCTGGGTGCGACGGCTCGTGGCCGAGACGACGCTGACGCCCGCCGACCTTGTCTGGCCCCTTATTGTCCACGACGGGGCCGACGAGCGGCTGCCCGTCGCCTCCATGCCAGGCGTCTATCGACTGTCGCCGAAAGCCGCGGCCGCCGCTGCCGTCGAGGCCCGCGATCTCGGCATCCCCGCAGTCGCACTGTTCCCTAACGTGGACGGAGCCATCAAGGACGCCATCGGCACGGGCGCGACCGACCCGGACGGCCTGATCCCGGCCTGTATCAAGGCCATCAAGGACGCGGCACCCGAGATCGGCGTGATCACCGACGTGGCCCTGGACTGCTACACCGATCATGGCCACGACGGTGTCGTCGAGAACGGCCGCATCCTCAATGACGCCAGCCTGGAGCGCCTCGCCGAACAGGCCTTCATCCACGCCCATGCGGGTGCCGATGTGGTCGCTCCGTCAGACATGATGGACGGCCGCGTCCAGGCCATTCGCGAGGCGCTGGAGGCAAACGCCTTCCACGACGTCCTGATCCTGTCCTACGCCGCCAAATACGCCTCGGCCTTCTACGGCCCGTATCGCGACGCCGTCGGCTCCGCGAAAGCGCTGACCGGGGACAAGAAGACGTATCAGATGGACCACGCCAATTCCGACGAGGCCCTGCGCGAGGTGGCCATGGATATCGCAGAGGGCGCCGACGCCGTCATGGTCAAGCCCGGCATGCTATATCTCGATATCATTCAACGAGTTGTAGAGACATTCAAAGTCCCCACCTTCGCCTATCAGGTGTCCGGCGAATACGCGATGATGCGTGCGGCCATGGCCAACGGCTGGCTCGAAGAGGACCGGGCCATCCTCGAATCCCTGCACGCGTTCAAACGCGCGGGCTGCGCCGGGGTTCTGACCTATTTCGCGCCGCAGGCCGCGCGGTTGCTGGGCGCGTGAACCGCGTCCGGACGCGTCATTCCGCCCATTGACGTCGAATACCCGGACTCTCCAGAAAGGCCGTCGAGGAATCGCAGGGGGATAGCGATGGGGATTTCATGGTTCGGCCGCGGCAAACCGCGGCCCTCGGGTTCAGCAGCGCCTGGCCCCTCAGCCGCCCTGGCCGACGCCGGCGCAGTCGACATTCTGCCCGTCGCCGTCTCAACCGGCCGGCCCACGCCGGCCCAGGCGCTCGACATGCTCAAGGCCGGCAACGCCGCCTTCCTGAGCGGCGACACCCAGCTGGGCCACGTCACCGCCAAGGATCTTGAGCCCCTGCAGGGCGGCCAGAAGCCAATCGCGACCATCGTGGGCTGCGCCGACAGCCGTACGCCGCCGACCATCCTGTTCAATCAGGGTCTGGGCCGGCTGTTCATCATCCGGGTTGCGGGCAATACGGTTGACCGGCGCGGCCTGGCCTCGATCGTCTACGCCGTCAAACACCTGGATTGCCCGCTGGTCGTGGTCCTCGGCCACACCGGATGCGGTGCCGTGGCTGCGGCGGAGTCGGTATTCGATGGCAAGTCCGAACTCGACCCTTCGCTGGAGGAAATGATTGTGCCGATCCTCCCGGCCGTGATCTCGGCCCGGCACAAGGGTGGGCACAATCTGGCCCGACTGGCGGTGGAGGAGAACGCCCGGCGCGTCGTCGCCCGCCTGCTGACCGCCGACACGGCTCTGGCCGAGGCCGTCGAGAAGGGCGCGATCCGGATCGTCGCGGCCGTCAAGGACATGTCCACCGGCAGGGTCGACTTCCTCCCTGATGAGGCCTCCGCCTAAGGCGCAGACCGCGCCAGCAGGTCGATCAGGTCCTGCTTCCAGAAAGCCGCCCAAGTGTGGGTTCCGTGGCCCTTCCCGCCGGTGCTGTTGGGGACCAGCCGATAGCGGACGCCCGCGATGCGCGGGACGAACTGCTCGGCCAGCCCCAGCTCGGGCGGATTGATGAAGTCATCCGCCGAATTGATCCACGTCATCGGCGCGGTGATCCGCTCCAGCCCCGCAGAGGGATCATAGTCGAACGAGGCATTGACCTGATACCAGAGGTCATTGGCGTCCAGCGCCGGCAGCCGCCGCGCCTGCTGGCCTGCCAGCCAGGCATCGACGGAGGCGGGCGTGGCCAGATCCTGCTGCATCGCCATCGGCGCGGAACCCGCCAGCAGGAGCAGATCAACCGCCGTGCGCAGGCCCTCGACGGGCTGGGCCGCATAGTCGCCGCCGCCCCACGCCGGATCGCTGCGGATCGCGTCCTTCAGCATGGTTCGCCATAGCCGGTTGCGACCCACGATGGCCGTCGGCTGGCAGGCCATCGGCATCAGCGCCTCGGCGAAATCCGGATGAGCCTCGGCCCAGACGAAGATGTGCATACAGCCCATCGACGTACCCATCATCAGCCTGACACGGTTCACCCCCAGCCCGTCGACCAGCAACCGGCGCTGGGCCTCGACCATGTCGGCATAGCCGTATTCCGGGAACCTCGCCCTTGCCCCGTCCGAAGGCTTCGAGGAGCCGCCGTGGCCGAGGTTGTCGGGCATGATGATGAAGTAGCGCGCGGTATCCAGCGGCTGGCCCGGTCCGAAAAGCTCGCCCGCGAACTGCGGCGACAGGAACTGGGCGCCGGTTCCGCCCGTGCCATGCAGCAGCAGGACGGCGTTCTCGATCTGCCCGTCGGCCCCGCGTCGCGGTTGCCCCAGGGTCCGGTAGTGCATTCGCAGTTCGGGCAACGCCTGGCCCGACGTGAGACGGAAACCGGCGACGGCGAAATCGCCCTCAGCCGGCGCGGGCTGGGCGGCCGCAGCCGATGAGAGCATCAGGGCGGCCAAACCGCACACGAAGGGCAGAAGGCGTTTCATCAAGGCGCTCCGGTCTCAAGCGAAAGTCGGGCGGACCAGCCATCGCAGGCGACATCGACATTGGCTGGCACGACCGCCTTCAGGGCATTGTAGTCGAGATCAAGATGCAGGTTGGTCAGTACGGCGCGCTTAACGCCGGCCCGGACGATCCAGTCCAGTGTCTTGTCGACATGGGCGTGGGTCGGATGCGGGGTCCAGCGCAGAGCGTCGACGATCCAGAGCTCGCACCCGCGCACCGCCTCGATCGCCGCCTCG
This sequence comes from bacterium, assembly GCA_006515835.1. Taxonomy (GTDB): domain Bacteria; phylum Pseudomonadota; class Alphaproteobacteria; order Caulobacterales; family Caulobacteraceae; genus Brevundimonas. The sequence goes on along the minus strand of VFBG01000035.1, from coordinate 26,218 downwards.
TCGAGATCCGACACGTCGCTGGAATAGGCCACCGGCCCGATGCGATAGCCGACCGAGCGGATCGGGCCATGCGCCTGGTCGAAGGTCACGACCGGGATCGCGCCGCCCGCGCCCCCGACCGCCCATGCCTGCCCATGCGGCGGGACCAACATCTCGTCCAGAATGGCTGGATAGCCTTCCTGAGACTTGAAAATATACGGAAATCTCCCAGTCAGAGCATCTCGCGTCGCGAGGTCCATCCAGGCTGGAATCCGCCGCCTCGTGCGCATGGCGAAGACCCGCAGATCGTCGATGCCGTGTACCTGATCGGCATGGTCATGGGTGTAGAGCACGGCGTCGACATGGCGGACGTTCGCCGCGATCATCTGGGCGCGCAAGTCCGGCGAGGTGTCGATCAGCACGCTGGTCACGCCGTCCGGCCCGTGCCGACGGACCAGCAGCGAACAACGGGTGCGATAGTTCTTCGGCTCGGTCGGATCGCAGTCGCCCCAGTCGCCGTCCCCGCGCGGCACGCCGCCGGACGACCCACAGCCGAGGATCACCACTTCGAGCTCACCAGCCTCGCTCATGCGCCCTCGGGCCTCGAAATGCGGTCAAACAGGCTGAAGAAGGCGTCGGTCGTGCGCGCCTCGGCCTCATCCCGGCTCCAGCCACGGATCTCGGCCAGCTTGTCGAGGACGTGCACGACGTACGCCGGTTCATTGCGCCGCCCCCGGTGCGGCATGGGCGCGAGGTATGGGCAGTCGGTCTCCACGATAATCCTGTCAGGCGGCATGCCGGCCACGATCTCGCGCACATCGTTCGCCGCCTTGAAGGTGGCGATGCCGGAGACCGAGAACCACGCCCCCAGTTCTGCTGCCTTTTCCGCCAGTTCTGGTCCACTTGTGTAGCAATGCATCAGAAAACGGAACGGGCCGTCGGCCTGTTCCTCGGCCAGAATTCCGGCCATGACATCATCAGCCTCTCGCGTGTGCACGACCAGCGGCAAGCCCGTCCGGCGCGCGGCGTGGATATGGGTCCGGAACACCGCCGCCTGCACGTCACGCGGGCTGAGATCGTAGTGGAAGTCCAGCCCACACTCCCCGATCCCGACCACCCGGGGCCGCGCCGCCAGTTCGATCAACTGCTTGGCGGTCAGGTCGGCATGGTCCTTCGCCTCATGCGGATGGGCGCCGACGGTGCACCAGATGTCGTCATGGGCCATGGCCAGCCCATGGGTGGCCTCGAAGGTCGACAGCTTGTCGGAGATCTCGACCATCATGCCGATGCCGGCCTCGCGGGCCCGGGCGATCACCGCGTCGCGGTCTTCATCGAACTGGGGGGCGTGCAGATTGACGTGGCTGTCGATGATCATCCGCCGCCCGCCTTGACCCGCTGCAGGTCCGCCAACGCCCCCGCCAGCACGTCCGCCCGGTCCAGATTGATGGCCGCGGTCCGGTCCGGCAGCTCGGACAGTCGGCTCCAGAGGTCCGCCCAGCGTGCGCCAGACGCCCCCTCCTCCAGGGCCCGCACCTTCACGGCCGCCGAGAGCCGGTCCATCAGGGTCTCGAACCGGTCCTGCCCTTCCGGGCCCCGGAACTTGTCGGCGACCGCCAGCGCCTCGGCGCGATCCACGCTCGCTGCCGACACCCAGGCCTGCGCCAGTTGGTCCGCTTCAAGCGTTGCACCCGAGGCAAGCGCCAGCGCGCGCCCCGGCGATCCGCCCGCCATGCCGGCGATCCGGGCGGCCTCGGCCGTGGTCACGCCGGTGCGGTTTCGCACCAGCTCCTCCAGCGCATGCAACGGCCAGACCGGGAAGGCCAGTCGGCGGCAGCGAGAGCGGATCGTCGCCAGCAGCCGGCCCGGCGCATGGGTCACGAGGAACAGCACGCCCCGCTCGGGCGGTTCTTCCAGCACTTTCAGCAGCGCGTTGGCGGCGTTCAGATTCAGGTCGTCAGCGGCATCGATGATGGCCACGCGATAGCGCGCCTGCGACGGGCTCTTGGAGAAAAACTCGGGCAGTTCGCGCGCCTGGTCGACGGAGATCGACTTCTTCGTCTTGCCACCCTCGACGGCCCGCTCAAGAACCAGCAGGTCGGGATGGGACCGGGCCGTGACCAGCCGCGCGACCGGATCGTCCGGGCTCGTCCCGAGGGGGCCGCGCGACGGATCGGGCGCGGCGCCGAGCAGGCGGCGGGCGGCGCGGAACGCAAAGGTCGCCTTGCCCGAGCCCTCGGGACCGCAGAGCAGCCAGGCGTGGTGCAGCCGGTCCTTGCCGAAGGCGTCGAGGAAGGCGACTTCGGCCGCCGCATCGGGGACCAGGTCGAATCGGTCCCGCGCGTGCTCGCTCACGGCAGCCGCGCCTCGACCGCGGCCCAGACACGGGTGGCCACCGTGTCCTGATCGCCATCGGCGTCGATGATGACGCAGCGCTCTGGATGCCGGGCGGCGATGTCGAGGAAGCCGCGACGCAGACGCGCGTGAAATTCGAGGCCCTTGGATTCGAAACGGGTCTCGAACAGTCCTCGTCCGAACGCCCGCTCCAGCCCGACCTCGACGGGCAGGTCGAAAATGAGCGTCAGATCCGGCTGGGTCGCGCCGACGATGGCCGCGTCCAGCGATTCGATGAACGCCGCCGGCGTGCCTCCGCCGACGCCCTGATAGGCGCGGCTGGAATCGGCAAAACGATCGCAAACCACCCAACGGCCCGCCTCAAGCGCCGGCCGGATCGTGCGCTCCAGATGGTCGCTGCGCGCGGCGAACATCAGCAGGGTCTCGGTGACCGGCGACCAGCGCCCGGCGTCGCCGTTCAGGGCGATCGCCCGGATCTCCTCGGCACCCGGCGAGCCGCCGGGCTCACGGGTCTGGACCACCTCAACGCCACCCGCCTGCAGCCGCTCGACCAGCCGCGCCGCCTGGGTCGACTTGCCGGTCCCTTCGCCGCCTTCGAACGTGATGAATCTGCCCTGGGTCACCGGCGCACAATGGCGACGGCGCGCGATCAAGCAAGCCTCAGCGCGCCGATATCAACAGGGCGTCGGCGTATCCGCGTGCGATCACCGCCTGACGCGACCGCTCGGCGGCGTTGGGATCGGCCCAGGGGCCGACCAGTACGCGGAACAGGCCGTCGTTCCGGTCGACGTCGACCGTGGCGCGATCGCCCAGTTGATCCGCGACACGCCGCGCGGCGCGGCGGTCCGAGAAGGCTCCAGCCTGAATCCAGAAATCGCCCCGCGTTGAAGGCGCAGCGTCTGTTGCCGGGGCGCGGTCTGTCGCGGCCGCATATTGCAGCGTCGTCCCTCCGCCGTTCCGGGGCGCGCGGCCCAAATAGCGGACCCTGACCTCGCCCACGCCGGCCTGCAGCATGCCCAGCGCCTCCGCCGAGCCGCGCGACAGGTCAATGATCCGGTTATCGACAAAGGGCCCGCGGTCGTTGACCCGCACCACGATGCGGCGGCCATTGGCGAGATTGGTCACCTCGACCAGTCCGGGCAAGGGCAGTGTCTTGTGAGCCGCCGTCAGCGCATGCATGTCGAAACGCTCGCCGGTAGAGGTCGGCCGGCCGTTGAACTGATCCCCGTACCAGGAGGCGAGGCCGGTCTCGTCATACCCCGGCTGTTCGGCGGGCTGATACCAGCGTCCCCGCACCTGATAGCGCCGCATGGTACCCGGAACGATCGGTGCGGGATCGGTCACTACGGGCAGGCGCGACGCTTCAGGCCGGGCGACGCCCGCGCAGGCGGCGACCAGCGACAGCAGGGCCGCGACGCCGACGCTCCGAAGCGCTTTCGTAGAGAGTTTCCCGGACATGTCCCCGCCTTGGAAGGCGATCAGCATCGCGAAAGACATTTCCGCTTTGGTTAACGCCCCATTTGGCGCTATGCGGCCAGTCCGCTCGATGAAATCGGACAGGTGGCCGAGTGGTTTAAGGCAGCGGTCTTGAAAACCGCCGTAGGTGAGAGCCTACCGTGGGTTCGAATCCCACCCTGTCCGCCACGTCCTCACCCGACGACTGCCGCATCCCGGCATCGACCAGCTGCCTTCGCTGTCAGGGCTGAACAAACAAGCAGGGCCCCTGCCCTGACCAGCGCGCCTCGCATCGAGCCTGAAAGGCAGCCGGATCAGGCGAGACGCCGCGATCGATCCAGTTTTCCAGGGCATCCAGAACGGTCATGTAGGTCGCGTCCGACAACCTGCTGTGTTCGGACTCATCCGTCGCCGCCTGGACCAGCCACCCTGATCGGCCTGCGGCCGCAACCGTCCCGGCATAGAGGGCTTCGGCCGCGAAGCTGACTGTCGGGTCGTGCCGGGCATGCACGGTCAGGGTGGGGCGCGCGATCTCGCCGGACAGGTCGGCGTCATGGGCAAGCATCGCCACGCCTTCCGGATCCGCTGCAAAGCGCTGGACGCCGGCGTTCAGCGCTGCGTCGTCAGCGGACCCGCTGTAGACCGTCGCGCTGTTGTCGAACGGGTTCCGACCGTCGAGCCGCAGCAGGACCATGTCCTGAAACAGAAAGGTCGCCCAGGACAGATGGCTGACCAGCTGCGCCTCCGCGACGCCTGTGACGGCGAGGATATCCCGCAGGCGGGCAGACTGTTCCGGGGTCCGGCGCGCCTCGGGCTGGTCGACTCCGGTGCAGGCCTCGACCCTGCGTCGCAGCTCCGCGCGGGTCATCCGGCTGTCCAGAGGAAGGCCCTGCCAGAGCGGATAGCCGGGCTCATCCGGGGCCGGGTGGTTGGCGCAGTAGTACTGGTAGACCGCCCGCAGATCGGCCCGGAATCCATAAGCGCGCGTTCCGCCGGAAACGACACCGTTGGTGATCAGTACGCCGTCATAGCTCCCGCCCGCTTCGGTGCTTCCGGCGTAAATCTCTGACGCCTTGGCAGCGACATTGCCGCCCCATGACTGACCATGCAGCAGGGTTCGCTCGGGGCGGCCGAACAACGACCAGAACACCGCGCGGCTGTTATCCGTATCCTCGGCGGCCATCCGTACGCCGTAGCCACCCCGCCGGTAGGTGGAGCCGATCCAGGCATAGCCATGTCGCACCATGACCGAGAACCGGTCGAGGTCCTCAAGCGGATCGGCCGGCTCAGGCGTTCCGGTTCGCGGCCCGCCGTGAGCGTGGACGATCAGCCGGTTGTTCCAGTTCGTCGGGATGGCAATCACGTACCAGGCACCGTTGGCGTCCTGTCCCGAGAGGCATCGCGTTCCGTGTCCGGCCGAAGCGGGACAATCGATCGGGCGCGGCGTAGGCGGGTCGGCCCGCACACCGGTTGCGGCAATGAAGCCGGCGATCGCAAGCGCCGCTGCCGCCAGCTTCCTCATGCCTGTCTCTCCTGCCGGGTCGGACCGGCGCCGTGACCGGACGTCAGCGGCACCGACCCCGGTGTCAGAACGTCTTGGTAATGCTGGCGTACCAGTAGCGCCCATAGGGACGATACAGCGATCCCAGATAGCCCGACGAAGTCAACGGCGGAGCCTCGTCGGTGATGTTCCGGGCACCGACGCGAATGCGGGTGTCGGCGGCCCATCCCGCGCCTTCGAACTCGTACTGGCCATACAGGTTCGCCGTGGTCTGGGATTCCACGACCCAGGCGTCGCCCGTGGTGCTCAGGAAGCCGGTCTCGTCGACGGCGCTGGTGTACTGGACGAAGGCCCCGATCTGGAACGGTCCCTGGCTCCAGGTCAGGGTGCTCGACACCTTGTATTCGGGACGACCATTCCGGGCCAGCAGGTCGCTGGCGATCGGCAGAGGCGTCGCCGGATTGATCTGGCCGGCGTCCCGCGCGTCATCCAATGCCTGAACCGCCGGGCCGGCGTCGCGGTTGAACTCCAGCAGTTGGGCCACGTTGACCTGAGCGCGGAAGTCGCCCCACGGTGTGTCACTCAGACGCCAGTGCACGGCATAGTCCACACCCTGCACGTCCTGCGGCAGAAGATTGACGAAGCCGTCGTTGACGAACTGGATCGCGCCGACCGGCGTGATGCCGGTCCCGGTGAAAAAGGCGATGTCATCGACGTTGGGGGCCGCCCGCACAACGTTCGGATTGGAGGAGCCGTTCAGCCGGGCAAGGTAGTCCTGAACCACGGCTGTCTGGCCGCCTATCAGGCCGACGATGTCCTCCTGCTGGATGCGCCAGCGATCGACGGTGAAGGTGAAGTCGCCGAGGCCCTCGGGCAGGAACTTCGGCTCGAATACCAGACCCACGGACTGGTTGGTGCTCTCTTCCGGTTTCAGGTCAGGATTGCCCGAGACCCGCAGCGAATAGCTGACCGACCGGGCGCAGGCGTTGAAGGTCGCAATCCGACCGGCGCGAAGATCGGCCTCGCAGCGGAGATAGTCGTTGTTGGTGGCAAGACGCGAATAGGTGGTCGCGTTGGTCTGTTCCAGGTTCGGCGCACGGAACCCTTCGGAATAGGACGCCCTCAGACGCAGGCCGTCGAAGATGTCGAGGGCCATGGCGATCTTCGGCTTCGCCACACTGCCGAAGTCGCTGTAGTGCTCGGCCCGGCCGGCGATCTGGAACTCAAGATTATGGATGAGCGGAACGTTCATCTCTGGTGAGACGACCGGCACGGCGAACTCGATATAGGCGGACGCCACGTCACGCTCGCCTTCGGTGTCCGGGTTCGAGCTGACCGCCGACAGGTTCGAAACGCTGATCGACCCATCGATCATGTCCGTGAAGACGTTGGTTCCGTCGAGGTCGGAGTCGCGATCGTCGCTCTGCGTCTCGTGCCGGAACTCGAGGCCGAACGCGACGCCGAGCGGGCCGCCCGGCAGTTCCATCAGATCCGGCCGGCTCATCTTGAAGTCGGCCATGGTCAGGGTCGTGCGTGACACCCGGACCAGTTCGGTCGAGATCGCATCGATGGCGACCTGGGAGCTCGGCGTGCAGTCGCCGAAGGTGGTCGTGGCGACGCATCCGCCGTTGAACGGGTTGTAGGCGTCGGGCGTGGAGAGGGCCAGGCTGGCCTGAAGCGCCGTCATGTTCACAGCGTTGGACGTGTCGGTCGCCTCGGCCTCGGAATAGACGAAGGCCGTCTCCCAGTCGAAACCCCAACGCTCGCCGCGCAGACCGCCGAGGATACGGGACTGATAGTTCTCCACATCGACGATCTGGAAGCCGGCATCGTTGAACCGGTAGTTGCCGAGGCGAACATTGAGGCCGCCGACCGGCACGCCCGTCAGACCTGAAAGCCGGTTCGGATTGGCCTGACCGTTGGCGAAGGTCACCGGACCGAAGGGATTCCAGTAGTTGGAAGCCGGAATCCAGATGGCGTTCAGACTGATGGTCGGGGGCTGAATGTTCTGGGTCGTGGCCTGGTAGAATCCGATCTCGCCGAAGGCTTCGACATCATCGTTCAGATCATAGCGGCCGGTGACAAACAGGTTCAGTCGTTCCACCTCAGGGGTGACGGTCGTGCCCACCTGGGTGTCGTAACGCAGATCGCGCTGGATGCCGTTAGCGCTGGCGTTGCCCGTGGCGATACAGATGTCCGTCCCGATCGGCGTGGCGCAGCCGAAACTGGCGGGCTGGGTGTGGAAGAACCCGGCCGACGTTGTCAGGGCCGTGCCGTTGCGCCGAATCGTGGTGCTGGTCTGCGCCTGCAGATTGGCCCACGCCCCGCGGGTAGCGCGACCGTCGGGATCAAGACTGGTGTCGAAGCCCGGCTCATTGGCGAACAGACTGCGAAGGTTGGACGTGGCCGTGTAGTCCTGGTCCTCCGCCAGCAGGGCGGTTCTGTCCGTATAGTCGATGAAGCCCGAGATGTTGCCGCGGTCGAAATTCTTGCCCGCGAAAATGTTGGTCGTGAACTCGCGCAGATGCGTGCCTTCAGCGCCGCCATACTGCGTCTGGACCCGGAAGCCGTCAAAGTTGTCGCGCAGCACGGTGTTCACGACGCCTGCGACGGCATCGGCACCGTAGATTGCGGCGGCGCCGTCGAGCAGGACCTCGACCCGTCCGGTGCCCGACACCGGGATGGCGTTGGAATTGTAGCTCAGCACCGGCACGGTCCCCGTGTCGGAGGTCCCCTGGCTGGTCGGGTGGGTGATGATCCGGCGGCCGTTCAGCAGCACCAGGGTGTTGCCGACGCCCAGGGATCGCAGGTTGACCGAGTTGACGTCGCCGCGCGCGGCGTTCGAGGTCTGCGGATTGTTCGCCGCGCTGAACAGGACGTCGCCCATCTGGGGGATCGACCGCAACAGGTCATCGCCGCTGACGGAGCCGGTTGCAAGAATCTGCTCCTCGTTCAGCACCGTAACAGGCAGGGCCGCATTCACGGCCGCGCCGCGGATCTGCGAGCCCACGACCACGACGTCGTCGAGATTGCTGGCGGCTTCCGGCTCTTGAGGCGCCGGTGCCGTCTGCGCCCAGGCCCCCGAGGCCGACGCCAGCAGCGTCAGCATGGCGGCGCTGCCGAGCAGCGCGGTCTTGTGGATGGTCCTCATGTCTCTTCCTCCCGCTTTTATTGTCGACCGCTCTCAGTCGGCCGTTACGACGTCTCGATCACCCGGGCCCGCTGCCGGATCCGGCGGCGCGGCCAATGCCCTGGGCCCGGATCCGAGAGCCGCATGCAGCGCCTCGCGATCCAGTTCTCCCTCCCAGCGGGCGACGACCAGGGTCGCCACCGCATTGCCCACGAAGTTTGTCAGCGCCCGGCACTCGCTCATGAAGCGGTCGATGCCGAGGATCAGCGCCATGCCCGCGACCGGCACGCCCGGCACCACCGCCAGTGTTGCCGCCAGGGTGATGAAGCCGGCTCCCGTGATGCCGGCGGCCCCCTTGGAGCTGATCATGGCGACCAGCAGCAGCAGCAGCTGGTCCTGCAGGCTGAGCTCGATATTCATGGCCTGGGCGATGAACAGGGCCGCCAGCGTCATGTAGATGTTGGTGCCGTCCAGATTGAAGGAATAGCCCGTCGGCACGACCAGCCCGACCACCGACTTGGGCGCGCCGGCGCGCTCCAGCTTCTGCATCAGGCTGGGCAGTGCCGCCTCTGACGACGACGTGCCGAGCACCAGCAGCAGCTCCTCCTTCAGGTAGCTTATCAGCCGGAAGATCGAGAAGCCGTTGACGAGGCAGACCAGCCCCAGCACGCCGATCACGAAGACCAGCGAGGTCACGTAGAAGGTGGCGATCAGTGCGGCCAGGTTTGCGATGGCGCCGAGGCCATAAGCTCCGATCGTGAAGGCGAAGGCCCCGAAGGCACCAATCGGCGCGGCCTTCATCAGGATCGCCACAAGTTTGAAGACGACCTGGCTGAGGGCGTCCAGCGCGCGGTTCACCGGCGCCGCGACATCACCGACCATGGCCAGGGCGATGCCAAACAGGATCGAGACGAACAGCGTCTGCAGAATGTTGCCCTCGACGAAGGCACTGACCAGTGTGTTCGGGATGATACCGGTCAGGAAGCCCACGATGGTGCTCTCGTGCGCAGCGGCGGTGTACTGGGCGACGGCACCTGCGTTCAGCGTGGCGGGGTCGATATTCAGGCCCCGACCCGGCTGGACCACATTGGCGATCACCAGTCCGATGATCAGGGCCAGCGTTGAGAAGAAGAGAAAATAGGCGAATGCCTTGGCCGCCACGCGGCCCACCTGCTTCAGGTCGCGCATCCCGGCGATCCCGGTCGTGATGGTCAGGAAGATCACCGGCGCGATGATCATCTTCACCAGTTTGATGAAGGCGTCGCCCAGCGGTTTGAGGGATTGGCCGAAGTCAGGCCACAGGTGGCCGATCAGCCCGCCCGCCACGATCGCCAGCAGGACGGTGAAGTACAGGCTGCGATAGAAGGGGCGGCGCGCGACAGGCGCACCGCTGGCGGCGGCTGGATGCAACAAACGACCTCCCTTGGAACCGCGGTCCGGTTCCGGTCACTGCCGCGCTCTGAATGGCGCGATTGAACCCAGTATCGACCACCCTGCCCGCGCAACAAGCGCTCCAGGCCGGCGGCCCTTGTTCGTTGAATACGTTGCAATAATTCGGCTACGAGACGGCGGCGCGGTCCATTTCGTGCGGTAATCCGCACACTGGTGATGGATTTTTGTGCGTAATCTCGCATACTCGCCGGATGAGGGGTCCGGGATCACTATCGACTCAATGGCGGCTGTTTGGTGCGGCCTGGAGCCTTGTTGCCGTCGTTGCGGTCATGGCGAGCGGCGAAGTCGCGCGAGGGGACGCCAGGGCCTCCGCAAGCGACCAGGCGGCAACAGCGAGCGCTCTGCACGCAGCGGTGCTGCGCAGTGAGCTCGAACGGCACCGGTCCTTGCCCATGGTCCTGGCACAGGACCCGGATCTGAAGGCGTTGCTGGGTCGGCCCGACGCGGCGGGCGCAGGGCGCCTCAACCGGAAATTCGAGGCCCTGGCGAAGGAGGTACGGGCGGCCGCCATCTACGCGCTCGACGCTGAGGGGCAGACCCTTGCGGCCAGCAACTGGCGCCTGCCAACCAGCTTCGTCGGGTCAAGCTACCGCTTCCGGCCCTATTATTTCCAGGCCATGAGAGATGGTCAGGCGAGCTTCTTCGCCCTCGGTACCGTCAGCGGCCGACCCGGACTCTATCTGTCGCGACGGGTCGATGACTCCGCCGGCCGGCCGCTTGGGGTCATCGTCGCCAAGGTCGAGTTCGACGCGCTCGAGGCCGACTGGCGCGCGTCGGGCGAACCTACCTATGTCACCGACTCAGATGGCGTGGTGGTGATCACCACGGTGCCGGCCTGGCGCTTCGATACCGCCCGGCCCCTGTCGGCCGACTTGCGGCGACGGCTCGCAGCCACCCAGACCGCCGGATCGACAATTCCCACGCCCCTGCCCTTCGAAGCTGACGATTCCGGCCTTGTCAGTGTTTCGTCGGACATCACTCCGGGACTGTACGCCGCCGCGTCGGACCCGATCCCGGAGATCGGCTGGCGCTTGAACCTGCTCGCGCCGTCCGGTGACGCCATAGACCGGGCCGTCGCTGTCGCGCGTTGGCTCAGCGCGCTGACCGTGGCGCTTCTGGCCGCCCTCACCGGCATCCTCCTGCGTCGGCGTCAGCGAGCGGCCGCGCGGGCGACCGAAGACGAACAGGCCCGCGTCGAGCTTGAGCGGCAGATCGACCTGCGGACATCAGAGCTACGATCCGCCAATGATCAGCTGAACCATGAGATCGATGAGCGACGGCGCCTGGAGACCGTTCGCCAGGACCTCCAGGACGAGCTGATCCAGGCCAACAAGCTGGCGACCCTGGGCCAGATCGCCGCCGGCGTGGCGCACGAGATCAATCAGCCGGTTGCAGCGATCCGGACGCATGCCGACAGCGCCGCGGTCCAGCTCCGACGCGAGGACAGTGCCGGCGCCCTTAGATCCCTTGCCAATATCGATCGCCTGACGGAGCGGGTCGGGGTCATCACCGATGAACTCCGCGCCTTTTCCCGCAAGACCCGGTCGGAGACCGTCGCGGTGGGCGTCGACGGAGCCATCGACGGCGCACTCCTGCTGGTCTCCGGACGGCTCAGGGAGAAGGGTATCACCCTGGAGCGTCGCCGGGCGCCCGCCGCCCTCGCCGTCCGCGCCGAGCGCAACCGGCTTGAACAGGTGGTTCTGAACCTGCTCCAGAACGCCATCGAGGCGCTGGATGGCGTCACGGACCCGGTCATCGACCTCGGGGTGGCCGTAAAGGGCAAGCACGTCGTCATCCATGTCGCTGACAATGGACCCGGCGTCACGCCGACGGTCCGCCAACGCCTGTTCACACCGTTCACGACGGACAAGGCTGATGGTCTTGGGCTGGGCCTCGTCATCAGCCGGGACATCGTTGCCGCCTTGCGCGCGGTTCACCATCCGCCTGGCGAAGGCGTCATGAGCTTCCAGGTGCTCGACCGGGTCGCCCTGATCGACGACGACGACGCCTTCCGCAGCGCCCTGGCGGAACGGCTCGAGCTCGACGGCCTGACGGTCAACGCCTTCGGGTCCGCGGAGGCAGCGCTGAAGGTCGTCGATGATCGCTTCGAAGGCGTTGTGGTCACCGATCTGCGAATGCCGGGCATGGACGGTCGCCAACTCGTGGAACGTCTGAACGATCTCGATCCTGACCTGCCGGTGGTCATGATGACAGGTCACGGCGACATCGCTGAAGCCGTCGACGCCATGAAGCGCGGCGCTTACGATTTTCTCGCCAAGCCCTTTGCGCCTGAACGCCTGATCGAGACGCTCGGTCGCGCCCTCGAAAAGCGCGCCCTGGTTCTGGACAATCGCCGCCTGGCCGCCCTCGCAGCCGACGACGAAGGCTCGATCCCGCTGAGTGGCTCAAGCCGGTCTGTCGAAGCCCTGCGAGCCGCCATCCAGCGCCTGGCCGACGCCCAGGTGGACGTCCTGATCGAGGGCGAGACCGGCTCAGGCAAGGAGGCGGTGGCGCGCGCCATCCACAACGCCGGACGCCGCCGGCTGAGACCCTTTGTGGCGGTGTCCTGCGCCGCCCTGCCGGAAAGTGGCCTGGAAAGCCTCCTGATGGGCGCGGTCGCGGGCGCGTCCGGGGCGATCCGGAGACGCGAGGGGCAGATCGAACAGTCGCACCAGGGCACCCTGTTTCTGGACGAGATTGATCTGGCTCCGCGCGCCGCGCAGCTCCTCCTCCTGCGGGTGCTGGAGGAACGGGAGGTCTTGCCCGTCGGAGCCATGGAGCCTCATGCGCTCGACCTCCGCATCCTCGCCGCGACCAAGGGCGATCCGGTTGAGGCCGTAGCGCGGGGAGACCTGCGTGAGGACCTCTACTATCGCCTGAACGTCATCCGCCTGCGGGCGCCGCCCTTGCGCGAACGCCGGGAGGATGTGCCGTTGCTGTTTGCGCGCTTCCTGGGCCGCGCGGCCAACCGACTGGGCCACGAAACGCCCCCGATAGATCACGCGATCCGACGGCGACTGCTTGAGCACGACCGGGCTGGCGCCGCTTGCATCAACCAACCCGACTGACGAGGGACTTGTGTTGCGCGTCCTGGCCTATGAGGCGGAGTTGATCCGGGAATCCCTCGCCAGGCACCGCGGGGATATCCGGAACGTGACCGCCGAATTGAAGATTCCGCGCAAGACCCTCTACGACAAGATGGCTCGCCATGGACTCAATCCGGCCAGTCATCGCAACCGGTAGAGCTTGCGTCGATGGATGGCCTTCAGCGGCCGTCCCCAATCCCCGGCGCGTCGGGGTCCTCGTCATCGATCAGGATGCGCTCCGCCGCGCCCTTGACGTCGTCGTACTGTCCCGCACGCAGGGTCCAGACGAAGGCGACGACAGCCAGCAAGCCCAAGGCAACCGAGAAGGGCGCCAACAGGAAGATGATGTTCATCGCCGGTTCCTCACACGAAGCGCATTGAGCGTCACGACAAGCGAGGATCCCGACATCGCAAGGGCGGCGACGAAGGGGTTCACCAGACCGAGCATCGCGGCTGGCGCGGCTACAAGATTGTAGACCGCTGCAAAACTGAAATTCTCCAGTGCGCGACGGCGGGCGGAACGGGCCACGTCGATGGCCTCGACGACCGCCATCAGCGCGTCGCCGGTCAGCACGAGGTCGGCCGCGTTCTGGCTGGCCGCGAGCGCCGTACCGGGTGCGATGGCGGCGTGGGCCCGCGCCAGGGCCGCGGCGTCATTCAGCCCGTCACCGATCATCAGGACCTTGCGACCCTGGGCGGCGAGACGGTCGATCGCCTCGGACTTTTCTTCGGGCAACAGACCTGCACGCCACTCGGCGACGCCGACCGCTCCGGCCACGGCCTCGACCGCGCCGAGCTGATCGCCGGACAGGATGCTGACCGTCATGCCCCGCGCCTTGAGCGCCGCGATGGTTTCGCCGGCGTCTTGCCGCAGCACGTCCGAAAACTGGAGGCGCACCTTGGACTCGTCTTCGAATCCGAACCACAGCTCTGTTTCGCCGGTGCGCAGGGTCGGAACGCCGACGAACGCCGCCCGGCCCAGCCGCGCGCGGCGACCGTTGATCAGGCCCTCAACGCCCAGCCCGGGGTGTTCGATCACCTCGGTGGCGAGAGGCCCCTCCCCGGCCGCGCGGGCAACCGCGCGCGCCATCGGATGACTGGACGCCCGGGCCAGCGGCGCAGCGAGGGCGATGATCGTCGGAGACGCCCCGACCAGGGCGGGCCGGCCCTCGGTGAGGACGCCGGTCTTGTCTAAGACGACATGATCGATCTCGGCCAGCCGTTCGAGCGCCGCGCCCGATTTGACCAGGACACCGCGCTTGAAGAGACGGGCCGAGGCCACAACCTGCACGGCCGGCACGGCCAGGCCTAGGGCGCAGGGGCAGGTCACGATCAGGACGGCCACGGCACGGATCAGCGCCTCACGCGGGTCGAGGCCGAGGGCCCAGCCGCCGGCGAAGGTCGCCAAGGCGGCCGCATGGACCACGGGGACGTAGAGCGCAGCCGCGCGATCGGCGAGGCGGACATAGCGGGAGCGGGACTGGGTCCCGGCGTCCACAAGGCGGGCGATGGCCGCGAGGGTCGAGTCCTCTGACCTTGCGCGAGCCCGGAGCGTCAGCAGCCCGGACGTGTTGACGGCACCTGCCCGGCACAGCTGCCCCGGTCCGACCCGCTCGGGCGCGCTTTCGCCGGTCAGCAGACTGTTATCGAGCAAGGCTTCGCCTGCCTCGAGGGTAGCGTCGACCGGAATCCGGTCGCCAGGCCTGACGCGCAGAACATCGCCAGGCTGGATATCGGCGAGCGGTAACGATCGCTCGCGGCCGGCGGTGTCGATCACGCAGGCCGCGGGAGCCTGCAGCGCCAGCAAGTCGCCTGCGGCGCTGCGCGCTTTTGCCCGCAGGACATGATCGAGCCAGCGACCAATCAGCAGCAGGAACAACAGAGAGACGGCGGCATCGAAATAGGCGTCGCGACCGTTCAGGATCGTCTCCGAAAAGCTGATCACCAGCGTCAGGATCACCCCGATCGAGATCGGAACATCCATGTTCGCCCGCCCTGCCCTCAGCGACCGCCAGGCCGACTGGAAGAAGGTCATCCCCGCGAAGATGGCGCAGGGTGCTCCGACCGCAGCTGACATCCACATCATCATTGAGCGGGTCGCGGGGCCGAGCTCCTGGTCGAACAGTCCGGCCCAGATCGGGACCGAGAACATCATGGCGTTCATTGCGCCAAAGCCGGCGACCGCCAGCGCGAGGATCAGGCGACGCCCCTCGCGGTCACGCTGCACCAGGGCGGCACCTGGGTCATAGGGCGTGGCCGGATAGCCGAGCCGAGCCAGGGCGGCGATAATGCGGCCCGGATCGACGCCGGCATTCTCAAGTCCCAGCGACAGACGCCCGGTGGACAGATTCAACCGGGCCGAATCCACCCCGGCAAGCCTCCCCATCTCGCGTTCGATCTTGGCGATACAGCCGGCGCAGCGCGCGCCGGTCACCAGCAGGTCCAGCCGCGCGTGACCCTCCTCGGTCTTGCGCAGGAAGGCGGACATGTCGGGCTGGCTGGCCGCGTCGAACGTCACGGCCATGTCAGCCTCCGCTCGGCGATGAACGAGGGGCCGTCTCCAACAGCTTCGACACGGGCGTCCCAGGTGCCGGACAGACCGGGCCGCGTACCGGCGTACTGGCCCGGACCAGTCTCGGTCAGAGTCAGGACGGTGCGCCCCTGGTCGGTGGCCGGGCGCAGCAGGGTGGCCGTGACCTTCAGACCGCTCAGCGGTTGCTCGTCGCGGTCCTGAAGCCGGACCATCACGCCATCCGCCCGGGCTTCCACGGCGGCGCGCCAACCCAGCGCCTCCTGCGCCCGCAGGCGCTCAAGCTCGGCGTTATAGATCAGACCGGCCTCATAGGGGCGAGGCGCGACCTGTCCCGGATGCGTGCGATAGGCCAGTGTAAGGAAGGCGGCGTCGACACCGATTACGACGGCAAAGAAGGCCACCACGCCAGCCGCCACATGCCAGCCCTTAACCGTAAACGGAACACGCGGGGGGGAAGGTGACGCGGTCATCAACGCAGTTCTCCATACTCGAAGGCCGTCCGGACGGTCTGGCTCTCGTCGCCCGAGCGGAAATGGAAGGTCGCCGGGCGACTGCCGTCGGCGACCTCGCCGGCGGGGGCGGTGACGAACACCCGAACGGACGTCACTCGGTTGGGGTCGACCCGAAGGGTCAGCGGGTCCGACGTCGGCTGTCCGGGACTCTTCAGGCTCGCGCCGGGCACGCCATCGTAGCGGACCTCCACGGTCGCGGTCTGGAAGCCATGGTTGGCGATCTTCAGGGTATAGCCGTTGCGAACGGCTCCATCATGCAGCCGCACGGAGGCCGGGTTCCGGTCCCGCAAGGCATGCACGTCCAGGGTCTTCCGGGTGCTGAACCCCCAGATCATCAGGCCGCCGACAACCGCCAGGGCGACCCCGTAGTACAGCGTGCGCGCGCGGATCAGACGGTGCTGCGGCTTCTGACCACAGTTTCGCGCCGCCACGGCCGCATCGGTGTCATAGGCGATCAGCCCGCGCGGGCGACCGACCTTTTCCATGACCTCATTGCAGGCGTCGATGCACAGGCCGCAGTTGATGCATTCCAGCTGGGCACCGTTACGAATATCGATGCCCATGGGGCAGACCACAACGCACTGGTTGCAGTCGATGCAGTCGCCGCGCCCGTCCCAGGATTCCGCCTTCTTGTGCGGTCCGCGCGGCTCGCCCCGGTCATAGCGATAGGTGACCTGGAAGGACTGGTCGTCCAGCATCGCGCCCTGGATGCGCGGCCACGGGCACATATAGGTGCAGACCTGCTCACGCATGTGGCCCGCAAAGACATAGGTGGTGAAGGTCAGGATGGCGCAGGAGACATAGGCCGTCATCGGCGCCGTCCCGACCCAGAAGGTGCGGATCAGCTGGGGCGCGTCGTGGAAGTAGAAAATCCAGGCGCCGCCCGTACCGAAGGCGACGCCGATCCAGACCGCGTGCTTGCCCGCCTTGCGCCACAGCTTGTTGAACGACGTCGGTGCCGCATCGAGCCGCATCCGCGCGTTCCGGTCGCCCTCGAACATCCGCTCAACGTAGATGTACAGGTCAGTCCACACCGTTTGTGGACAGGCGTAACCACACCAGAGCCGGCCGAACAGCGACGTCACGAGGAACAGGGACAGCGCGGCGAAAACCAGCAGGCCGGTGATGAAATACACCTCCTGCGGCCACAGCTGGATCATGAAGAAGTAGAAGCGGCCGCCATCGAAATCGACGAGGACCGCCTGGTCCGGCAACGCGCCCGGTCGATCCCAGCGGATCCACGGGGTGATGTAATAGATCGCCAGCATGACGATCAGCAGCGCCCATTTGATCCACCGCCACTGGCCGTGAACCAGTTTGGGATAGATCGGCACACGCGCCTTGTAGAGCCCTTTCGGACGGTCCTTTTCCCGCTGCTTTTCAGCGATCGAGACCGGTCCGGTCGCCCTTGAGCGATCGCGGGTGCGGTCGATGATGATGGTCATGGCGTAGCTGCGGCGGCTCCTGACGCTTCGCCGCCCCCGGCGTTGACGTGGATGTAGACAGCCAGGGCCTTGATCACGCCGGGCGAGAACCGTCCCTCCCACGTCGGCATCACGCCGTTCCGACCGTTGTGAATCTGGCCCCGGATAGACTCGCGGTCAGAACCATAGAGCCACTCGGCGTCAGTCAGATTGGGCGCGCCGACCAGGCGATCTCCCACGCCGGTCGGCGTATGACAGGCGGCGCAGTTGTTTGCATAGAGTTGCTGCGCCCGTCCCACGGCCGCGGCGTCCGCATTACGGCCCGAAAGCCTCACCACATATTCCGTCAGGTCAGACACCTGGGCGGCGGTCAGCATGTTCTCGCGACCGAAGGCCGGCATCTGCGAAGTGCGCGTCTGGGGATGGGCCGACCGAACGCCGACCCGCAGGGTGTGCTCGATCTCCTCGAGCGACCCGCCCCACAGCCAGACGTCGTCACGCAGGTTTGGATAGCCGCGGTTCCCGCCGCCCCCCGCCCCGTGGCAGGTTGCGCAGTTGTCGCCGAAGACAGATTGCCCGACCGACAGCGCATGCGCCTGAAGAGCCGGGTCCGCCTCGATCTGCTGAAGCGAGGCTGTCGCCAGCATCGCCTCACCGCGACCGCGCTGAACCTGCAACGCGCTGATCTGTTGGGCGACATCGGCCCGGTCAGACTGCTTGAGAACGCCCGGAGTGTAGCCGTTAAGGCCCGGCCAGGCCGGCATCAGCACCCAGTAGACGATCGCCACAAGGATGCAGCCATAGAAGGTCCACAGCCACCAGCGCGGCAGCGGATTATCCAGCTCCTTGAGCCCGTCCCATTCGTGTCCGGTCGTCTCGGTGCCGGAGTGTTCGTCGAGCTCTCGTTCAGACATGCTCGTCCTCGTCGTTCTCGAGCGGCAGGTGGGAAAGGCGCTTGAAAGCCTCGCGGTGTTTCGGCAACAGCGCGTAGACCACGCCCGCAATGAAGACTGCGCCGAAGTAGAGGGTGCCGCCTTGCTGGGCGAACCGCGCCACGGTTTCGTAGTCGAGGCCGCTCATCGCAGATTCTCCGGGTCTTCGGCCTGGTAGGTGCGGAAGTCGACCTGGGTGCCGAGCTGCTGCAAATAGGCGATCAGGGCATCCATCTTGGTCAGCCTGTCAGGATTGCCGTCGAAGTCGCCCTGGGCGATCCGGGGGCCATACCGGCCGCGAAGATCCGACGTTGCGCTGGCGAAGGGATCGACCTGGGCGTTCAGGTCCGCTTCCGCGTTCTCGATCTGGTCCGCGGTATAGGGCACGCCGACGGTCCGCATGGTTCTCAGCTGGGCCTGGATCGCGTGCTGATCGAGATCCTGGTCCGCGAGGAAGCGGAAGGGAGGCATGTTGGACTCAGGCACCACCGAGCGTGGATCGGTCAGGTGTTCGCGGTGCCAATCGTTGGAGTATTTGCCGCCGACCCGCGCCAGGTCAGGCCCCGTCCGCTTCGATCCCCACTGGAACGGGTGGTCGTACATGCTCTCGGCGGCGAGGCTGTAGTGGCCGTAGCGTTCGACCTCGTCCCGCAGCGGCCGGATCATCTGCGAGTGGCATCCATAGCAGCCCTCCGCGATGTAGACGTCGCGCCCTGCCAGCTCGAGCGGGGTGTAGGGACGAACGCCCTCGACCTCCTCGATCGTGCTCTCGACCCAGAACAGGGGCGCGATCTCCACGATGCCGCCGATGGACACCACAAGGATGATGCCGATGACCAGAATGAGCGAATGGCGCTCGAACCTGTGATGCTGCTTCCACATGGTCTGATCCTCACTCGGCCGGCAGGAGTTGCGGCGCGATCGTCGTCGCCGGTACGGCCGAGCTGTTAGGCACGGACGGCATGCGGGTCGTTCGCCACAGGTTGTAGGACATGATGAGCGTGCCACTCAGGAACATCAGGCCGCCGACTGTGCGGATGACGTTCTGGATGTGTTTGGCGGACACGGTCTCGATGAAGCTGTTCGCGAGGAAGCCGTCGGGCGTGTATTCGCGCCACATCAGGCCTTCCATGATGCCCGAGACCCACATCGCAGAGATGTAGAGAACGATCCCGGTCGTCGCGATCCAGAAATGCCACTCGACGAGGGCGTTCGAATACAGGCGCTCCTTCTTCCACAGCCAGGGCACCATGCAGTAGATGGCGCCGAAACTGATGAAGCCGACCCAGCCCAGGGCACCGGAGTGGACGTGGCCGATGGTCCAGTCGGTGTAATGCGACAGGGCGTTGACCGTCCGGATGGACATCAGCGGACCCTCGAAGGTCGACATGCCGTAGAAGGCGATGGCCACCACCATCATGCGGACAACGGGGTCGGTGCGCAGCTTGTCCCAGGCACCCGACAGGGTCATGAGGCCGTTTATCATCCCGCCCCAGGACGGCATCCACAGCATGATCGAGAAGGTCATCCCGAGCGTCTGGGCCCACTGCGGCAGCGCCGTGTAGTGCAGGTGGTGGGGTCCGGCCCAGATGTAGATGAAGATCAGCGACCAGAAGTGGACGATCGACAGGCGGTAGGAATACACCGGCCGCTCGACCCGCTTGGGAACGAAATAATACATCATGGCCAGGAAGCCGGCAGTCAGGAAGAAGCCGACCGCGTTGTGACCGTACCACCACTGGACCAGGGCCCCCTGGACACCGCCGAACACGGAGTAGCTGCGAGCCTCCAGCAAGCCGACGGGCACGGAGGCGTTGTTGACCAGGTGCAGCAAGGCCACGGTGACGATAAAGGCCAGGTAGAACCAGTTGGCCACATAGATATGCGGCTCCTTACGCTTCCAGATCGTGCCGAGGAAGACCAGCAGATAGGCGACCCAGACGATGGTCAGCCAGATATCCACGTACCATTCGGGCTCTGCGTATTCGCGCGCCTGGGAGATGCCCGCGACATAGCCGGTGGCGGCAAGGACGATGAACAGCTGGTAGCCCCAGAAGACGAACCAGGGCCAGATCCCCCCGGCCAGCCGCGCCTTGCAGGTCCGCTGCACCACCCAGAATGAAGTGCAGATCAGGGCGTTGCCGCCGAAGGCGAAGATCACACCCGAGGTGTGCAGTGGCCGCAATCGACCGAAGTTCAGCCAGCCATGCTCAGGGAAGTAGAATATCTCTGGCCACGACAGCTGGGCGGCGATGAGGACGCCGACCGTCATGCCGATGGCACCCCAGAACATGGTGGCGATCACGCCCGCACGAATCACCCCGTCCTGGTAGCGGTTGGGGTCGCCGCGGAACTTCCCGTGGGCGAAGCCGATGGTCAGGGCGCTGAGGGCCAGAACCGAGGCGGCCATCAGGATATAGCCGGTCAGGGCGGTGGCGAACAGTGCCAGGACCGCAGCCACACCGAGAAACAGGAACAGGGCGACGACGTCTGACGGCGTGTCGGCCTCGGGCTTTGCGATAGACGGCATTCGGATAGACCCCTCGAGCAGAGAATGACTCCGTGCCCGGCCCTCCCGACTCGCGCCTTGCGCTGGCGCAAAGCCAGCCACCTATTTTGAGGGTCTTGTTCCCCCAAGGAGATTCAGCATGCGCATTCAGGACATTCCGGATCAGCAAATTCTGGGCGGCGCACTTGTCGTGCTCGGCCTTGCATTGGGAGGCGCGGCAGCGATCGCCGGTCCCTTGGCGGTCGGTCATATGGCTCTGACGGGCCCGATGTGCGGCCCCACCCT
>VFBG01000035.1:0-5007 GCA_006515835.1 bacterium | reverse complement strand
CCTGCTGGTCGCCGCCGTGGGCGTGTCCGGTGCGGGGGCCTGGCTGATCAAGCCCCGGCCGATGCTCAGTCCCGCGACCTGAGCCGGCCTTTCAGGCCTGTCGCGCCAAAGCCTTGCGCACGGTCGTAAGCAGGGCGTCCGTCAGAAGCGGCTTTTCGATGATCGGTACGCCGGCGGCCGCTGCACGGTTTCGCAAGGCTGCCCGTGGATGGGTCGTGATCAGGATCGCGGGAAGCCGGACGCCGGCCGCGCGAAGTCGTTCCAACAGTGCCAGGCCATCCATGCCTGGAAGGTTGTGGTCCAGGATCAGACAACCGGTTTCCGGCAGATCGCCCACGGAAAGGAGGCTTTCGCCGTCACGGAAACTGCGGACGTCCAGCCCCTCGAGGTCGAACGAGAACTGCATCGCGTGGGTTACTGCGGGGTCGTCGTCCACCAGGATGACGGCGGGCCGGGAGGCACGAATGACGGTCGTCGCCGTCACGCGCACATGCCCTCCAGCCGGCCACGCTGAAGCAGGCGCACATGGCGGGATGAGCGGGCCTCTACCAGTCCCTGGTCCTGAAGCTGTGACAGGGTCCGGGAGACCGTATGGATGGTCAGGCCGACATGATCGGCGATGTCCTGCCGCGTCATGGGCAGGTCAATGAACTCCGGCCAGCCCATGCGTTCGGCGAAATCGAGAAGGAAGGCGGCGACACGCTCGGTGGCGCCTTGCCGCGCGAGGATCAGGGCGTGGTCCTCGCTCCGCCGGAAGGCGCGGACAGTGACCTGCCACAGGGCCCGTGCCAGGCTCACATCGGTCACAGCGCGGCCGGCAAGCTCGGTGCGCTCCATGGCCAGGGCGTCAACGCGGCTCAGCGCCTCGGTTGTGGTCGCGTGCTCCACGCCGGCTTCGAGACCCAGAAAGTCGCCCGGCAGATGGAAGCCGGTCACCTGACGACGGCCATCGCTCAGCAGCCGATAACTGATCACAGCGCCGCTCAGAATCCGGTAGACGAGCCGGACCGGCTCGCCCTGCCGGAACAGAAGCGCGCCCGGAGCAAACGGCGACCGGGGAGCGGTCGTTGCACTGACAAAGGCACCGCAGAGCGCGCAATCAGGCGTTGGGTCCATGGACGGGGCGGCCGTTTCCCGAGGTTCGCAATAACGTAGGGCGGGCATCCAATCCTCCAGGCACGATCGATGCCGCAGGCTAGGACCCCGTCCGGTTCGCCGATATTCGGGTTTGCCCCCTAAGGGGTTTCCCTGATGCCAGGCGACGGACCAGTCAGACCGCCCGGGCGTGACGCCGCTCGACGGGGGCGAGTCCGGCGTCAAAGCAGGCCGCAACAACACGCATCAGTCGAAACGCTTCTTCCGGAATTGTAACCGCGCGGCCCTCGACCCGGCAGAGTCCGTCGGCCTGGAGCGCCAAAGCGGCGGCGACGGCGGCATCCAGCGCGTTTGTTTCGAATCCGCGATCACGGCACTCCGCCCCGACGTCTACGGTCAGGTCGCACATCAAGCGTTCAATGACCGCGGCGCGCAGTTCATCCTCCGCCGTTACGGGCAGACTTCGCGCGACGGGCAGTCGGCCGGCTTCGACAGCCCGGCTCCACACATCCGTCGCCGCAGCGTTCTGGATAAAGCCCGCGGCCAGCCGGCCGATCGATGACGGCCCGACAGGAACCAGCACAGGTGCCGGATCATCGGTGTAGCCCTGGAAGTTCCGGCGCAGGCTTCCCGAGGCTGCAGCCAGCGCAAGCGGATCGCCGGGAAGCGCATAGTGGTCCAGCCCGATGCGCAGATAGCCTGCACCCCGCAGGACGGAATCGGCAGCCTCAGCCTGAGCCCAGCGCCCGTCTCCGTCGGCGAGATCGCCCTCCCCGATCATGACCTGATGCTTCTTCATCCACGGCACATGGGCGTAGCCGAATACCGCCACGCGATCAGGCCTCAGGGTGACCGCGGCTTCCGTCGAGGCCGCGACATTTTCCGGAGTCTGGCCCGGCAGGCCGTACATCAGGTCGAAATTGACGGCGCCTACGCCAACCTTGCGCAGGCGGTCGGCGGCGGCTGCCACCTGGTCGAAGGACTGGATCCGGTTGACACGCGCCTGTACCGCCCGGTCGAAAGTCTGCACCCCCAGGCTTGCGCGGGTCACACCCGCCTCGCCTGCGGCGTCGATGAAGGCCTCTGACAGCATGCCCGGATCCAGCTCGGCCGCCACCTCGGCGCCCGGACGCAGGCTGAACCGGTCGGCCATGTGACGGACCAGGGCCAGAAAATCTTCGGGCGAAAGGGCGTTGGGGCTGCCGCCTCCAAAATGCAGGTGAGCGGCCCCGGCATGCGCCGGCAGGGCGTCCGCCCACAGGTCCACCTCGTGCATCAAGGTCCCGACGTAGGCGGCGACACGCGTGTTGTCGTGGACGACGCTGGTGTGGCAGCCGCAGTACCAGCACAATCGACGACAGAAGGGTACATGGACATAGGCGGAGATGGTTTGTTCAGCCCCGATGGCGGACAGCCATTTGCGGGCCTCCGCGTCACCTTCGACAGGAGCGAATGCGACCGCCGTCGGATAGCTGGTGTAGCGCGGCAGGCTGCGTGCCGCATGAGACCGCCAGGCGGGTGGCAAGCCCCCCGACGACGTCGCGAAGCCTTGGCAGTCGTGGTCATTGTGCGTCATTCGCCGACCTAACGGCTCGCTGCGTCTGGTGGAATTCGGGGGTTTCACCTACGGGTTGTTGCGGAGGCGCAGATGACGACTACCCCCCCGGAGGCAATCGAGACCCGACCCATCCGGAACTGGATGCTGGCGGTAAGGCGAACACGCCTGGGTCTTGTGACCGCCGTGGTCGCCGTCGTGTTCTGCCTCGCCCTGCGCCTGGTCATGCAGCCCCTGCTCGACGACCGGCTGGCCTTTCTCTTTTTCATCCCCGCCATCGTCGGCGCAGCGGTCCTGGGCGGGACTGGCCCGGGTGCGCTGGCGACCGTGCTCGGCCTGGTCTGCGGACTCTATGTGACGGGGTCCGCCGGCCCGATAGGCGCGGGCGAATGGTTCGGCGGGGGCGTCTTTCTGATGGTCGGCGGCGCGATCACGGCAGGCGGGGAAGCATTCCTGGTCATGAGGTCCCGTGCTGAAGCCGTAAACAGGGACCTGGTCGCCCGCGAAGCCCACCTGCAGTCCATCCTCGCAACGGTGCCGGACGCCATGGTCGTCATCAGCGAACGTGGGATCATGCAATCCTTCAGCGTCGCGGCGGAGCGCCTGTTCGGATGGAAGGCCGAGGAGGTGATCGGCCAGAATGTGAAGATGTTGATGCCCGATTCCTACCGGGAGCAGCATGACGGCTACCTGAACCGCTATCTGACCACTGGCGAACGCCGCATCATCGGTGTCGGCCGGGTCGTGGTGGGCGAGCGTCGCGACGGCTCGACCTTCCCGATGGAGCTGTCGGTCGGCGAGATGATTTCGGGCGACCGGCGCTTCTTCACCGGCTTCGTCCGCGACCTCAGTGAGCGGCAGGACACCGAGCAGCGCCTTCAGGAGCTGCAATCGGAACTGGTCCATATCTCCCGCCTGACAGCCATGGGCGAGATGGCTTCGGCCCTGGCGCACGAGTTGAACCAGCCGCTCTCCGCGATTGCGAACTACCTGAAGGGGTCTTCACGCCTGCTCGCCGCCGAGCCGGTGCCGCGTGAACGCTTGCTGGAAGCGATTGAGAAGGCGGGCGAACAGGCGCTTCGCGCAGGGGAGATTATCCGTCGGCTGCGGGACTTTGTGGCCCGCGGCGAGGCGGAACGGCGGGTCGAAAGCCTGCCCAAGCTGATCGAGGAGGCCAGCGCCCTCGCCCTCGTCGGGGCCAAGGAGCACGGTGTCCGGGTCCGGTTCAGGTTCGCAGCCGGGGTCGAGTTTGTTCTCGCCGACAAGGTCCAGATTCAGCAAGTGGCGCTCAATCTGATTCGCAACGCCATGGAGGCGATGGAAGGCAGTCCGAAAAAAGTGCTTGAGGTCCGAATTGATCCGGCTACGGATGACCACGCCCAGGTGACGGTAGCCGACACCGGGTCCGGGATCAGTCCTGAAATCGCCAGCCAGCTGTTCCAGCCCTTCGTCACGACCAAGCGAACCGGTATGGGGGTTGGACTATCGATTTCCCGGACCATCATAGAGGCGCACGGTGGGCGCATCTGGACCGAGCCGAATGCTGGTGGCGGAACACGGTTTTGCTTTACACTGCGCGCCGTAGGCGAGGAGGAACTCAGCGATGCCGAATGAGCCGGTAATCCACGTGGTCGACGACGACGCCGCGATCCGGGACTCGCTCGCCTTCCTGCTGGACACGGCCAACCTCGCCTCCAGGACCTATGAATCCGCCGCAGCCCTTCTGGCTCACGCCGCGAACCTGGAGCCCGGCTGCATTGTCACCGATGTACGCATGCCGGACATGAGCGGTCTCGAAATGGTGCGCCGGCTGGCCGAGCTGGGGGTACACCACCCGGTCATCGTCATGACCGGTCATGCCGACGTACCCTTGGCGATCGAGGCTGTGCGAGCCGGCGTGAAGGATTTCATCGAAAAACCCTTCGATGATGACGCCCTTCTCGCCTCTATCCGGCTTGCGGTATCCGAACGGGCACAGGCCGCGGGAAATTCGGCGCAGCGCGCAGAAGTCCGCAGCCGGCTCGACACGCTGTCGGCCCGGGAGCGTCAGGTGCTCGAAGGGCTGGTCGCCGGCCATGCCAACAAGGTCATCGCCTACGATCTCGAGATCAGTCCCCGGACGGTCGAGGTCTACCGCGCCAACGTCATGACCAAGATGCAGGCCCGCAGCCTGTCCGAACTCGTGCGCATGGCCATCCTGGCCCAGCGCAACTGAACCACCGGCCTTCAGGGGTTTCCCGGAGGTGACCCCGGAGCTCGCAAGTGCGAAGGGTCAGGCTCGCCGCGAGGTCCATCCGATGTTCGACTACCAGGCCGCATTCCAGACTGCTGTCGAGCAGGTCAAGGGCGAGGGGCGC
>VFBG01000034.1:14255-19273 GCA_006515835.1 bacterium | reverse complement strand
GGTCACAAGGCTCCGCCTTGTCGACCCGACGCGGCCTGGCGCTTTGCGCGCTCAAGCAGCGAGCCGCCGCGCGGCGAGCGTTAGCGCCCTAAAGCGTCCACTGGGTGGTCACGGATAGCACCATGACGACGGCGATCACGAAGGGGACTTCATTGGTCATGCGCCAGAATTTGCCGGACCGGGTCGAAGTCCCCGCCTCGATGCGCTTCAGCTCGCCGGCCAGGAAACCGTGCCAGCCGCTGAGGGCGACCACACCCGCCAGCTTGGCGACCATCCACGGCTGGGCGAGGAAGCCCCAGCCTTCACCGTATTCGAACATGTGGATGCCGATCATCCAGACGCCGAAGATCCAGGCGGCGATCATGGACGGATTGATGATGATCTTCAGCAGCCGCTGCTGCCAGGTCCGCAAAAGGCCGCGCATCTCCGACCGCAGCGGCTCGGCCTTGCCCGCCTGTTCGGCGTCATAGGCGTAGAGCCGCGGCAGGAAGAGCATGCCGGCCATCCAGGCGATCACCCCAAGGATGTGCAGGCCGCGCACGATCTCGAAGGTCATGCCGCCCTCCGCGCGCAGGTCCGCGGACAGGCCTTCCAGCCCGCCCGGCAACCGGGACCGTACGGCGCCGTACCGGTCCGCGACAGGGCCTCGACCACCGCGTCCGCCAACGTCCTGATGAAGGGCGCGGCTACGCCGACCGCTGGGCTGCGCAGCCAGGGCGACACGCCCAGCTCATGGGCCAGTTCCGCGTACTCGATGTCCAGCTCGACCAGGGTCTCGATATGCTCCGAGACGAACGCCACCGGTGCCACAACGACCCCGACCCCGTCACGCCCGGCCTTGTCGATGGCGTCCGGGGTCGATGGTCCCAGCCACTTCATCGGCCCGACGCGGCTCTGGTAGCAGATCGCCCAGGCCCCCTCGGCCAGCCCGGCCCGGGCGGCGATGGCGGCGCAGGTCGATTCGATCTGCTCCTGATAGGGATCGCCCTTCTTCGTGATCAGGCTCTCGGGGATGCCGTGCGCGGAGAACAGGACCCGGACCGGCCGGTCGCCCGCCTCCGCCAGTTTCGCCCTCACCCCATCGGCCTGGGCGTCGATCCAGCCCGGTGCTTCGGGGTAGCAGCAGACCGTCCGGCTGACGCCCGGGCCCGCATAGACCTCGGCCCACCGCTTCAGCGAGGACTCCGTCGTCGTGGTCGAGAACTGGGGATACAGCGGCAGAAGGACGATCTCATCAGGGCCGAAGGCCGCCACATCGACCGCGGTTTCTTCCGACAGCGGGCCCCAGTAGCGCATGGCGATGAAGGCGCGGACTTCGTCGTCGGGCAGCTGCCCGCTCAGGGCCTCGACCATCGCCCCCGCCTGCCTCCGGGTCTCCGGCAACAGGGGCGAGCCGCCGCCCATGAGGGCATAGTTGGCCTGGGCGCTCGTCTCCCGGCGGCTGGAGATCAGCCGTGCCAGAAGCGCCCGGAACGGATTGGGCAGGCCGATGATGGCCGGGTCGCTGAACAGGTTGAACAGGAAGGGTTTGACCGAGGTCTGGTCGTCCGGACCGCCGAGGTTGAACAACACCACCGCGATGCGACGGCCGCCCGGGGTCGCGCTCATTGGGCGCCGATCCGTTTCAGGACCTGTTCGACGTGAGCGATCGGCACGTCCGGAAGGATTCCGTGGCCGAGGTTGAAGATCCATGGCCCCTGCCCCCAGGACTCGAGCAGCTGGTCGACCCGCCGATCCAGCATCGGCCCGCCGGCACGCAGAAGCAGGGGATCCAGTGCGCCCTGGATCGGCTTGATCGCCTGCACGCGGCGTCCGATCTCAAGCGGACAGGCCGTGTCCAGTGCCACGGCCTGAACATCCACCTCAGCCGCATAGCGTTCCGCCAGCGCCGCCGAGCCTCGCGGGAAGCCGATCAGGGGAACGGTGACGCCCAGGTCACGCACGCGGGCCACCAGCTTCTGGTGCGGCCGCAGGACAAGGGTTTCGAACAGGTCTTCCGGCAGGCCCTCGGCCCAGCTCTCGAAGATCTTCAGCACCTGGGCCCCGGCGTCGGCCTGCATCTTCAGATAATGGGCCGTGGCCTCGACCAGCACGTCCAGCAGGGCCTCGACCTTCTCCGGCTCGGCATAGGCGTAGGTCCGTGCCTGGGCCCGCTCGCCCTTGCCGATGGTCCGGGCCTCGCCGTCCAGCATATAGGTGGCGACAGTCCACGGAGCGCCCGCGAAACCGATCAGGGCCCGCTCGGGCTCCAGCTGGGCCCGCACGATCGACAGGGTCTGGCCGACCTGTTTCAGGGCCTCGCCGGCCCCCGCGGTGAGATCGTGCATGCCCTCGACCGGCGGCAGGGCTCCGAGACGCGGCCCCTCGCCGGCCTCGAACCAGACCTCCTGGCCCAGGGCGCGGGGTATGAGCAGGATGTCGGCGAAGACGATGGCGGCATCGAAGCCAAACCTGCGCATCGGCTGCATCGTCGCCTCGGCAGCCTTCTCGGGATCAAGGCAGAAAGAGATGAAATCGGGCGTCGTCGCCCTCAAAGCGCGGTATTCCGGCAGGTAGCGCCCGGCCTGACGCATGAACCATACCGGGGGTCGGGTCGTCGCCTCGCCGGCGAGAACCTTGAGCATCAGGGGGATATCGGGAGAGACGGTCATGTAACCCCGGTCCTACCGGGGCGCCGGGTCCTGCTCAAGCCCGTCCCGTGTCGCACCCTTCCATTCCTTCTCAGGAAAAGAGTCTTGAGATTTGGAAGTAGAAGGCAGGGCCGGGGACGGAGGGGACAAACGGCCCTTACGAGACGTGTCAGGACGGGTTTTCCGCAAACGGTCACAGTCGTCGAGCCTGTCTTCCACGGGGCTGGTGAAAACGGGGATAAATCCTAACGAGGCCTTAACGACGGGGCTGGAGGACGTGCGAAGGCCCTGCGCCCCTGGGCGCCGTTAACGTCTCGTTAAGGATCTCCACAGGCGGAACGCCGGCGGCGGACGGCCTTGGGATGAATTGCGACGACGCGCGGTGTCCCGTCCACCTCTGTCCCCGCTCGCGGCCCGCGTTCGGCACCGCTATAGGGAAAGACCCACCCTTCGGCTCCGACGGCGCACCAACGGCGCCCCGGGCCGTCCACAGGAGTCTCGCAATCATGGACAGCCGCCGATGACGTCGGGTTCGCCAGGTCGCGCCTCGGGACCCTCGCGGTTGGCGACCTATTTCCATGTCCATCTGGTGTCGGACTCCACCGGTGAGACGCTGAACGCCATGGCCAAGGCCGTGGTGGCCCGTTTCGACGGTGTCATCCCGATCGAGCACATCTACGCCCTGGTCCGTTCCGCCAAACAGATGGAGCGGGTGCTGGAGGAAGCCGCCGCCTCCCCCGGCGTGGTGCTTCACACCCTTGTGGACCGGGAGCTGCGCGAACAGCTGGAAGAGGGCTGCCGCAAGCTGGACATGCCGCAGATCGCGGCGCTGGACCCACTGGTCGGCGCTCTTTCGCGCTATCTGGGCGCGGCCCTGTCGACGCGGGTCGGGGCCCAGCACGCACTGGACACCGACTATTTCAACCGGATCTCGGCGCTCGACTACGCCATGGCCCACGACGACGGACAGGGCACGACCGTGCAGCTGGAGGGCGCCGATGTGGTCCTGTGCGGGGTCAGCCGCACCTCCAAGACGCCGACCTGCATCTATCTGGCCCACCGCGGTATCCGCGCTGCCAACGTGCCGCTGGTTCCTGGCCAGGAGGACGGCGAACGGCTCGTCGGTCTGAAGAACCCGCTGGTGGTGGGTTTGACGGTCTCGCCGGACCGGCTGGTGCAGATCAGGAAGAACCGGCTGGACGGGCTGAACGCCAACCGGGCAAGTTCCTATATCGACCACGACGCCGTCCGCGAGGAGACCGTGAAGGCGCGACGGGCATTCGAACGACGCGGCTGGCCGGTCATCGACGTGACCCGCCGTTCGGTAGAGGAAACCGCGGCCGCCATCATCAATCTGCTGAACGAGCGCCGCACCAGGCGGTTGGGGGCAGCCTGGTGAGCGCGCCCTCGGAACGGTTGATCCTCGCTTCGAAGAGCGCGGCGCGGCGGTCCATGCTGGCCGATGCCGGGGTGCCCTTCTCGATCCAGGTCGCGGATGTCGACGAGGACGCGGTCAAGGCGGTCCATGACCCGGCTGATGCGGTGGGGCTCGCCGTTGAACTGGCCCGGGTCAAGGCGCTGGCGGTCTCGCGCCACGACGGCGACGCCTGGGTGCTGGGCGCAGACCAGACCCTGGGTTTCGACGACCGTCTGGTCTCTAAGGCGGCCTCACTCGATGAGGCGCGCGTCCGGCTGGCGGCTATGCGAGGCCGGACCCATCAACTGCATTCCGGCGCGGCCCTCGCCCGCAACGGCCAGATTGTCTGGTCCGCGGTCGACACGGCGACCATGCGGGTGCGCGAATTCTCGGACGCCTTTCTCGACGCCTATCTGGCCGCAGAAGGCGAGGAACTGCTCCACTGCGTCGGGTCCTACCGGCTGGAAGGCATGGGGTCACAGCTGTTCGAGGCGGTGGAGGGTGACTATTTCACCGTCCTTGGCCTCCCGCTCTGGCCGGTACTGGCCGAACTGCGCCGGGCTGGAGTGCTGAAGTCATGACGCCAAGGGCAGGCGTGGCCGGCCAGCCGATCGCCCATTCGCTCAGCCCGTTGATCCACAACGCCTGGATCGCAGCGGCGGGGCTGGACGCTGATTATCGCGCCTATGGGCCCGCGGACGCCGCCGGCTTCGCCGATCTTGTCGCGGAGGGGCGAGCCGGCCGGCTGCAAGGACTGAATGTCACCGCGCCGTTCAAGGAACAGGCGTTGGCGATGGCGGACGAGGCGACCGCTTCGGCCCGGGCCTGTGGCTCGGCCAATTTGCTGGTGTTTGAGAACGGCCGTGTCCGGGCCGACAGCACTGACGGCGTCGGTCTGATGGCGGCGCTGGCTGAACAGGCCCCTCAGCTGGATGTGCGTGGTCGGCCGGTCGTGGTCCTCGGCGCGGGTG
>VFBG01000034.1:0-14237 GCA_006515835.1 bacterium | reverse complement strand
CTCGGCGCGGGTGGGGCGGCGCGAGCGGCGGTTGCGGCCCTCATCAGCGCCGGCGCGGAGGTCGGCGTGCTGAACCGGACCCGCGCACGGGCGGAAGTGCTGGCGCGTGACCTCGGCGCGACCGTAGTCGAGGCCGACGCCCTCGCTGAGGCAGTTCTGGTGGTCAACGCCTTGAGCGTGCCGCCCGAAATTGACGTGTCCTGGCTACGGGACGACGCAGTCCTGATGGACATGACCTATCGGCCCTTGATCACGCCCTTCCTGACTCAGGGTAGGTCGCGCGGGCTGACCACGGTGGACGGTCTGGCCATGCTGATCGGTCAGGCGCGCCCATCGTTCCGGGCGATCTTCGGGATCGAGCCGCCTCCGATCGACGTCCGCGCGCCGGCCCTGGCGGCGCTGGGGGAAACGCCATGATCGTGCTCGGCCTGACCGGCTCCATCGGCATGGGCAAGTCGACGACGACGGCCATGTTCGCTGACGCCGGCGCCCTGGTCTGGAACGCCGACGACGCCGTGCACCGCCTCTATGCGAAGGGCGGGGCGGCGGTTGGATCGGTGGAGGAGGCGTTTCCCGGCGTGGTCGTGAACGGCGCCGTCGATCGGACCCGGCTGGCGGAAGCGCTCGGGCGCGACGGCCAGGCCTTCGCGCGGCTGGAGGCCATCGTCCATCCGCTGGTCCTGAAAGGGCGTCTGGATGATCTGGCGGCGGCGGAGGCGCGGGGCCTGAAGCTGGCGGTGCTGGACATCCCCCTGCTGTTCGAGACCGGCGGTGATGCGACGGTGGACGCCGTCGTGGTGGTGACCGCCCCGGCCGCGGTCCAGGCGGCACGGGTCCTCGACGCCGAAAAGCGCCGCCGCGCGGACTTCGTCATCGACACCAGCGTAGGGCTTGAGGCGGCGCGGGCGCGGGTCGACGAAATCGTGGGGATGGTTCTGGCCGAAGGGTGGACGCCGCCCCGGCACGGTCTTTCGCGCGACGGCGAACGGTCGCAATAAGGGCCCATGTCCCGCGAAATCGTCCTCGACACCGAAACCACCGGCTTCGACCCCCGCACGGGCGACCGGATGATCGAGGTCGGCTGTATCGAGATCGAGGATCTGCTGCCGACGGGCCGGACCTTCCACCGTCTGATCAATCCCGAGCGCCTGATCCCCGCCGACGCCATCCGGGTCCACGGCATCACCGACGACAAGGTGAAGGACGCGCCGAAATTCGCCGAGATCGTCATCGACCTGTGCGATTTCATCGGCGACGCCCCGATCATCGCCCACAACGCCCAGTTCGACCGCAATTTCATCGACCACGAGTTCGGCCGCTGCGGCCGGGCCCTGTTTCCCGAAGACCGCTGGATCGACACGTTGAAGCTGGCCCAGGCGCGGTTTCCCGGCATGGCCAATTCGCTCGACGCCCTGTGCAAGCGGTTCAAGGTCTCGCTGGTCGAGCGAACCCTGCACGGCGCCCTGATCGACGCCCGGCTGCTGGCCGAGGTCTATCTGGAGCTCAAGGGCGGCAAGGAGCGCCGGCTGGACCTGTCCGCCTCACGGGCGACGGTCGCCGCGGCGGCGGCTGTGGCCGCCCAGGGTTATGAGGCGCGTCCACGGCCCCTGCCGATCCGGACCAGCGAGGCCGAACGGGCGGCGCATCAGGCATTCCTGCAGGCCAATCTGAAGGACCTGTCGCTTTGGGAAGCCTATGGGCTGGACATGGAAAAGGCGTCCGCCGCCTGACGAACGCCTGATCCGGCTTTATAGCCCGCCGGACAGTGGCGGGCTGATCGAGAGCGTTCAGGCCTGGCCCGCTTCCGCCGGTCCACGCGCAATCGATTGCTGACGCGCGACATAGATGCCGGCGAAATCGATCGGGTCCAGCATGAACGGCGGGTAGAAGCCGCCGTCCGAGGTCGCCCGGGCGATGATCTCGCGGGCGAACGGGAACAGGTAGCGCGGGCATTCGATCAGCAGCAGCGGCTCGATGTCCTGCTCCGGCACGCCGTGCAGGGCGAAAAGGCCGCCGTAAAGCAGCTCGACGTTGAATACCGTCATGGCGTCGGTGGTCGCCTTGATGGTCAGGCGCAGATCGACCTCGAACAGGCCGTCGGGACGCCCCTGGGCGTTCATCTCGACGCCCATGTCGATGGCCGGCTTGCCGTCAACGCGCAGGCTGTCGGGGGCCTTGGGGTTCTCGAAGGACAGATCCTTGACGTACTGGGCGACGATGCGGAAGCCGGGGCCTTGCGGTCCCTGCGGCCCGGCGCCGGCGGGCGCTGCGGTGTTGGCGTCGGAAGGAGGCGCGGCGTCGGTCATCGGTCGGGTCTGTCTGAATGAGTGATCGGCGTCCGATTAAGGCGCCGGGAAGGCGCGGCGACTAGCACGAGGCGCCGGGTGCGGCAACGATGCACACCAAGGGCCTGAAGTGGCCCGAAGGGCGTCAGGCCGGACGAAGGCAGGGCCCCACGCAGCCGCATGGGCGATAGGCCACACCCGGGGCATTGAGCGCTGGCGGTTGCGCGTCCCTATATCAGCCCCTAATCGTCTGTCGTCGCGCCCGGTCCCTCCCCGGCCGCCAGCCAAGGATTGCCCGTGCCACAGGACCAGATCCTGATACTCATCCTCGCGGTCATCGCCGCCGTCGTCCTGTTCCAGCTCTACAACCTGCTGGGCAAGAAGGTCGGCCGCCAGCCGGAGGATGACGCCCGCGCCAAACCCGCGACCGTGACCAACGCGTCTGCGCCGGATCAGACCGCCGGCCGGCCTCACGTGCTGGACGCCGTCACCCTCGCGTCGATCGCCGGCCTTAAGGCGCGCGACCCGGCCTTTGACCCGGTCCGGTTCCTCGAGGGCGCCCGTCAGGCGCACGAGACCATCGTACGCGCCTATGCCTCTGGCGACCGCGAAACGCCGAGGTCGCAGAATTCCTCCACCCTGCCCGCGCTGATCTGGAGCAGGCCTCGGCCGAAGAGAACCGCGCCACGGCCAAGGTCCGCTTCCTGGCCGAACTGCGCAACACGGTGACCCCTGCCGATGCGGCCGCCGAGCCCCAGGTCGAGGAGCGCCGCGTCGCCGAGCTCTGGACCTTCGAGCGCACCCTCGGCGCCAGCGATCCGAACTGGGTTCTGGCCCGCACAGAACCCGCCGCCGCATGATCAGCGGCGGCGCGCGCTGTCGGGGTCTTTCCGGCGCGGCCGTCCTGTTCGGCCTCGCCCTGACGCTCACCGCCTGTGCGACTGCGCCTGACTCCCCGCCGGTCCCGCCGGCGACCGGGACAGAAGCGCCCGCGACCCCTGCCCCGCCCGACCCTGCCCCTGCTCCCGAGGGCGTGAGCCCCGCGACCCTGCCCGGCTGGAATGACGAGGACCATCTGGCCGCCTTCGAGGCCTGGGCGACCGGCTGCACCGTGGCACGCGACGCCGCCTCCCGGACCCAGTGCGCCCGGGCCATGCACATCAAACAAACCTCGAAGCCCGTGACGCCTTCGATGGCCCGCGCCTTCTTCGAGAGCGGCTTCACCGTCGTGGCGGCGCGGACGGCCGATGGCGGGCCAGGCCTGCTGACCTCCTATTTCGCGCCGGAATACACGGCCCGTCGCGCGCCTGACGCCGAGTTCGACATGCCGGTCCGGCCCCGCCCCGCGGGCTGGACCCGCGGCGACGTTGGGGCCGTGCGCGCCGACATCGAGGCCGCGCCGCCGACGGACGCTCTCGCCTGGATGCGGGCCGAGGACCTGTTCTTCATGCAGATCCAGGGCTCGGGCTATCTGACCTTCGAGGACGGCTCGACCGCCCGCGCCGCCTATGCCGCCGACAACGGCCGGCCCTTCACCGGCATCGCCCGGCCGATGGCGGAACAGGGCCTGCTGCCGGCCAATGGAACTTCGGGAGAAGCCATCCGTGCCTGGCTGGCGGCCCACCGCGGGCCCGAGGCGCGGGCAGTAATGGCGCTGAACCCGCGCTACATCTTCTTCGCCGTCGACCCCGACGACGGCGGCCATCCGAACGGGGCGGCGGGCATCCCCCTGACCGCCCGGCGCTCGATCGCCGTCGACCCGGCCCACTGGCGCTATGGCGATCTGGTGTGGATTTCGGCCGACGGCGGCAATCTGCGCGGCGCCCGGGCCAGCTATCAGGGGCTGGTCGTGGCGCTGGACACGGGCTCCGCCATCCGTGGGCCGGTGAGAGCCGACTTCTACATGGGCCGCGGCGCCGAGGCCGGTGAAGAGGCGGGAGCGGTCCGCCATCCGCTCAGGATGTGGCGGCTGGTTCCCAAGGGCTAGATTTTCAAAGACCGGACAGGCTGAAGCCCTTCCCGGCCCGGGGGGCGGAAAGTGACGGGGAGGTCGCGGAGCGCGGGCGGCTTCGGCGTCGCCGCCTTCGCTCCGCGCGACCGGTTCACACAGGCAGGACGCTGAGGGCTTCTGCACGGCCTGCCGGGGGTCTTCAGTCCCCTGCGCTTCTCGCCGTTTAGTCCCTGCGCGCCCCGAGGCCCATGACGGGCGGAGAGCGGCCAGGCTCCCCGGGCTCTGCGGTTTCAAAAATCCCCCGCAGACAGTCCCGCAACCTCCCGCCTGCCGGAGCCGGAGCCCCGAAAGACGATCTGGCGCGGTTTCCCGCTCGATCACATCCCGCCGCACGCGATGGCCCTGGCGCCAGACGCCCTCCCCCGCGACGGGATGGCTGGAAGTATGTGAGCGGGGCCAGCTATGGCGGGCCGGTGACGCTGTAATTTTTGAAAGTCGAGCGAAGTCAGTGGGTTGGCGGGTCGGCATTTGCTGACAATCGGTGGATTGTCAGCAGTCCAAACCGCCCCCACCCGCTATCGTCATTCCGGGCGGAGGCGAGCAAAGCGAGCCGCAGACCCGGAACCCAGCGGCGCGCGTGAGCGCGAAGCTGTCGGGAGCGCGGCCGGGGAAAGGCGGTCCCGCCATCGCCGGTGTTTCGCCGCCTTCGCGGCGCCGTTGGGTTCCGGCCTTCGCCGGAATGACGATAGCAAGAGGGAGGGGTCGCCCGGAATTACGATAGTGCGTGGGCTGGCAGCCGTCGGCCGATCGCATGCGATCGGCCTCCACTACGGATGGATCGTTTCCCCGTGCTGGGTGTAGTCGAGGCCCTCGATCTCCTCCTCCTTCGCCACGCGCAGGCCGGTGGTGAATTTGCAGATCATCAGGATGGCGTAAGTGCCGATGCCGCTCCAGGCGACGACGGCGAGCAGGCCGATGGCCTGGTTGAGCAGATTGGCGCTCGCCGCGGCGGGGTTGATGGCGGCGGTGGCGAGGACGCCGGTCAGCAGGGCACCGACGATGCCGCCGATGCCGTGCACGCCGAAGGCGTCGAGGCTGTCGTCGTATTTCAAGGCGCGCTTGAGCCAGACGGCACCAGCGTAGCAGGCCGGTCCGGACACGATGCCGATGATGAAGGCACCCTTGGGGTCGACAAGGCCGGCGGCGGGGGTGATGCCCACAAGCCCGGCGACGAGGCCGGACAGCAGGCCCAGCAGGGTGGGCTTCTTGTGGTCGATCCACTCGATCGCGGTCCAGCCGATGGCGGCGGCGGCGGCGGCGAGGATGGTGTTGAAGGCGGCGACCGCGGCGATGCCGTCCGCGGCCCAGGCCGAGCCGGCGTTGAAGCCCAGCCAGCCGACCAGCAGCAGGCCGGCCCCGATGGCGGTGAAGGCGAGGTTGTGCGGGGCCATATTGTCCCGGCCATGCCCGTGGCGCGGGCCGAGCACCAGCGCGGCCACGAGGCCGGCGACGCCCGCATTGACGTGGACGACGGCTCCGCCTGCGAAGTCGAGCACGCCCAGCGAACCCATCCAGCCACCGCCCCAGACCTGATGGCAGATCGGCGCATAGACGATCAGATGCCAGAGGAAGAAGAACAGGATCGAGGCCGAGAATTTGATCCGCTCGGCGAAGGCCCCGGCGATCAGGGCCGGGGTGATGATGGCGAAAGTCAGCTGGTAGGCGATCCACAGGAACTCGGGCAGGCCGGGCGCGAGGCTGTGGGCCGTGGACGGGGTGACACCGTTCAGGAAGGCGGCCTGCAGGCCGCCGATGAAGCCGTTGGTGGCCTCGCCGCTTGAGCCGAAGGACAGACTGTAGCCGACGATGAACCAGAGCACGGTGACGATGGCCATGGCCGCGGTCGAATGGGCGATGGTGGCCAGCACGTTCTTGCGCCGCACCATGCCGCCGTAGAACAGGGCGAGGCCCGGCAGGGTCATCAACAGAACGAGGGCGGTCGAGGTCAGGATCCAGGCCGACGAGGCCTCATTCAGCACCAACGGCGCCTGATGGGCGAGCAAGGCTGGCGCGGCAGGCGCTGCGGCCAGGGCCGGGCCGGCAATCAAGCCGAGGCCGAGGGTGCAAAGGGCGGCGAGACTGCGGGTTTTCATGCGCGGGGTCCGAGGCTGGGAGACTGAAGGCTCGGCTCGAACCGCGTTCGGGGCCGCGGATAGGGATAGGAACCTATTGCACCGCAGCAGGCAAATCATTTCGTGTGCGGCGCAATAACTTGCTGTGTCGCTGCACAGTCAGAGGTCCAGGGATGACGTTGCGGCATGTCCTGACCGCGGGCCTTCGCAGGCGCGGTCGGTGCCTGCGTCAGACCTCGTAGAAGTCCCGGTACCAGTCGACGAACCGTTTGACCCCGACGTCGATGGAGGTCGAGGGGGCGTAGCCCAGGGCGGCGCGGGTCTCGGTCACATCGGCCTCGGTGCGGGTCATTTCACCGTCCTGGGTCGGCATGACATTGAGGATGGCCTTGCGGTCCAGCACCTGTTCCAGCACCTCGATGTATCGGGCGAGTGGTTCGCGTCGCCCGGCGCCGAGGTTCAGCAATCGCCAGGGGGCCACGCCGCTCGTGCCCGGATCCGGAGCCTCGGCGCGCCAGTCGGGGTCCTTCTCGGGCACTGTGTCCAGAGCGGCCACCACGCCGTCGACGATGTCGTCGACATAGGTGAAGTCGCGCTCCATGGCGCCTGCGCCGTAGACGTCGATCGGCTGTCCTTCGAGAATGGCCCGCGTGAACTTGAACAGGGCCATATCCGGCCGGCCCCACGGGCCATAGACGGTGAAGAAGCGCAGGCCGGTGCAGGGGATGCCGAAGATGTAGGCATAGGCGTGGGCCATGGCCTCATTGGCAAGCTTGGTCGCCGAATAGACGTTTAGCGGATGCGCCACGCCCTGCTGCACCGAGAAGGGCAGGGCCGCATTGGCACCGAACACCGAACTGGTCGAGGCGAACACCAGATGCTCGGCCTTCACGGCGCGGGCGCCCTCCAGCACGGTCAGGAAGCCGACCACGTTGGAGTCGATATAGGTCTCGGGATTTTCGACGCTGTAGCGGATGCCGGCCTGGGCCCCGAGGTGGACGATGCGACGGGGCGCATGTTTCGCGAACAGGGCGGCCATGCCGTCGCGATCCGCCAGATCGAGGGTGTGGTGGATATAGCCGGGCTGGGCCAGCAGGCGGTCGAGCCGCGCCTGTTTCAGGGTCGGGTCGTAATAGTCGTTGAGGTTGTCGACACCGATCACCGTCTCGCCGCGCGCCAGCAGTCGCTGTGCGGTGTGGAAGCCGATGAAGCCGGCCGAACCGGTGACGAGGACGGGGCCCTTGGTGGTCATGGGTTTGCGATAGCGCCAGGGGCGCGGCTCCGCCACCTCATATCGAAGTCCGCCGGGCGATCAGGCCGGAAAGCGGCGGCAGATGGCCGGATGGCGAGCCGTTGAGATTGACGGCCTCGAGGACGTTCCCAGCGTCGGGCGGACTCCAGACCATGGCCTCATGGCCGAGGTTGAAGATGCAGGTCAGGGTGTCGGTGCCCTCGCTTCGCTCGAAGGCCAGCAGGGGGGCGGGGGCCTCGAGGAAGCGCAGGGAGCCGACGCGCAGGGCCGGCTCGCGCTTGCGCAGGGCGATGAGTCGGCGGGTCAGGTTGAGCATCGAGGCTGGGTCCGTGTCCTGACGGTCGACGGCCAGCGGCGGGTGGCGCGGGTCCACAGGCAGCCAGGGTTCGGCTATTGAGAAGCCGGCGTGCGGCGCGGCGGAGCACCACGGCATGGGCGTGCGGGCGCCGTCGCGGCCGAGGGTCTCGGGCCAGTTGGCGATGGCCTCGGGATCGACAAGGCGGTCGAAGGGGATGTCGGCCTGGGGCAGGCCCAGCTCCTCGCCCTGATAGACGAAGACATTGCCGCGCAGGGCCATCAGCAGAAGCATGGCCATGCGGGCGAAGCGGTAGGGGTCGCGGCCCTCGCTCCAGCGGGATACAGCGCGAGGGGCGTCGTGGTTGGAGAAGGCCCAGGATGGCCAGCCCTGGCCGGGGGCACCGTCCCAGGCGGCATTGGCCTTGCGCACCAGATCGGGAGTCAGGGCGTCGGCATACAGATAGGCGAAGCCATAGGCGCTGTTCAGATGGCGGTCGTCGGCGGTGAAGGCCTGCATCTCGGGCTCGGCGGCGGCGCCCACCACTTCAGCGACGCTGAAGCGGTCGGGGTACTGATCCATCAGAGCGCGGACGCGGGCGAGGAAGGCCGGAATCTGCGGCTGGGACTGGTTGTGGATGTGGGCCTGAAAATCAAACGGCCGGGTGCTTTTGCCGCCGGGTGGCGCAGGCGGATTGTCGGTCAGCGTCGGGTCGTGCATGGCGAAATTGATGGCGTCGAAGCGGAAGCCATCGACGCCGCGGTCCAGCCAGAAGCGGGCAACGTCCAGCAGGGCATTCTGGACCTCGACGTTGTGCAGGTTCAGCTGCGGCTGCTCCGGCAGGAAATTGTGCATGTAGTACTGGCCACGCCGTGCGTCCCAGGTCCAGGCGGGGCCGGCGAAGACAGACTGCCAGTTGTTCGGTGGCGAGCCGTCGGGTTTCGCCTCGGCCCAGACGTACCAGTCGGCGCGGTGGCCCGTGCGCGACTGGCGGCTGTCCCGGAACCAGGCGTGCTGGTCCGAGGTGTGGGCCAGGACGAGATCGGTGATGATCTTCAGTCCGAGAGCGCGGGCGCGGGCGATCAGCCGGTCGAAATCGGCCAGCGTCCCGAACACCGGATCGACGTCGCAATAGTCGGCGACGTCATAGCCGAAATCCTTCATCGGCGAGGTGAAGAAGGGGCTGAGCCAGACCCCGTCGACGCCGAGGGAGGCGATGTGGTCGAGGTGTTCCGTGATCCCGGCCAGGTCACCGACGCCGTCGCCGTTCGCATCGGCAAAGCTGCGCGGATAGACCTGATAGATGACGGCGCCGCGCCACCAGTCGGCAGAGGAAAGAGTCGCAGGGTCTGGAACCATGTCGGTCACACGCGGCCTTCTGATTCGATACGACGTCGGGCGATGCGTCGGGACTTTGCAACGCCCGGTCGCCGGGCGATAGGTGGTCGGATGACGGAGCCCGAAGGATGATCGGAACAATGCGGCGAGCCGGACTGCTCGGGCTGGTGCTGGCGCTCATCGGAGGGTCGGCCTGGGCCGAGGTTACCCTGACCTTTTATGCGCATCCGGGTGCGCGTGTGCGCGACGGCAATCTTCTGTTTCCTCACGCCTTCGTGCAGGCCACGGGCACGCTGGACGACACGGGCGACACGGTGGACTGGGCGGCGGGCTTCACGGCCCGCAATCCGGGACCGCACCTGCTGTTCGCGCGCGGCGACGGCGTGGTCGAGCTGCCTAACCCTCGCTATGTCGGCGAGGGCAAACCCTATCTGAGGCTGACCGTGAGCGACGCCGACTATCGGGCGGTGCGCGCTCGCGCCGACTGGTGGAACACGCCGGAAGGCTGGGTGTACGACCTCAGGCGACGCAACTGCATCAGCTTTATCGCGGATCTGGCCCGCGTGGCCGGACTGCAGACGCCAGATGAGCCGTCGATGAAGCCCGGGACATTCCTTGAGGCGACGGCGGCACTCAATCCAGACGCAGCATGGCGGGAAGACGAGGCCCAGGTGCCGGCGGCCGCTACGGAACCAGAGGCTCTCCCGACGCCCGACGGGCGGTGATCTCCGCCTGAACCTGTTCCAGAGCGCGAGCGCGGGCCTCGGCGGAGGGATGTCCCCACTGCGGATAGCGGACGCGCCAGTTGAACGCGCCGAACCGTCGCCAGAAGGCCGGACCGATCGAACTTTCGAATCCGGCCCGCGCGGCGAGGTAAAGGCCCACGCGATCCGCCTGCCGCTCGGCCCCGCCCGACGTTTCGGTGAGGGCCGGCACGGTCTGGGTCTGGCGGCCCCGCGTCTCGGCCTCATGCCAACCCCGGTGTCCAAGGACGTGGTGGGCGAGCTCGTGGCCCAGGATGAGGGCGAGCTCGTCGTCGGTCGCGGTGAAACCGGCCATGGCGGTGGTGATGAACAGGCGTTTGCCGTCCGCCCGGGCGTTGAGTTCGTCCGACGGGTCCAGCTGGACATCATAGCCGCAGGCGCGTTGCGGCGTGATCCTCGCCGTCCGGTCATTTCCGTCGCGTCGGTACACGACCTCGATGGGGCCGTCGGCCAGGGCGAGGTCCAGGGCCCGGATATTGATCTCGACGCCCTCGAAGACGGCCGCGCGGCGGTCGACGCCGCGCGCCAGGGCCGCGCCATTGACGCTGACAAGAAGATCGCCGCGGCGAAGGCCGGCGAGATCGGCGGCCGACCCTTCAGGCACGGCCAGAAGGCCCGGCAGGTCCCCCTCCAGTCCGAACCGGGTTTCAGCCCAGGGCCGAAGTTCGGGGCTGTACTGGCTCGCAGCGTGCAGCAGCCAGCCCGCCGAGTTCCGCACCGCAGGGCAGAGCTCTGCATTGGCCGCCGAGAGGCGGTAGCCGACCCTTGCGACACGCTGGTCTAGATCCGTCAACGCAATCAGTCGCTGCTCCGCCGGGGCGGAAATCTCCAGCCCGGCCTCCGCAACGGGAACGCCCGAACCGCAACCTGACAGGGCTGTCGCGGTGAGAAGCAGAAGGGCGGTAACGGAAGCGTGGGGGTGCCGGTTCAACATGGGCGCACCATGCGTCGGGGTCCCCGTCGTGCCAAGCCTCGACGGGGCGAACGCTGCGTCCCTTGGTCACGCGGCACCGTATCTCAATCGAGCGAAAGCGATCAGGTCCTGACGTGAGGAGACGGCAGCGTGAATCGGCCAGCAACCATGGCGGGCATCTCGCGAAATTCATTACATCATGATTGCGTCAAGCTTGTCGTTTCGGTTGGTCGCGTTACGGTGACCACTTCAACTATTCTCTCCACGACGGTGGCCCCATGTTTTTCGGTTTGAACAGCATCCGTTCCAACGCAGCTTCGAGCATTCTTCTCGAAGAGTTTGACGGGTTTACGGGCCGGAACGAGCGGTTTGTCGGCGTCGGCGAAGCCGTTGAACCGGTGGAGAACGCCTCCTTCGGGGCGATCGCCAGCTATCAGGTGTGCGCCTGCTGCGCCCGCTTCCACGGTCCCACGACCGAGGCTGACGGCGGCGGCCCGGTTTTCGGCCTGAACGCCGATGACCGTGGGGTCTTCGGTCCCAATGGCAAGCCTTCCCTGAGCTCCACGGACGCGGGTGCCCAGATTACCCGCACCAACCAGAGCTGGGCCTCGGGCCTCGGCACGGCGGCAACGGTTACCTATGCCTTCCGTGACTCGGTCACGACCATGCCGACGGATACGACCGGCTTCTCGCAGTTCAACGCCACCCAGATCGCGGCGACGGTCCTGGCTCTCTCGGCCTGGTCGGACGTGGCCAACATCACCTTCCAGCGCGTCCAGAACGTCGGCAGCGAGTTTTCTGACAACGCCACCATCCTGCTGGGCAAC
The DNA here is from genome assembly GCA_006515835.1 of bacterium. Classification (GTDB taxonomy): domain Bacteria; phylum Pseudomonadota; class Alphaproteobacteria; order Caulobacterales; family Caulobacteraceae; genus Brevundimonas. The sequence continues at coordinate 2,480 of VFBG01000034.1, read as the reverse complement.
TACAGTTCCGGCCAGGACGGCGCGGCGGCCTTCGCCTATCTGCCGGGCGGCATGCCCGGCGCGGCGGGCTTCAGCCAGGTCCAGGGCGACGTCTGGATCAACAGTTCGCTGTCCTACAACGCCCTGCCCGTCCAGCAGGGTTATGGTCAGCTGACCCTGCTGCATGAGCTCGGCCACGCCATCGGCCTGAGCCATCCGGCGGCCTATAACGCCAGCGCTGGCGGCTCAATCACCTATTCGGCCAGTGCCATCTATTACGAGGATTCCCTCCAGTATTCGGTGATGAGCTATTTCAGCGAGCGGGAGACCGGCGCTGACTTCCGCACCGACGGAGCCGGGGTGCGGCGCTATTCGGCCGCGCCGCTGCTGGACGATATCTCGGCGGCCCAGCGCCTGTACGGGGCCAACACCTCCACCCGGACCGGCGACACCGTCTATGGCTTCAACTCGACCGCGGGCCAGATCTGGTTCAACGCCGGCAATGAGCTCAGCCCCCTTGTCTTCTGCGCCTGGGATGCTGGCGGCACCGATACGTTCGATTTCTCGGGGTATCTGAACAACGGCCAGATCATCGATCTGCGTCAGGGATCCTTCTCGAGCGTCGGCGGGCTGGTCGGGAATGTCTCCATCGCCCTCGGCGCAGTGATCGAGAATGCGATCGGTGGCAGCGGTTCGGACACCTTCCGCGGCAACTCGGCCAACAACCGCTTTACCCCGAACACCGGCACGGATGTTGTCGACGGCGGACTGGGCACGGATACGGTCGTGTTCTCCGGCGCGCGCGCCGCATACACCATCACCTGGAACGGCCAGACTGGCACGATTACCGGTAACGGCCAGAACGTGACCGTCACCAATGTCGAATTCCTGCAGTTCACGGACCAGACCATCGCAGCGACGCCGTCGGGCGGCGTCATGGTCGGCGGCGACATCACCAACGAGACCATCACTGGCACCGCTCTGGCGGACGTCATCGGGGGCCTCGGCGGCGACGACGTGATCAGCGGCCTGGCCGGCAGCGACACTCTGAATGGCGGCTCGGGCAACGACACCCTGAACGGCGGCGACGACAACGACATCCTGATCGGTGCCCTGGGTAACGATACGCTGAACGGCGGAGCCGGTGTCGACACTGCGGACTATTCCGGCGCCGGCACCGGGGTGACGGTCAATCTGACCTCCGGCGCGGCCAGCGGCGGGGCGGGCACGGATACGCTGAGCCTGGTCGAGAACGTGACCGGAACGGCCTTTGCCGATACCCTGACGGGCGACGGTGCCGCCAACATCCTGCGCGGCGGCGGCGGGATTGACACCCTCAGCGGCGGCGGCGGTGCTGATGAGCTCTACGCCGGTGCACCCGGCCAGGGTGGCGGCGCGCCCGACATCATCAAGGGCAGCGACACGACGAACGGCAGCATCGGCACAGCGGTCTCCCTCTCTGGGGCCTTCGATCTGTTCGAAAATCCGGCAATCGCCGATTCCACCACCATTCCGCACGCGACTGTCGTGGCCACGAGCCACGGCAACGTCGAATATTACCGCGTGACCGTGACCGCGGGCGAGACGGTGAATTTCGATATCGATGGAGCGACCTTCGACAGCACCCTGCGGCTGTTCGACGGCGCGGGCGTCGAGCTGGCCAGCAATGACGACAATGCGTCGGACGGCGGCGACAGCACCGACTCGGCGCTGAGCCACACCTTCGCGACCGCCGGCACCTACTACATCCAGGTCGGGCGTTGGGTGAGCGGAAGCGCGCCCTTCGTCTCGGGCCCGCCCCCGGCCGGCCAGAGCTACACCCTTCATGTGTCGAGCCCCAGCCAGCCGACCACTCCGATCGTGCTGCTCGGCTCGACCATGAACGGCGACGCCGGCGCGGACATCCTTTCGGGCGGTTCGGGAACCGACACGCTGAACGGCGGAACGGAAGACGACACCCTGACCGGCGCCGGCGGCAACGACACCATCAACGGCGGCGACGGAACGGACACGGCTGTCTATTCCGGCAACCGGTCTGCTTACACGATCACGGTGTCGGGCGGCGTGACCACGGTGGCGGGCCCGGACGGCAGCGACAGCGTGACCAATGTCGAGCGGCTGCAGTTTGCGGACGGGCTGTTTGATGCGGCCGGCAATGCGCTGACGGGCGGGCCGATCAACGGCACGTCGGGCGCTGACACCCTGAACGGGACGAGCGGCGCGGATGTGATCAACGGGTTGGACGGTAATGACGTCATAAACGCCGGCGCCGGCAATGACACGATCGACGGCGGGGCGGGGACGGATACGGCTGTGTTTTCCGGCGCGCGGGCCGGCTACACCGTCTCGACGGTGGGCGGGACCACGACCGTGACCGGGCCGGATGGCACGGATACGCTCACGACGGTCGAGCGGCTTCAGTTCGCCGACATAACCTTGATCGTAGGCGCCGGCGGCGGGCAGTATTTCGCGGGCACTGCGGGTGCCGACACGATCACGGG
>VFBG01000211.1 GCA_006515835.1 bacterium | reverse complement strand
GCCCACCGACCGCCGACGCTCCACCCCGCGCGCCACGCAAGGCCGGACGCCCCACCTCGGCCAAGCCGCCCCGGCCCCGCGCCGCCAAGGTCGCGCCGGCCCCTGAACCGGCGCCTCCGCCGCCCGAAGCTGAGGCGCCCGCCGCCGACGCCTTCGACTTCCCCGGTGCGGACCAGCGGCAGATGCTGGAGACCCTGTCGATGAACCTGGCCAAGGCCGCCATGACCGCTCAGTCGGCCATCGCCGAGGCCGCCCTGTCGCAAGCCGACCGCCCCGCCGCCCTTTCGCCCGACCCCTTCCACGTCGGCCCGGCCATGAACTCCGTCATGACCAGCCTGGCCTCGCGCCCGGACAAGCTGTTCGCCGCCCAGGCCGACCTGTTCAACCGCTATATGGACCTGTGGGCCACCACGACCCGTCGCGCCGCCGGCGAGGAGACCGCCGCCGCGCCCTCGAAGGACAAGCGGTTCAAGGATCCGGCCTGGTCCGAAAACCCCGCCTTTGACGTCATGCGCCAGTCCTATCTGGTCACCTCGGACTGGATGAACGGCCTGGTCTCCAGCGTCGAGGACGTCGACCCCCTGACCAAGCGGCGGGCCGAATTCTTCACCAAACTGCTGACCGACGCCTTCTCCCCCTCCAACTTCCTCGCCTCCAACCCGGTCGCCCTGAAGGCGCTCGCCGACAGCAACGGCGAATCGCTGGTGAAGGGGATGCAGAATTTCGCCGCCGACATGGAGCGCGGCGCCGGCAAGCTGAAGATCAGCCAGGCCGACTACGGCAAGTTCGTCGTCGGCGAAAACGTCGCCACGGCCCCGGGCCAGGTGGTCTGGCGCGACGAACTGTTCGAACTGATCCAGTTCGACGCCGCCACCGACAAGCAGCGCGCCGTCCCCCTGCTGATCTTCCCGCCGTGGATCAACAAATTCTACATCCTGGACCTCCAGCCCGAGAACTCGATGATCCGCTGGCTGTCCAGCCAGGGCTTCACCGTCTTCGTCTGCTCCTGGGTCAATCCGGACGTCGACAAGGCCGGCTTCGGCTTCGACGACTATCTGGAAAAGGGCATCTACCGCTGCGTCGAGAAGGCACTGGAGCAGTCGAAGTCCGACCGCATCAACACCGTCGGCTACTGCATCGGCGGCACCCTGATGGGCGCGGCCCTCGCCCACATGGCGGCGAAGGGCGACACCCGCGTCAGCGCCAACACCTTCTTCGCCGCCCAGCACGACTTCGCCGAGGCCGGCGACCTGCTGCTGTTCACCGACGAGCACTGGCTGGGCGAGGTCGAGCAGCAGATGGACGCGGCCGGCGGGGTCCTGCCCGGCGCGGCCATGGCCGAGACCTTCAACGCCCTGCGCGCCAACGACCTGATCTGGTCGTTCTTCGTGTCCAACTACCTGATGGGCAAGTCGCCGCCGGCCTTCGACCTTCTGTTCTGGAACGCCGACCAGACGCGCATGCCCAAGACCCTTCACATGGACTACCTCCGCTCCATGTACGGCCAGAACAAGCTGGCCCGCGGCGAGTTCACCATCGGCGGGGTCAAGGTCGATCTGTCGAAGGTGACCATCCCCCTGTATTTCCAGGCCAGCCGCGAGGATCACATCGCGCCGATGAATTCGGTCTATCGCTCGGCCCGCGCCTTCTCCAACGCCGATGTCACCCTGACCCTGGCCGGATCGGGCCATATCGCCGGGGTGGTCAATCCGCCGTCGGCGAAGAAGTACCAGCACTGGACCAACCCCGCCCTGCCCGCGACGCTCGGCGAATGGCAGGCCAGGGCAGTGGAACATCCCGGAAGCTGGTGGAACCACTGGGCCGACTGGCTGCATGAGAAGTCGGGCGACTGGATCGCCGCGCGCGATCCGAAGACCGGCCCGCTCAAACCGATCGAACCGGCGCCGGGGTCCTATGTGAAGGTGAAGAGTTGAAGCGTCTCGAGCCCAACCTGCTGCTGGCCGTCACCACCGGCTTCGCTCTGGTTCTCGTCACCCTGACCGCCAGCGTCTATGGCGCGGGCGAGCCCCTGCGGAACCTGCTGCTCGCGGTGATCTGCGCGGGCGGGTTCGTCCTGCTCAATCCCATCCTGATGCGGACAATGAAGAGCCCGGACCGGCCGCCGGTATGACGGCCTGGGCCAGCCTGTTCCCGATGGTGGTGATCCTCTGCGCCGCCATTCCGGTGTTCTGGCCCGGCCCCGACTACGGCCTGCTGATCATCATCGCCGCAGTCTGGTTCGGCGTGACGGTCGAATCCGCGCTCATGGCGCGGCGGGGCGGTCGGTAGCCACCGGGTCCATTTACAGCAGCCCGTCCACTGCTAAGGCTTGTCTCATGAACCTGCTCCGCGCGCTCGCCATCGTCGTCCTGTCCGGTGCCCTCGCCGCCCCAGCCCTCGCCCAGCAGCCCACGCCGGAGACCAACCCGGCCGGCGTACTGTTCTGGTCGCCTGCCGATCGTGAGCGCGCTTTCCGGCGGATGGAGACCATCTCGCCGCACGCGACCGTCTCGCACGGCGAGACGCCGGTGCGAGCCTTGCCGCCCGGAGAGCCGATCACGCTCGATCCCACGGCCTATATGACGGCGGAGAACGTCGCCGGCGTGCTGGTCATCCAGGACGGACGCATCCGGCTGGAACGCTACGCCCTCGGCCTGGGCGAGCGCGACCACTGGGTCTCCTTCTCCATGACCAAGAGCCTGACCTCGACGCTGGTCGGCACGGCGCTGAAAAGCGGCGCAATCGGTTCGCTGGAGGATCCGGTCACCCGCTACCTGCCGGCCCTCGCGGGCGGAGGCTACGACGGCGTCACCGTGCGTCAGCTGCTCACCATGACGTCCGGCGTGCGCTGGAACGAGGACTATTTCGATCCCGCCTCCGACGTCGCCCGCTTCCTGCAGGAGCCCGCCCGCCCCGGAGAGGACCCGGTCGTCGCC
>VFBG01000033.1 GCA_006515835.1 bacterium | reverse complement strand
ATCGCATGCTTATGGAGCGCTTCGGGCGGACCCAGGACGCGGTCGCCGGCGTGGTCGGCAAGAGCCGCAGCCATGTGGCCAACACCCTGCGCCTGCTTCAGCTGCCGGAAGAGGTGTTGCAGCACGTCCGCTCCGGCAAGCTCAGCGCAGGCCACGCCCGCGCCCTGATCACCGCTCCCAATCCTGTCGCCCTGGCCGATCAGATCGTCGCCGAAGGCCTGAATGTCCGTCAGGCCGAGGCGCTCGCTCGCCGCGCCGCCGACGGACCGAAGTCTCGCAAGGCCGGCGCGATGCCCGCTGGCGGAGAAGGCTCTGCCGATGTCGTGGCGCTGGAGCAGGATCTGGCCGACGCTCTGGGTCTCAAGGTCCAGCTCGCCGATCGGGGTGGCAAGGGCGAGCTGACGATCAGCTATGGCACCCTGGAACAGCTCGATGACCTTTGCCGTCGATTGATGCGCGGCTGAAGCCGGCCTGTGTTAGGCTGACCGCATGACCGACAAGCCTTCCAATCCGACAGCCGAAGCCATGAAGCGCGCACTTGCCGCCAAGAAGGCGAGCGGCGGTCCTTCACATGGCGGCGTTCAAGGCTCGGCGCGGGCCGAGGAAAAGGCCCAGCAGGCCCGCAGCGCCGCACTCGCCAAACCCGCCTTCCGCAAGGCGTCCAAGCGGGGTTGATCTCGCCTCAAGCAGCGCGAAGCGCGGTAGGCACCCTTAAAGCCCCAACCGCCTCGCCCGCGCCGAGATTTCGAGCAGCAGGCGCTCGGCGATCAGCTGGTCGGGTGAGCCCGTCGTCTTGGTCGCCACATCGGCCGTATTGACGCTGTCCAGCACGCGATCAAGATCTTCAAGCCGCCAGCTACGCGCCTGACGCAGCATTTCGGCCTCCTGTTTCCAGAACACGCCGGCCGCCTTGGCCGCCTCCTTGGCTCCCGCGCCATTGGACTGGAGCACATTGATCCGACGCAGCTTGCCGAGGTGGATCGAGGCTTGTCTCACCGCCATGACAGGGGATTCCCCCTCCGCCAGCGCGCGTCGCAGGCCTGATTGAGCCGGCGCGGGACGGCCGCCGAACGCCTGGAGCGCTGCATCCTGCAGGGAGGCGTCGGCTTCGACACCGAGGTGTCGCTCGAGTTCTTCCACATCGATGGTCTTGCCTGAGCCCGGACCGATGTAGAGCGCCAGCCGTTCGATCTCCTGCCGCATCAAACCGCGCTCGCGGGGCAGGCGGCTGACGAACCGGTCGAGGGCGTCGCCCGTCAGCCCGACCTTGTCGGCGGCCAGGGCCTCGCGCGTCATCCGGGCCACATCGCCGGTCTCATCCTCATAGCAGGCGATACCGACCGCACCCTGCGCCGCCTCGGCGGCTTTGCGCAGGGCGGAGTCGCGGCCGAGTGCGCCAGCCTCGATGACCAGCATTGCGTCGGGGTTGTAGCCCCCTTCGGCATGAACCTTGAGCGCGGCGGCCAGAAGCTTGTCGATCGACGCCTTCTCCGACCCCAGCCGGACGCGCACCAGGCGCCGCCCGCCGATCATGGACAGGGCGGTCAGGGCTTCTTCCAGCCGCGCCTCGTCGCCGTCGATATCGCTGTCGGTCAGAAGGGTGACATTGAAGGGATCGTTCAGGTCCGGCGTGATCACCTTGCACAGTATTTCTGCGCGTTCGCCGACGCCGGATCGGTCCTTGCCATGGATGACCGCAGCGCGGACGCCCCGGTCCGGCGACTTGAGAAAGCGGTCGACCTCGGGGCGTTTGGCCAGAATCATCGGGTTTGCATCATGGCCGGGCCAAAAGCGCCCGCATCAGGTCGAGCCGGATCAGGCGGGCCAGTTCAGCGGCAGCGCGTTCCTCGCCGTCCTGCTGGGCCGCAATGGCGGCGAAGGGCTGGTCGGCCGCCGCATAGGTGGTGGTGACGGTCTCGACGCCGGAGACGGGGGAACCGCCACCGGTCGGGGTCAGGGTCCAGGCCCCGCGCACGGTCAGTTCATAGCGGGTCGCGGTGTCGTCGATGCGCCGGCCCAGCGGACGGCGCGACTGTTCCAGCGTGGTCTCCAGCCGCCAGAGCGGTGCCTGGGCGCCGTCGCGACCCAGCGCGTCCTCGAGCTGTTCACGCACGCGATAGCCGAGGCGGTCGTCCTGGGTGGTCACGGCGATGCGCGACAGGGAGCCGCCAACGGCGGTCTCGCCGTACAGGGGCGTGAAGCCGCAACCGGCCAGTCCCACAAGCGTGACAGCCGCGAAGGCGAGACGGCGCATCAGCCGACCACCAGATTGACGATGCGATCCTTGACCACCACGATCTTCCTCACCGTCTGACCCTCCAGCCGAGCCTGCACGTCGGCGTCCGCCATGACGATGGCCTCGACCTCGGCCGGCTCCAGCCCCCGGGCGACGCGGATCTCGCCGCGGCGTTTGCCGTTGACCTGGATAGGCAGGGTCACCTCGTCGTCGGCCGCCAACGCCGGGTCGAATTCCGGCCAGGGCGCGTCCAGCACCATCCCCTCTTCACCGAGCCGCGTCCAGCACTCCTCGGCGAGGTGGGGGGTGAAGGGGGCGACCAGCCGGACCAGGGCCGACAGGGCCTCGCGCCGCGCGGCGCCGCCGGCGGTGCCATGGTCCCGCACGACCGCGACAAAGGCGTAGAGTTTGGCGATGGCGGAGTTGAAGCGGAAGCCGCTGACACCTTCGGATACCGCCTTGATGGCCTTGTGGGTCTCGCGGATCAGGGCGGCGTCTGACTCATGCGCGGGGGCGTCGGGCTCGAAGCCGTCGACCTCGGTCCAGACACGCTGGACGAAGCGGGCCGCGCCCTCGACGCCGCCTGGCGTCCATTGCACGTCACGCTCGGGCGGACTGTCGGACAGGACGAACAGCCGGCCTGCGTCCACGCCATAGGTGTCGACAATTTCCTGCGGTGCGACGACGTTCTTCTTCGACTTGGACATCTTCTCGATGTCGCCGATCGTCAGGGTTTCGCCGGTCGAGAGCTGGCGGGCAGAGCGATTGCCGGCGTCATTGGTCAGATCGACATCGGTCGGCTCGACCCAGGCCCCGTCGGCGCGACGGTAGGTCTCATGGACCACCATCCCCTGGGTGAACAGGCCGGCGAAGGGCTCGCGCACCGACATCAGGCCGGCGTCGGACAGGGCGCGGCTGATGAAGCGCGCGTAGAGCAGGTGCAGGACAGCGTGCTCGACCCCGCCGATATACTGGTCGACCGGCAGCCATTTGTCGGCTGCGGCCCGGGAGATCGGCTCGGCCGCTGTCGGATCGGTGAAGCGGGCGAAATACCAGCTGGAGTCGACGAAGGTGTCGAGCGTGTCGGTCTCGCGCACCGCCTTGCCGCCGCAGGACGGGCAGTCGACGTGCTTCCAGGTCGGGTGGCGGTCGAGCGGATTGCCCGGCGTGTCGAAAGTTACGTCCTTCGGCAGTTCGACCGGCAGCTGATCGGCCGGAACGCCCATGGGACCACACTTCTCGCAGTGGATCACAGGGATGGGACATCCCCAGTAACGCTGGCGGCTGACGCCCCAGTCGCGCAGTCGATAGATGGTTGCGCCCTGGCCATGCTCCGACGCCTCGAGGCGGGCGATGGCGGCGGCCTTGGCAGCCTCCACCTCCAGCCCGTCCATGAAGCCCGAGTTGAACAGCCGGCCGGGCCCGACATAAGCGTCTGTTTCGACGGCAAAATCATCACTCGCGCCATCTGGTCTCACAACCGGGATGACGGGCAGGTCGTATTTCCGGGCGAAGTCCAGGTCGCGCTGGTCATGGGCGGGACATCCGAAGATGGCACCCGAGCCGTAGCCCGAAAGCACGAAATTGGCAGCCCAGACCGGCACGGTTCGCTCGGGGTCAAACGGGTGACGGACGCGGACGCCGAGATCGACACCCAGCTTCTCCGCCTTTTCGATATCGGCTTCGCTGGTTCCCGACCGGGCGCAGGCCGCCACGAAGTCCGCCACGTCGGGCCGATGAGCGGCGATGGCCCTGGTCAGCGGATGATCCGGAGCCAGCGCCAGGAAGCTGGCACCGAACAGGGTGTCGGGCCGGGTAGTATAGACCTCTACCGGATCGCGCGCGTGGTTCGGTTCTCCCGGAGCCGACGCGGGCAGGAAGGCCGGGGCCTCGGCGATATCCCACCAGAGGGTGGCGCCGCGGCTCTTGCCGATCCAGTTCTCCTGCATCAGCCGGACCTTGTCGGGCCAGCGGCCTTCCAGCTCCTTGAGGCCTTCGATCAGGTCGTCGGCATAGTCGGTGATCCGCAGGAACCACTGGTTCAGCTTGCGCTTCTCGACCACGGCACCCGAACGCCAGCCCCGGCCGTCGACGACCTGCTCATTGGCGAGGACGGTGTTGTCGACGGGGTCCCAGTTGACGACCGAGTCCTTGCGATAGACCAGACCGCGCTTGAGCAGCTCGAGGAACCAGGCCTGCTGTTTGCCGTAGTAGGCCGGATCACACGTTGCGAACTCGCGGCTCCAGTCCAGCGACAGACCCAGAAGCTTCAGCTGGTCGCGCATGGCGGCGATGTTGGACCAGGTCCAGTCGCCAGGGTGGATGCCCCGCTCGATCGCCGCGTTTTCAGCCGGAAGTCCGAAAGCGTCCCAGCCCATCGGATGCAGGACATCGAAGCCCTGCGCCCGCTTCGACCGCGCCACCACGTCGCCCATGACGTAGTTGCGGGCGTGGCCCATGTGGATGGCCCCCGACGGATAGGGGAACATCTCCAGCACATAGTATTTCGGCCGGCCCGTGCCTTCGGTCGGCATGCGGAAGGCGTCGGCGGCCGCCCAGCGGGCCTGCTGGCGGGGTTCGGCGGTCTTGGGTTCGTAGCGAACCGGGGTCTTGGCCACAGGAGTCTTTCAGGCTGCTCCTTCAGGAACAGGCCCGACGGAGGCTAGGCGATGGGGAGGGTGATCAGCCGGCGTTGGAAAGGTTGAGCTGACGCGCCTTGGTCAGGATGGCGTTTTCCAGGTCGGTCTCGGTCTGGGCCGCGACGCGAGCGCCGGTCCAGCAGCCGGCGGTGTCGACTTCAGCGTCGGCGTCGGCCGGGTTGGGCGTGCAGCCGGGGCGCAGAACCTGTTTGGTGATGCTGACGTTCAGAGCGTCGGCGCGCAGGCGGCGGTCGAGGATGAACACGGTCGCCTTGAAGCGCTCGTTCGGCGTCTGCGGATCGATGTACCAGTTATAGTTGATCACGCCGCCCCAGGGGTCGGCATTGGCGAGGGGCATGAAGCTCAGCGTGTCGAGAGTCGCGCGCCACAGGTAGGCGTTGACGCCGATGCCCGTCTGCGCGTCCGCCGCAGCCTGCGCGCTGCCCATGCCGCTGAAAACCTCACCCACGGTGGGGCCGAACGGGCGGGTGCTGGAACAGCTGCCCAGCAGGACGCACGAGGTGATCAGGGCGAACGTCGCGCCGCGAACCAGCACCATCGAGACTTCTCCATACGGTCATGACGTGCAGCGGACCGGTTCCGGCGCACGCGCTGGCTCTGCCGGATACGGTCCGAGCCGAAGCGTCGCTCTATAACACGGCGAAAAGGGGCTATGACAAGGCGAAGACGCATTCGAACGATCGCCCGTCGGCCAAGGGTGCCCATGACGGGTGTCTGGCGAAGGATTCGCGTGACGCTCGCGCCACAGGAGTCTTCCAGAGTCGCAGGGAGCCCGGTTTCAGGGGCGCCGTTTCGTTGACCGGGTTGGCCAGCGGTGTCTTATTGCTGGTGATCGCGATCTATCATCGTGAGCTGAAGGGCAGGACATGCGCAGAATGTCGCGCAAAACAGGCGCTCTGATCGCCGGGCTGGCTGCGGGGCTTACGCTCCTGGCCATGGCCGACGTCGCTTCGGCCCAGGCCACCAGTGCGTCTTCACGTGCCCGTGCGCCCGCTGTCACCCTGACAGACGCCCAGGCCGCCCGGGCCGCCGCCGCACAGCCCGGTTCCTCGCGCTTGCGCTTCACCGAGCGTGGCCGATGGGGGCTCGACCTGAACCTCAACCAGCCCGTGGGCCGTGAGAGTAACCTCGGCGACGTTGAGGCCGGGGCCTACTACCGCGTCAACCCGCGCCTGCGCGTCGGGGCCGCCGCTGGTCTGGCCGAGCCCGAGAGTGATCCGGCGCGCGCGCCCCAGACCGATCGCCGCGCCGCGCCCCGCTTCCGGCTGGAATCGATCTTCCGCTTCTAGTCCGGGCCAAACACCGACCGGATCGCTGACACGCCCGCAATTCCACACGCGCCCGAGCCGATCAGGCCCGGTGCATTGCCGCTGTCGATGCCGCCGAGCGCATATATTGGGCAGGGAGCCGCCTGTACCCATTCCGCAAAGGTTTGAAGGCCGAGCGCAGGACGGCCCGCAGAAGCTCCGCCGGCCGGGAACACCGGCGAAACGATAGCGGCGTCCAGACCCGGCGTTTCCAGCATCGATAGAGCATGCGCCGCGCCGGTGATGATCCAGTCCGGCCGGGCGACAGTCAGCTCTTCCGCCTGGTCCAGCGCCCGCTCAGGCAGGTGAACACCATCGGCTCCGACCTCTTCGGCCAGCGCCGAATCAAGTCCGATCAGCAGCCGTACGCCCCGCTCCAGTGTCGCCTCGCGCAAACGCCGGGCCGTCTCAAAGGCGTCTGCCCGACCGAAATGCCGGAATACGACACCTGAGCCGACCGGCAACCGCGCCGCCGTCTCCCAGGGGCGCGGTGTGCGTTCCGGATCGGTAAAGAACAGCAAGGGCGGCAGGTCGGGACGGGCGCGACGGCGCGACCGGCTGACTTTGGCCGCGTCCCGTGCGAGGACGCTGGCGGTTTCCCACAGGATTTCGGCGTCCGCCCGGTTCATGACCTCCTCATCTCCCGAACCCGTTCCGCCGTCCAGCGCCGTTGCTGCGCGGCTTCAGGCCATCCGGCAGAGCATCGCCGCCGCCTGCCTTGCGTCCGGGCGGGCCATGGACAACGTGACCCTGACCGCCGTGTCCAAGACCCAGCCGCCCGAGGCGATCGATGCGGCGCTTGCTGCGGGACAGCGGGTCTTTGGCGAAAACCGGGTGCAGGAAGCCCAGGGCCGGTGGAACGACCGCCGGGGCGGCATCCCGGACCTCGAGCTCCGGCTGATCGGGCCGCTGCAGTCGAACAAGGCCGCTGACGCCGTCGCCCTTTTCGATGTCATCGAGACCCTCGACCGGCCGAAACTGGCGGACGCCCTGGCGGCGGCGGGCGCGCGCCTCGGAAAACCTGTGCGCGTCCTGATCCAGGTCAACACCGGTGCCGAGCCCCAGAAGGCCGGCGTGCTGCCGGGCGATGTCGTCGCGCTCATCGACTATGCGCGGGCAACGGGCCTGATCGTCGAGGGCCTGATGTGCATCCCGCCCGCCGACGAGGCACCGGGACCGCATTTCGCCCTGCTGCGAAAGATCGCGCATCGCCATGGGCTCGCGGTCCTGTCGATGGGCATGAGCGGCGATTACGAGACCGCGATCCGCTTCGGCGCGACCCATGTGCGCGTCGGATCGTCGCTCTTCGGGGAACGAAAAGCCCCTGAAACACCCTCTAGGGACTGAAAACCGCACCGCTTGCGGTCCAACCCTTGGCGGAACCGCCGACGCTCGCCATTCTGGTACCCATGCCCACGCCCAAGACCATACTGATCATCGACGACGACGACGACCTGCGCGAGGCGCTGGCCGAACAGTTGGCGCTGCACGAGGCCTTCCGGCCGGTCCAGGCCTCCACGGCGGCCGAGGGCGTCCGGATGGGCCGCGAGGTCCGCGCCGACCTGATCCTGCTGGATGTCGATCTGCCCGACATGGACGGCCGCGAGGCCTGCCGCCTGTTGCGCAAGGACGGGGTCTCGACCCCGATCATCATGCTGACCGGCCAGGCCTCGGACTCCGACACGGTTCTCGGCCTTGAGTCGGGGGCCAACGACTATGTCACCAAGCCCTTCAGGTTCGCCGTCCTGCTGGCCCGCATCCGCGCCCACCTGCGCAGCCACGAACAGTCCGAGGACGCGGTCTTCCGCATCGGCCCTTATGAGTTCCGTCCGGCGGCCAAGGTCCTGATCGACGACAAGGCGAAGAAGGTCCGCCTGACCGAGAAGGAAACCAACATCCTGAAGTACCTCTACCGCGCCGGGGCCAAGGCCGTGTCGCGCGAGGAACTGCTGACCGAGGTCTGGGGTTACAACGCCGGGGTCACCACCCACACGCTGGAAACCCACATCTACCGCCTGCGCCAGAAGATTGAGCCCGAGCCGGGCCAGGCGCGGCTGCTGCTGACGGACGCGGGCGGGTACCGGCTTCAGCCGTGATCTAGACGTCCAGATCCATCGTCACCGGCGCATGGTCGCTGGGCTGGGTCCATTCGCGGACGGTGTCGTGGATGCGGGCGCTGCCGGCTTTCACCGCAGGGGTCAGGCCTGGCGAGGTCCACAGATGGTCCAGCCGCAGGCCGCGGTTGGACTTGCGGAAGTCGGCGGCGCGATAGCTCCACCAGCTGGCCAGTTTGGTCGGCTCGGGAATCTGGTCGCGGACAACATCAGCGAAACCGCCGGCCGCCTGCAACCGGCGCAGGGTCTCGACCTCCAGCGGGGTGTGGCTGACGATCTTCGACATATAGCGGTGGTTCCAGACGTCGTTCTCGCCCGGCGCGATGTTGAAATCGCCCGCCAGCACGAGGGGCCGCTGCCTGTCGCGCCGGGCCATCTCCGCGGTCAGTCGCTCGTAGAAATCCATCTTGTGATCGAATTTCGGGTTCAGCGCCCGATCGGGCGTGTCGCCGCCGGCGGGGATGTAGAAATTCTGCACCTCGACGCCCTCGACCATGACCCCGACGCAGCGGGCGTGCTTCTCACGGCAGACGTCGAGGATCGGCGCTTCCGTGATCGGCTTGCGGCTGGCGATCGCCACCCCGTGCCAGCCCTTCTGCCCGCCGATCTTCAGGTGCGGCATGCCCATGGCCTCAAAGGCACCGCGCGGGAACTGGTCCTCGAGGCATTTGATCTCCTGAAGGCACAGGACATCGGTACCGCTCTCGGCGACAAACCGCGCGACCTGGTCGATGCGCAGGCGGACGGAGTTGATGTTCCAGGTGGCGATGCGAAGCATCGCTCTTCTTAGTTGGGCCGCGGTCAAAAGGCTCCGCCTTTTCGACCCGACGCGGCCCTGGCGCTTCGCGCAGGCCTTGCGCTCAAGCAGCGAGCCGCCGCGTGGCGAGTGTTAGCGCCCAAAACTGCGCTCAAGCAGCGAGCCGCCGCGCGGCGAGCGGTAGCGCCCAAAACTGCGCTCAAGCAGCGAGCCGCCGCGTGGCGAGCGGTAGCGCCCCCAGGGCTTCTTCGTCGCCCCACAAAAAAGCGCCCGGTCGGGGGGACCGGGCGCTGGAAGGTTCGTCTCTCTCGCCGCCGGGAAGGGGATGAAATCCGTAGCGGTTCAGGCCAGCTCCCGCCGACCTGTGATGAAAGTGCCACGGTCGACAAAAAATGTCAAACCACAGCTCGCCCCTCAGGCGAAATCAATTCCGGCCGGGACGCCGGGTCGGATCGCGCAGCTGGAACAGGCTGGCGGCCAGGTTCGAGGCCGGGGTCAGGGAAGTCAGCTGGGTCCGGGTGCTGCTGCCCTGGGCGTCGCGGATGGTCCATTCATGCAGGCGGATCGGGTTGCCCGCGAAGGACAGGATGACCGAACCCTCTTCGGGGCGACGCGCATCGCGCGCGATGATGGCGAAGGCGCCGGATGCCATGCGGGTCACCCGGTCGACGCGCACGCCCTGATCGAAGCGGACGTTGCGGGCCAGGAAGGTCGAAAGCGGCGTCGCGCCGAGCGGCACCTGACGGAAAACATTCAGGCGCGGGTCGTATCGTTTGACGTTCGAACCGTCCGAGACGACCAGCAGGCCGGACGGATTGGTGTATTCGAACCGCATCTTGCCGGGCCGCTGCAACCAGAAACGACCTTCGCGGCGCTGGGCGCCCGAGGTCTCGACGAAATTGCCCTGGGCCGAGGTCAG
>VFBG01000032.1 GCA_006515835.1 bacterium | reverse complement strand
AGGGCGGCGATGCGGTCGCTGCGTGCACTCATGCTGCGGCGCCCTTGGTCTCACGCACGCCCAGCACCCGGCAGATCGCATAGACAAGGTCGGCGCGGTTCAATGTGTAGAAGTGGAAGTCAGCAAAGCCCTCTTCCTGCAGCCGGGCGCAGGTCTCGGCGGCGACGGAGGCGGCGATCAGCTTGCGGGTCTCCGGGTCGTCGTCCAGCCCGTCGAAATGGGCCGCCAGCCAGTCGGGCACAGCCGCGCCGCACGCCGCAGACATCCGCTTCAGCCCGTTGAAGTTCGTCACCGGCATGATCCCCGGCGACATCGGAATGCTGATCCCCGCCGCCCGCACCCGGTCGCGGAACCGCAGGAAGGCGTCGATGTCGAAGAAGAATTGGCTGATCGCCCGCGTGGCCCCGGCGTCGACCTTGGCCTTCAGGACGTCGAGGTCATGGTCCAGCGACGGGCTTTCCGGGTGGCCTTCGGGATAACAGCCGACGATGACGTCGAAGCCGCCTTTGGCGGTGATCGCCGCGGTCAGTTCGGTCGCGTTGGCGTAACCGTCCGTACGCGGAACATAGGCGCCGCCGATGCCGTTCCCGCCCGGCGGATCACCGCGCAGGGCCACGATGTGCCGCACCCCGGCGTCGCGATAGCCCTCGATGACGGCGTCGACCTCCTCGCGGCTGGCCTCGACGCAGGTCAGGTGGGCCGCCGGCGTCATGGCGGTTTCGGCAAGGATGCGCTGCACCGTCCGGTGGGTCCGCTCGCGGGTCGAACCGCCGGCGCCATAGGTGACCGAGACGAACTCGGGTGCCAGCGGAGCCAGCCGGGTCACGGCCTTCCACAGATTGGCCTCCGCCTCGTCCGACTTGGGTGGGAAGTACTCGAACGACACGTTCGGTCGCGAAAGATCCTGCCCGGCGCGCGCCACGGGCCCCAGCGGCGACAGCAGCAGGGCCCGGGCCTCGGCCAGGCTGCGCGGGGCGATGCTCATGCGACCTTCTCCGCGGCGACGGCGGGGCGTTCGGCGGTCCAGATCGAGACCGTCAAACCATCTGTGTCAGGGGGCAGGGCGATCGGGGCGCTGGGCGTCAGCCCGGCACCGGACAGCCAGCGCCGCATCTCGTCATCGCCGAAGCCCAGCCTGCGGTGCTGGTGCTCTTCGCGCAGGTACTCAAGCTTGTGCGGCGCGAAGTCGACGATCAGCAGCCGCCCGCCGGGCATGACCAGCCGCGCCGCCTCGGCGACTGCCGCCGCCGGGTCGGCGAGGTAGTGCAGCACCTGATGCACCATCACCAGGTCCGCGCTCTGCTCGGGAAGGCGCGTCGCGAAGATGTCCCCGTGGCGCAATTCGACCTTGTCGAGTCCCGCCTTCGTCACATTGGCGCGGGCGATGTTCAGCATGTTCTGGCTGAGGTCCAGCCCGACCGACATTTTCGCCTTCTTGCCCAGCAGGGTCAGCATCCGCCCCGAACCGGTGCCCAGGTCGACAACCCGATCGAATGGACCGTCGCCCGCCGCGCGCGTGATTGCCGCCTCGACAGCGCTCTCGCAGACGTACAGCGAGCGGATCCGGTCCCACTGGGGCGCGACGCGTTCGAAATAGGCCCCGGCGGCGGCTTCCCGATCGCGCCGGACGGCTTCCAGGCGGCGGTCATCCACCTCGCCCGCCGAGGCGTCGAGCAAATCCAGCACTGTATCAATCAACCGGCGCGCCCGAAGGTCGGACGACAGCCGGTAGAAGACCCGCGCTCCGTCCGGGAACCGCTCGATCAGGCCGGCGTCCGCCATCAGCTTCAAATGACGCGAAACCCGCGGCTGGCTCTGGTCGAGGATGCGCGAAAGCTCCATCACCGACAGCTCCTCACCGGCCAGCAGGGACAGCACCCTGAGGCGGGTCGGCTCGCCCACGGCGCGCAAGGCTTCAACGGTCTGGTCAGCACTCAACGACATGTCTTTATATAAAGATATCCTTATGTGATTTGGCAAGGAAAATTGCTGGTCAGACGCCGGATCGGGGGCCAGTCTGCGTGGAACGGCTAACTTCTGTCGTGAGGCTTTCCATGACCCTTCGCCCGCTTGCACTCGTCGCCCCCGTCGTTCTGGTCGCTGCACTCGCCGGAGGCGTGGCCGCCCAGACCCCGCCGCCAGGCAGCGGCCCCGGTGGCGGTATGGGCGGGTTTCCGCGCACCGCCGAGGAGGTTCAGCCGTGGGCGGAGCGGCTGTTCACCCGGTTTGACGCCAACCAGGACGGTGCCATCACCGAGGACGAACTGGCCGTCCTCGACAGTCCGGCGGCTGCCCCGATGGGCCCCCGCATGCGGATGATGATCCTGGCGGCGGACGCCGACGGCAATGCCCGCGTAACCGTCGAGGAACTGACCGCCGGTGCCCAACAGATGTTCGGGCGCATGAACGGCGCTGGCGGCGGCAGGCCCGCGGGCGGCGGCATGGGCGCAGGCATGGGCGGTGGCGGCGCCGAGATGTTCAGCCCGCCGCGTAATGCCGACGCCGTCGCCCCTTGGGCCGAGCGGCTGTTCACCCGTCTGGACTCCAATCAGGACAGCAGCATCACCGGCAATGAGCTGGCGCTGCTCGCCAATCCGATGGTTGCCTCCATGGGCGGATCGCGCCTGCGCGCGATGATCGCCCAGTCGGACGCCAACCGCGATTCCCGCATCAACCTTGAGGAAATGACTGCCGGCGCGCAGCGGATGTTCAACCGGATGGATACGAATGGCGACGGTCGGCTGTCCGACGCCGAACTTCCCCGGCCCGCCGCGCCGGCGGCGCCTCCGCCCGTCAACATTCCGCCCGCCGATTCCAATCCCTTCCCGGAAATGCCCAACGGCGGTTGAGCCGCCGGGGGCGGTCAGGCCGCCGGTGTCTTCAGCGGCTCGCCGGCAAGGGCCGCCCGCAGGTTCTGCACCAGCAGCATCAGCATGCCCTGCACGGCTTCCGTGGTCGCCCCGCCCGTGTGCGGCGTCAGGACGGTGTTGGGCACATCGGCCCAGCGTAAGGCGCTTGTCGGCTCTTCCTCGAACACGTCCAGCGCCGCCTGACCCAGCCGACCGTCCTTCAGCGCCGCGATCAGGGACGTCTCGTCCACCAGCTGCCCGCGTGCGACATTGACCAGCAGGCCCTGCGGTCCCAGCGCCTCGATCACCTCGCGCGAGATCAGGCCGCGGTTGCTCTCATCCGCCTTGCAAGCAACCACCAGTATGTCGCTGTCCCGCGCGAGCTCCAGCAGGGTCGCAGCGCGCGGCCACGGACTGTCCTTCTCCCGCGGTCCCCACCAGCGCACGGCCATCCGCATCGCTTCGCCCCGCCGCGCCACTGCCTCGCCGATCGAGCCCAGCCCGACGACGCCCAGCCGCTGATCCTTCAGCGACGGCGTGATCATCTTGGCATCCACGGTCCAGCCACCGGCCCGCAGCGCCCTGTCCCCAGCCGCAATCTGCCGCCGCGCGGCGATGATCAGGCCCAGCGCATGGTCCGCCACATCCTCATGGTTGACCCCCGGCGCATGGCTGACCGGAAGCCCCCGCGCCCGGCACCAGTCGACATCGATCCCGTCATAACCCGAGGTGAAACAGGCGATCAGCGACAACGCGGGCAGGCTCTCGATCAGCGCCTTGTCCAGCGGAAACTCCCCCGCCACCACCAGCGCCCTGATCTGCCCCTGCGCCTCCGCCGGCGGCCCCTCCCAGAAGCGGTAGACCGTCCACTCGCTCTCGAGGAATGCCGTCAGCGGCGCCAGATGGCGCTGCATGATGAGGAGGGCGGGGCGGTTGTTCATGGGGCGATTAGATCAGGGCCCGGGTCGGGGGCCAAGGTCCGGTCGTCAGAAGCTCCAGCCGTCCGGATTCCCGCCGCCGCGGGCGTAGTAATCCACAACCAGTCCCTGCTCGTCCACCGTCAGCATCTGACCAGACCATCGGTCCAGCGGTGTTGCGCGGTCGAAAGTGAACAGCGTGCGCTCGTCCACCGAGGGCAAGACCTCGGGCTGGTCAAAACCCTTGGCCCCGCCAACCGTCCAGTCGTCGATGCCGGGCAGGACCTCGGGGGCATCGAACCCCTTGCCGCTCACGACCAAACCGTCGTCCCCTGCCGCCCCCGGCAGCACCAGCGGCCGCTCCCCGCTCCAGGCCCCGCCCGATAACAGCGCCTCGGGAATCCGCCCGTCAGCCCAGGCCCGCGTATCGACATCCGGCCCATACATCCGGTTCAACTCCAGCACCCGCCCGTCGCTGAACCGGATGCTCTCGACGTTGGTCAGCCAGTCGCTGCCGTCGGGCCCCTTGAGGATGAAGTCGTCTCCACTCGTCAGCAGGCGGTAGGCGGCGGCAGTGCCGGAGGCGTACAGGATGTCGTGGCCGCTCCCGCCGTCGATACGGTCATTGCCTGAGCCGCCGCTGATCTGGTCGTCTCCGCCGCCAGTCAGGATGATATCGTCACTCTGCAATCCGGTCAGAATGTCGGCAGTTGCGCCACCGAGAACGACACCGAGCCCCGGCGTTCCGGCGGTCTCCCGGACGAAGGTCTGAAAAAGCAGCGGCTCGGCCGCCATCAGCGCGGCGGGGTCATTGACCAGTGAAAGGGCGGCAGGCTCGCCGCGCAGCCATCCGTCGAGGAACCGGTCGATGTTTGCGGTGATGGAAGTCGTCAGGCCCGGTATGGTGGTGCTTCCGCCGACATCATTATGGCCGGCTCCGCGGTAGACCATGGCGAGTGTGGCCCCGTGGTCGCTATAGCGGAACGCGTCGAGGCGGCCTTCCCACCGTCCGGGGCCGCCCAACGGTTCGTCGTCCTCATCGCCCGTGATGATCAGGGTCGGGACCGCGATCTGCTCCCAGGCGGACACGCCAAGCTGCGTCCAGGAGGTGTCACGGCCCTGCGGTGAGATCAGGACGACGGCCTTGAAGCGGGCGTCTGACACGCTGGCCAAACCGTACGGGTTTCCCGGCTGCAGGTCATAAACCGCCGCCCCTGTGGTCAAGCCGCCCAGAACGGCGGATGTGAAGGCCCCGTTGCTGTGCCCTGCTGCGACCGGCGCGGAAAGGTCGGCGGTATATCCGGGCGGCAAGCGGTCGACGAGCGTGTTCGCCTGCGTCAGGACAAACTGCATATCCGCTGCACGATGCATTCCTGCAGCCTGACTGAACACGGTGAACTGGCTGCGAATCCAGTCCGGATACAGCGCGATGCTGTCGAGGTGGTTGGGCATCAACACGATATAGCCAAGGTCGGCCAATGCCTGGGCTGTCAGGCCCGCGCCCTGCGACGCGACGCTACTCCCGCCATGGCCGTGGCTGTAGACGATGACCGGATAGTCGCCCGGCTGGTTGGGTGCATAGACGCCGACGACCAGTTCCCGAACCGAGCTCGCTGGAGCTCCGGATGGCAGGATGTAGCTGACAGTCTGAGCAGCATTGCTCAGCGTGACGTTGACCGAGACAGGCATTTCCGACCGTTACCTCGTCGACCCTCGAGCGAGACCGAGGCTAGCGTCACCGTCCCGACACGACAACGCCCATCCGGCGTTCCGCAAGGATATGCCCGGGGCCCGCCCGCTTTACCGCCCGAACTTCTGGAACTTGATCCTGTGCGGGATCAGGCTCTCGACGCCCAGACGACGCTTCTTGTCTTCCTCATAGGCCTCGAAATTCCCCTCGAACCATTCCACATGGCTGTCGCCCTCGAAGGCGAGGATGTGGGTCGCCAGACGGTCGAGGAACCAGCGGTCGTGGGAGATGACCACGGCGCAGCCGGCGAAGCCTTCCAGCGCCTCCTCGAGGTTCTGCAGCGTCTCGATGTCCAGATCGTTGGTTGGTTCGTCGAGCAGCAGCAGGTTGCCGCCGGTGGCCAGGGTCTTGGCCAGGTGGACGCGGTTGCGCTCACCGCCCGACAACTGGCCGACCTTCTTCTGCTGGTCGCCGCCCTTGAAGTTGAAGCTGCCGACATAGGCGCGGGTGTTGATCTCGCGCTTGCCGACCATCATCACATCGGTGCCGCCCGAGATGACTTCCCAGATGGTCTTGTTGGGCTCGAGGTCGTCGCGGCTCTGGTCGACATAGGCCAGTTTGACGGTCTCCCCGACCTTGATTGTGCCGCCGTCGGGCTGTTCCTGGCCCGTGATCAGGCGGAACAGGGTCGACTTGCCGGCGCCGTTCGGGCCGATGACGCCGACGATGCCGTTGGGCGGCAGTTTGAACGACAGGTCCTTGAACAGCAGCTTGTCGCCATAGGACTTCTCCAGCCCCTCGGCCTCCAGCACGACGTTGCCGAGGCGCGGGCCGGGCGGGATCTGGATGACGGCGTGGGTCTGGGCGCCGCGCATGCTTTCCTGCTCGTCGACCATCCGCTCATAGGCGGCCAGACGGGCCTTGGACTTGGCCTGACGGGCCTTGGCGCCCGAGCGGACCCATTCCAGTTCGCGAGTGAGGGCGCGCTGGCGGGCTTCGGATTCCGACTGCTCCTGCACGACGCGCTTGGTCTTGGCTTCCAGCCAGCTGGAGTAGTTGCCCTCGTGCGGGTGGCCCTTGCCGCGGTCCAGCTCCAGCGTCCACTTGGTCACCAGATCCAGGAAGTAACGGTCGTGGGTCACCAGGATGACGCAGCCCGGGAAGGCTTCCAGGTGGTGCTGCAGCCAGGCCACCGACTCGGCGTCCAGGTGGTTGGTGGGCTCGTCGAGCAGCAGCATGTCGGGCTTCGACAGCAGCAGACGGGCCAGCGCCACGCGGCGCTTTTCACCGCCGGACAGGTTGGTGGTTTCCCAGTCGTCCGGCGGGCAGCGCAGGGCGTCCATGGCCATTTCGATGCGCGCGTCGATGTCCCAGACGTCGCCGGCGTCGATCTTTTCCTGCAGGGCCGTCATCTCGGCCATCAGCTCATCGGTATATTCCTCGGCCATTTCCATGGCGATGGCGTTGAAGCGGTTGACCCACTGCTTTTCCTCGCACCAGGCCTCGACGTTCTCGCGAACGTTCAGGCTGTCGTCGAGCTGCGGCTCCTGCTCCAGATAACCGCGCTTGATGCCTTCGGCGGCGCGCGCCTCGCCGTTGAACTCGCTGTCGAGCCCGGCCATGATCTTCAGCAGGGTGGATTTGCCCGACCCGTTGACCCCGACCACGCCGATCTTGGCGTCGTTGTAGAAGCTCAACCAGATGTTTTCGAAGATCTTCTTGCCGCCGGGAAAGGTCTTGGTCAGACCCTGCATCTGGAAAATATATTGCTGCGCCATGAGGTGCGGTGCGCCCTGTCGTCTGGAGGTGTCGGGAGGTTGGCGCGGGATGTAGCCGCCACGCCGCCGTTCGGCAAATGTCTAGACGCGGCGGAGGGCGGATTGATGGCGGGCCCTCAGTCCTCCAGGCTGACGATCAGCTCATCCTGCAGCCAGACGGCCAGCATGGCGCCGGCGCGCTCTACGGGTTCGACGCCGTCGGCCGCAGGCAGCCGGGCGCACAGTTCGGCGAAGGTCAGGCCCTGCATCAGCTGCTCCAGGGCCCGGTCTTCTTCCACCGCGATCATGCGGAAATGCGGTTGCAACCCCTTGCGCCAGACCCGCACGGACAGTCCGGCCTCGACCGCGAGCGGGATGAAGGTGTCACCACTTTCGATCCCTGCCCACAGCGAGCCGAGGTGGGCCCGGACCGGGCGGACCACCAGCGTGGGATGGAAGGCGAACCGCGCCCGATCCCACGCCGCGTCGTCCAGCATGGCCAGCCGGGACGGGTCCAGCGGCGCGGCGTCGGGCCCGTCGAAGGCCTTGCGCATGGCCCGCTCCAGCCAGGCCAGTTCATTGGCCTCGATCTCCTGGGGTAACTGCTGTGCGAGGAAGGCCGGAAAGCCGGCACTATAGTCGTCCAGGCTGAAACTGGCCGAGTGTCGGGTCTCGACATAGGCCGTGACCGCGCCGTCGAAGGCCTCGTCGCCCAGCCAGGACCAGGTCTTGTCGAAGGCCTCGCGCAGCAGGTCACGCAGCCGGGCGCGATAGGCGTAATGGTAGACGTTCAGACGCGCGTTGGCGTTCACGCCCCGCGGCGCCTCAAGATGATCGGCGATATCGCCTCCGCGCCCGAGGATATGATCCTGAAGCGCGTCCTGCAGTGCCAGCAGGCTCATGCCGCCGCGTCCCGTCGGGCCTCTGCCGCGACGATGCGCGCGATCTCGAGCTCGGCCAGCAGGTCTTCCAGTGGAGGAATATTGTCGTCGCGTTCGATCATCGTCGCCACCGGGCCGAACCGCCGACAGGCCGCGTCATAGAGCCGCCAGACCGGATCCGGCACGGGCTGGTCATGGGTGTCGATCAGCAGGTCGCCGTTCGACGTGTGCCCTGCCAGATGAATTTGCCAGACCCGGTCGGCGGGGACCCCGTTCAGGAATTCGAGGGCGTCGAAACCGTGGTTCACGGCGCTGACGTGGATATTGTTGACGTCCAGCAGAAGGGCGCAGCCGGTGCGCGCGCACATCTCGCTGAGGAAGGCCCATTCGGACATCCCCGAGGCGGCGAAGGTCAGGTAGCTGGACGGATTCTCGATCACCAGCGCCCGGTCCAGCACGTCCTGGGCGAGGCGGATATTCTCGCAAACCACCGCCAGCGCCTCTTCGGTATAGGGCAGGGGCAGCAGATCGTGAGTGTTGTGGCCATTCACCCCGGTCCAGCACAGGTGGTCCGACACCCAGGCCGGCTGCACCCGATCGGCGAGCGTCTTCAGCCGGCGCAGATAGGCCAGGTCCACACCGTCGGCGGAGCCGATCGACATCGACACGCCGTGCATGACCATCGGATAGCGCTCGCGCAGGGCGTCCAGCGTCGTCAGGGGACGCCCGCCGGCGACCATGAAATTCTCCGAGATGATCTCGAGAAAGTCCAGTTCGGGCGGCTCGGCCAGAAAGGCCGGATAGTGCTGGGGGCGAAGGCCCAGGCCAAAGCCGGTCAGGCCGGGCCGGTCGCGGATCACGGTGTCGGGCTGGGTCATGGCGAGGCCGTCAGTCGGCCGGCGCGCCCCGCGCAAGGGGGGCTTGGAGAGAGGACGCGCCGGCCTTCCGATGGCGACCTTACTGCGCGGGAACGAGGTCGCCGATGACGCCGCCGGCTGTCAGGCAGGCCTGGGCGGTCATGGCCTTGAAGCCCTGGCCGCGGCAGCTGTTCTGGCCCTTGCACTCATGCGCGGTGGTGGCGCAGTCGGCGGTGCCGTTGCAGGTGTTGACGCCGTAACAGTGGACGCGGTCGGTCGCGGCGACGGCCAGGCCGCGGCTGCCTGCAGGCGGCTCGCCCGCGAAGGCCGAACCGGCGAGGGACGAGACGGCCAGCATGGCGGCGGAGGCGGCGAGGGCAGCGCCCTTTCTGGTGGTGATCATGACGGGTTCCTTGGGATGAAGACCTTGGCCGTTGTCGGCATCTGGACTTCGACGCGGAACCTCCGAGGGTTACAGGTCGGCTCCCGGAATCTGTTCACGCGTAGTTGAAGCTCACCGAAATTCGCTCGCTCTTTGCCGCATTGGACGGCACCTCGTGGCGCAGCCAGCTTTCCCACATCAGCACCGTGCCCGCTGCCGGGGCGAGGTAGACGAAGGGCTTTTCCGCCTCGGGCGCATCGGCGTGGACGCCCGGACGGGCCATCATCATCGGCAGGCGCGGGTCTTCCAGCTTCAGGGCCGAGGCACCGTCGGGGACCTCGACATAGACGGTGCCGCTGAGGAAGGCGTGCGGGTGGATGTGGCCGGTATGGCCGCCACCGGGCTTGAGGATGTTGACCCACAGGCTGTCCAGCCGCGGCTTGCGCGCCAGATCGAAATTCAGCGCCTTTGCGTAGGCGACGGCGTGCCGGTCCAGATGCCGCTTCAGCTCGGCGAACTCCGGCAGGCGGTGGGGCAGGTCGCTGAGGGAGCCGTAGGAGGTGTAGCCGCGATAGGCATTTTCGCGGCACCATGCCCGCCCGGCGTGATCCTCGACGGCCAGCATGCGGCAGGCCTCGGCCAGGCCGGCGTTGAAGGCGTCGAAGCCGGGCGAGCCGGGGGTGACGAACAGTGGGCGCAGGGACATGAGGCAGGCCGGGGGTGTGGAGGAGTGGTTAGTGGCTAGTGATTGGTGGCTGGTCACCGCCGGTGCGAAAGCGCGGTTCGTGCCGCCCTTCCGCCGACAGTGAAGCAGCATCCACTAACCACTAGCCACTAATCACCACCGCAACCACTAGCCACCAGCCACTCCTCACCATCCCAGCCCCGCCTCGCCCCTCAGGATCGCCTCGGCCTCCGGCGTATGTTTCGCGCCCGACCGGTCATGCAGCACCAGCGGCGGCAACAGCCTCAACGGCGCCTTTCCGGTCTTGATCGCCTGCACCAGCACCCGCTTCGCCGGCTCGTCTGCATGGGGGTGAATGCCGCGAACCGCGAACGATCCCGCCGTCTCGCCCAGCAGGGCCAGCAGGTCGGCCAACCGGTCGGCGCGGTGGATGACCACGATCCGCCCGCCCTCGCGCACCGACTTCAGGAGGAACGTCGTCCACGCCTTCAGCCCGTCGTCCGCCATCCAGGCCCCGCGCTTGCCCTCCGCGGGTGCCCGCAAGGCACCGGGGTCGTCGAAGAAGGGCGGATTGCTGACGGCCCAGTCGAAGGGCGGTAAATCCAGCGCCCGGAACCCGGCCGCAACATCGCCTTCAATGATCGACGCGTCCGCCCCGTTCAGGGCCGCATTCTCCCGCGCCAGCGCCGCCATGGCCGGGTCGCGTTCCAGTCCGGTCAGGGTCGTTCCCGGCCGCCGCGCCGCGATCTGCATCAGCACGGCGCCCGCGCCGCAGCCGGCCTCGATTACCCGCTGACCGGGCTCCGCCGCCACTGTGGCCGCCAGCAGGGCCGCGTCCATGCCGGCGCGATAGCCCTTGACCGGTTGACGCAGCCGGACGCGACCGCCCAGCAGGGCGCTCTCGGCGACCTCGCCTTCGGATTGCGGGTATGGTGCGACGGTCACGCGGCTTGACCCTTCATGGAGCGATCACCATTGTGCGCCGCATCGCCGCCGGGCAAGGCGGCGGCTGTATTTTCGGGCGTGA
Source organism: bacterium (assembly GCA_006515835.1). GTDB lineage: Bacteria > Pseudomonadota > Alphaproteobacteria > Caulobacterales > Caulobacteraceae > Brevundimonas. The sequence goes on along the minus strand of VFBG01000032.1, from coordinate 6,952 downwards.
TTCTCCCCCGCGCCGCCGTTTCGATGAGTCTCCCGTTGGACGCTGTCACCGTCGCCGAGCCCCGCTCGAAGGGGAATGTCGAGCCGCTTGTGCGGCTGGCGGCTCCCGACATGGCCACCGTCGACGCCCTGATCCTCGACCGCATGCAGTCCCAGGTGCCGGTCATTCCCCTGCTGGCCGAGCATCTGATCTCCGCCGGCGGCAAGCGGCTGCGGCCCCTGCTGACCCTGGCCGCCGCCCGCGCTACGGGTGTGACCGGCGACATCACCGCCCCGGTAAAACTGGCCGCCGCGGTTGAGTTCATCCACACCGCCACCCTGCTGCACGACGACGTCGTCGACGCCTCGGACCTGCGCCGGGGCAAGGTCGCAGCCCATCTGATCTGGGGCGCGCCGTCCAGCGTGCTGGTCGGCGACTTCCTGTTCGCCCGCGCCTTCGAACTGATGGTCGAGACCGGCCAGATGCGGGCCCTTGGCATCCTCGCCAAGGCGTCCAGCGTGATCTCCGAGGGCGAGGTGCTGCAGCTGACGCGCGCCCACGACCTGAACCTGGATCAGGAAACCTATCTGCGCATCATCTCGGCCAAGACCGCCGAACTCTTCGCCGCCGCCGCCGAGGCCGGCGCGGTCGGGGCGGGGGCCGATGAACCCGCGGTCGAGGCGCTCCGCGCCTACGGCCTGAACCTCGGCCTCGCCTTCCAGCTGGCCGACGATGCGCTCGACTACGGCGGCACGTCCGAGGTGCTGGGAAAGAACGCCGGCGACGACTTCCGCGAAGGCAAGGTGACCATGCCCCTGCTGCTCGCCGCCGCCCGCACCCGCGGCCGCGAGGACGCCTTCTGGGATCGCACGATCAACAAGGGCGAGCGCACCGAGGACGATTTCCGCCGCGCCCGAGAACTGATCTTCGGCACGGGCGCCGTCAACGCCACGCTCGACACGGCCGGTGAATACGCCGACCTCGCCAAGGCGGCGCTGCAGGTCCTTCCGCAGAGCGACTGGCGTGAAGCGCTGGAACAGCTGGCCGATTTCGCCGTCAGCCGGGCGGCCTGATCAGCGCAGCCCCGCGCAGAACCGCTGGATCCGCCCGCAGGCCTCCTCCAGCACCGTCTCCGACGTCGCATAGCTGATGCGGAAATAGGGGCTCAGGCCAAAGGCCGATCCCTGCACCACCGCCACGCCCTCGGCGTCCAGCAGTTCGGTCGCGAAGGTGTCGTCGCTGTCGATCACCGTCCCGCCCTCAGTGATCTTGCCGATCAGTCCTTCGATCGAAGGATAGACGTAGAAGGCACCTTCCGGCGTCGCACATCGGATGCCCGTCGCCTGGTTCAGCATCGACACCACCAGATCGCGCCGCGCCTCGAAATGCGTCGCCCGCTCGCCGATGAAGTCCTGCGGTCCGTTCAGCGCCTCGACCGCGGCCCACTGGCTGATCGATGACGGGTTCGACGTCGTCTGCCCCGCCACCTTGCGCATCAGGTCGATCAGCGGCTTGGGCCCGCCGCCGTAGCCGATGCGCCAGCCGGTCATGGCATAGGCCTTGGACACGCCGTTCACCGTCAGGGTCCGGTCGTAGAGGTCAGGCGCCACCTCGGCGATCGTCTTGTAGTCGAAGTCGCCGTAGATCAGGTGCTCATACATGTCGTCGGTCATGATCCAGACCTGCGGATGGCGTCGCAGCACGGCCGCCAGCGCCTCCAGCTCGGCGCCTGTGTAGGCCGCGCCGGTCGGGTTCGACGGCGAGTTCAGGATCAGCCATTTGGTCCGCGGCGTGATCGCCGCCTCCAGCGCTGCGGGCTTCAGCTTGAAGCCGTCGGCCTCATGCCCGACCACCCGCACCGGCTCGCCGCCGGCCAGCAGGACCATGTCGGGATAGGACACCCAGTAGGGTGCCGGCACGATCACCTCGTCGCCCGGCGACAGGGTGGCCAGCAGGGCGTTGTAGATCACCGTCTTGCCGCCCGGGGCGACATGGATCTGGTTCACCGCATAGGTCAGGCCGTTCTCGCGGGCGAACTTGGCCGCCACGGCCGCCTTCAGCTCGGGCAGGCCATCGACGTCGGTGTATTTGGTCTCGCCGCGCCGGATGGCCGCGATGGCAGCTTCCTTGATGTTCTCGGGCGTATCGAAGTCCGGCTCTCCCGCGCCCAGGCCGATCACATCGCGCCCCTCGCGCTTCAGTTCGCGCGCCCGGGCGGTCACCGCCAGGGTGGCGGAGGGTTTGACACGGGCAAGGGCGGAGGACTGCAGGCTGGACATGGGGTTTCTCGTGTGCGGGGAGGCGAGGGTTGTTTACGGGCGCGAGCGGGGGTGTGCAAATAGGTCTCGACCGGAGGCAACGAGAATGAAGCGGCGGATTTTGGCAACGGCAGGATTCATGCTCGCTCTGGTGTTGGCCGCTGGTCCGGTATTCGCTCAGGAGTCCACTGAGGACGAGCACAGGGCTTTTGATCGCGACTGTATGGACGACTACGGTCGAGACCTGTGCGACCGCGAGCGCTGGTCTGCGATCGTCTCGTCCTTCGATGTTGAATCCGCGGAACGGGTCCAGGAACGGGGCTTGCGCGGCGTCAGGGTCTTCACCGTGAACGGATACTCGCGGGACATGCCAATGATCGCCGTCCTGCACAGGGGCGTGCATGAGTACCGGCCGATCGATCCGGTGCTGGAGGTCAGAGGACCTCGAGATCCGGAGCGTGGCAGTGATGCCGTGGTTCTTCGACGGGAAGCCTGGTTCGACCTCGTTGACCAGGCCGGGGATCTCCAGGACCTGGTGTCGAAGGCGGCAGTCGGTCAATCAAAAGAGACGGCGGGTTCGATCCTCGCCGGTGAAGACGAAGAGGTGATCATCTGCCTTCACGCATGGGTGACGGTGACCGAGAGTTTGACGGACCGGGGCGTTGAACGGCGTATCAGGAACGCCTGTGGCGATGACCCCCTGTTCGAGGCGAGTTACAATCTCTCGGTTCTCGCGCTGCGCGGATTTCCACACTGCAATCATCTCGACCCCGGAAACTACCGGAACGAGTCCACCCAGTTGCAGGCCTGTCTGATCCTCGAAGGCGAGGATCGGATTGCTGCCGCCGAAGTGCTCACCATTCTCCAGGGCCTCTGGCAGGCGGATTGGGAGGGGGCAGCCACCCACATGTCGGGGACCATCCGGCTCCAACAGGCAAACGGACCGTCCTTGGAGGGGCCTGACGCCGTGGCGGCCATGCTGACGACCACGTCGCCGCACCGGACGCGCCTGTATTTCGGGTCGGCGACCGGGGCCTCCAACCGTGTCGTGGTGACCGGAGATGTCGGACGTTATGGCGAAACCGACGAATTCGCCGGTTATGAAATGGTTTGGGTGCGGACAGAGTACCGGTGGCATATGGAACAGATCACGATCGGGCCGTTCCAGGAACTCAGGCGCGAAGACAATTGATGCGCCGCCTCCTCGACTTCATCCTGAACATGGAAGCCCGCCGCTGGCGGGCGGCGCTGGCGACGGCGCTCTTGCTTGGGGCGACGCTGGGCCTGCTGGCGATCGGCAAGAGCCAGTTCGGCCTGGCGGCCGAGGAGAACCTTGAGGCCTGGCTGCAGGGCTATCGCGGCAGCCCCTGGGCCTTCCTCGCCACCGTGGTGCTGTTCATTGCCGCCGCCTTCATCGGGGCGCCGCAGTTCATCCTGATCGCGGCCTGCGTCGTCGCCTTCGGGCCCTCGCTGGGCTTCGCCTACAGCTGGACCGCGACCGTGATCTCGGCAGGCGTGACCTACTGGCTGGGGCGCGGGCCGACGGCGCGGCTGGTCGACCGGTTCGGCGGCCGCACCATGGGCCGGCTCAAGGGCTCGCCGGCTGCGCCCTCGGCGTCCTGCCCAAGACCGCCCTGGTCGCCTTCTTCGGCGGGGCAGTGGTGGCGGCGGCCAGCGGGGACGGCGTCTGGACCTCGCTGATCCTCGCCGGAGTGGCCGTGATCTGGCTCGGCCTGATGCTGGGCGTTCGCGAACTGGTCAAACGGCGCGAGCGGGCAGGGGGCGACGACTAGGTACGACGTCGGCGGCCGCGCTTTCCAACCGATGCCATTTCATTACGAAGCGAATATTCAGGCCGCCTTAAGTTGCGGGGTCCAACGTCGATGGCGGAACGGGAAACTTCGCCCATGGACACCCAGGCGCTGCGAAACGAGCACAGTGTGGTGCTGATCCTTGTCAGCCGGCTCGGCGGCCTGTCTCACCGCGTGAGGGTGAAGGACGACGCCGAAGGCGCTCGTGCGGTGATCCTCGACATAGACGCCTTGCTGCACAACCATCTCGCCAGGGAAGACGCCCTTCTCTATCCGGCCCTTAGGGCGGCACCGGATGATGCGACCCGTACGCTGGGTGCGGCCTGCAGCACGGAGATGGGCGGCCTCATCGGTGCCTGGGCCAGCTATCGCAGCCGCTGGACGGTCGCCGCCATCCTCAGCGACACCCAGCCCGTTCGCTTCGGTCACTGCCGACATCATTGGGGCCCTGTCGCTGCGAATCGAGATGGAGAACGACATCCTGTATCCCGCTCTGGACCGGCTGGCGGGCGCGAAGCCGCGTTCAGCAGCCTGACCCGACGCCCGACGATGTCACGTTCCGGTGAGGCCGCGGGCTGACGGACTATTCGACATCGCTCCCGGGGCGACAGGGCTTGTATTCGCCGTCGCACAAGGGCAAACGAGCCGTAAGGTCGGTCAGGCGATAACGATCAGGAGGCGGCGCGTGGGGATGCGTGGCGCCGGGGCGTCGCCGAAGCGGATCGAGACTGACGCACGCCCCCTCAAGGCCCGAACGAACGGTATCCCGGACCCATGTTCTCCAGCATTTTCGGCGCGATTTCCAACGACATCGCCATCGACCTCGGCACTGCCAACACCCTCATCTACATGAAGGGCAAGGGCATCGTGCTGAACGAACCGTCCGTGGTCGCCCTGCGCAACGTCGGTGGACGGAAGATCGTTCACGCGGTGGGCATCGAGGCCAAGCAGATGCTGGGTCGCACGCCCGGTCACATGGAAGCCATCCGCCCGATGCGCGACGGGGTCATCGCCGACTTCGAAGTCGCCGAGGAGATGATCAAGCACTTCATCCGCAAGGTTCATAACCGCAAGGGCTTCGTGAACCCCAAGGTCATCGTCTGCGTGCCGTCGGGCGCCACCGCCGTCGAACGCCGCGCCATCAATGATTCCTGCCTCAACGCCTCGGCCCGCCGCGTCGGCCTGATCGATGAGCCCATGGCCGCCGCCATCGGCGCCGGCCTGCCGATCCACGAGCCGACCGGCTCCATGGTCGTCGACATCGGCGGCGGCACCACCGAGGTGGCCGTCCTGTCCCTGTCGGGCATCGTCTATTCGCGCTCGGTCCGCGTCGGCGGCGACAAGATGGACGAGGCGATCATCTCCTACATGCGCCGCAACCATAACCTTCTGATCGGCGAGACCACCGCCGAGCGCATCAAGAAGGACATCGGCACCGCCCGCATCCCGGCCGACGGCGAAGGCCTGTCGATCGACGTCAAGGGCCGCGACCTGATGCAGGGCGTGCCCCGCGAGGTTCGCATTTCGGAACGCCAGGCCGCCGAAGCCCTGGCCGAGCCCGTCTCGCAGATCGTGGAGGCCGTGAAGGTCGCCCTCGAGGCCACCCCGCCTGAGCTGGCCGCCGACATCGCCGACAAGGGCATCATGCTCACCGGCGGCGGGGCCCTGCTGCGCGGTCTGGACGCCGAAATCCGCGATCACACGGGCCTGCCGGTCTCGGTCGCCGACGATCCCCTGTCGTGCGTGGCCATCGGCTGCGGCCGGGTGCTCGAGCATCCGCGCTGGATGAAGGGCGTCCTCGACTCGGCCCTTTAGGGCTGCCGTCGAAACACCGCCGCAAATCCCCGTCATCGTAGGTCCGTCGCCGGTTCCCAAGCGGCACGGATTTTGCGATAGGCTCGACAAATCGGCCGGGGGCGTCCCGCTGATTCCCTTTTCTGAGGAAGGCGCGCCGTGGCGTTTCGCGACGGACCGTTCGAGAACATCAAGGTGCCGCTGGTCTGGACCGCGGCCCTCGCCGTCGTGCTCGCCGCGATCGGCTGCATCCTGCTGCTGATCAGCGACGCCCGCGCCCAGACCTCGCCCTACCAGCCCGTGCGTTCCGGGGTGGAAGCGGTCGCTGGCCCGGTCGGCGGCGTCTTCGCCGCGCCCGTGCGCTGGTTCGGCCATGCCAGCGATTACATCGGCGGCTATTTCTTCGCCGTCTCCGAGAACCGTCGGCTCAAGCGCGAACTGGCCGAGCTGCAGCCCTGGCGCGACCAGGCCATCGCGCTGAAGAACGTCAACGGCCGCTATGAGACCATGCTGGGCATCCGCCCCGAGCCGCCCGTCGCCATGCAGACAGCGCGGTCCATCCTCGACACGCGCGGCCCCTTTTCCAAGGCGCGCCTGCTCGACGCCGGCTCGGCAAAAGGCGTCAAGGTCGGCAATCCCGTCATCAATGAGCATGGCCTCGTAGGCCGCGTAGTCGGCGTCTCGCCCGGCATCAGTCGGATGCTGCTGGTCACCGACGTGGCCAGCCAGATTCCGGTGCTTGTCGATCGCACCGACGCGCGCGCAATCCTCAAGGGGGACGGCTCGCCGAACCCGCGGCTGGAATTCATGCGCGGCGTGGGTTCGGCACAGGTCGGCGACCGGATCCTCTCTTCCGGCGACGGCGGCGGCTTGCCGCGCGGTGTTCCCATCGGCGTCGTCGCCCGGGGCATCGACGGCAGCTGGCGCGTCAAACTGTTCAGCGACCGCGGTGCCATCGACTTTGTCCGCGTCATGCTGTTCGAGGATTTCGGCCAGCTGATCGGTGCCGAGGACCTCAACGCGCCGCCCCTGGCCGCCCTCGGCACCCTGTCAGAGGCGACGCCCGAACAGGCTTCTGCCATCAGCGACTCCGCTGCCCGCCGTGACACG
>VFBG01000323.1 GCA_006515835.1 bacterium | reverse complement strand
GGGCAGCGGTCTGGCCCTGTGGTCCTGTCTGGGTGCGGTTCAGGTTCATGCAGCCGGTCGACAGCTGGTCGCGGCGGGTCACCGTCTGGCCGTCCGCACTGATGCGGAAACGATAGTGACCGCCGACCGGGACGATCCCGTCCTGGGTCGTCGATGTCAGCAGCCAGACCAGCCAGCCGTCGCCGTCCGGATCCTTCAGCACGACCGAGTTCATGCTGCGTGAGCAGCGCAGGGTTCCGAGATTGTCGATGGCTGTCTGGCGCGCATCAAACATACCCGTTTCAACCGGCGTCAGAACGCCGGCGGCTACCTTTACCTCTCCCGCCCGGCCGTCCTGCACCGGCACGTCCCAGCCGGGGACAAACTGGCCATCGACCTTGCGGACGAAGCGCACGAGTTGGTCGGTGCCGTTCGGGACGACGATCCAGCCCGCCAGTCCTTGCGGCCCGCCGTCACCAAGGAAGGCAATCAAGGCGTCGGTCGCGACCCAGGCGGCGACGTCCCGATCGACCAGGTCTCGATCTGGGGCACGGTGGTCTGCGCCGCCGCGGGTGCGGCAACGAACAGGGCCAGGGCGGCGAAGGCGGCGGCGATACGCATGAACATAACTCCCCGAATGTCAGGGGAGCCTAGCCTCACACGTCCAGGTCGGCCACTGCGAAGCGGGCGTTGTCCTGGATGAACTGGAAGCGGGCCTCGGGCTTGCGGCCCATCAGGCGTTCGACCAGATCCTCGATCTCCTCCTCGGACGCGGGCAAGGTGACGCGGGCGAGGGTGCGCTTCCTGGGGTCCATGGTGGTCTCCTTGAGCTGGGAGGCCATCATCTCGCCCAGGCCCTTGAAGCGGCCGATCTCGGTCATCTTGCCCTTGAACACCGTGGCCAGCAGTTCGTCGCGGTGGGAGTCGTCGCGGGCGTATTCCGACAGAGCGCCGGCCTGAATCCGGTAGAGTGGCGGCAGGGCCATGAAGAGCCGCCCCTGACGGATCGCCTCGGGCATCGAGCGGTAGAAGAAGGTGATCAGCAGGGCCGCGATATGGGCACCGTCTACGTCGGC
>VFBG01000210.1 GCA_006515835.1 bacterium | reverse complement strand
GCCCCTCGACCAGTTTGGTGATCTGGTCGATCACCCGGCCGTCCGGCGCGGCCCACGACCGCCACTGCTTGCCGTAGACCGGCCCCAGCTCGCCCTCGGCGTCGGCCCATTCGTTCCAGATGCTGACGCCGTTGTCCTTCAGCCAGCCGATATTGGTCTCGCCGCGCAGGAACCACAGCAGTTCGACGATGATCGACCGCAGGTGCAGCTTCTTGGTGGTCAGGACCGGAAAGCCCCTGGCCAGATCGAAACGGATCTGCCGCCCGAATACGCCCAGGGTCCCTGTCCCGGTCCGGTCGTCACGCCGACTGCCGTTGTCGAGGATGTCGCGCAGCAGATTAAGGTACTGCCACTCCGGATGATCCGCCGCGACGGCGCCGGTGCGGGCTTGGAGATCAGCGAGTGTGGCGACGGCGTTCATGGGGGGAGTTGGCCCCGATTCGGATGCCGAATCACTGGTCAGCGGAGGCTCAGTCCACAGGCGGGGCCGGCTATCCCCTGAAACCGTCCTCATCCAGAAACGCCTGCTCCTCCGGCGTCGTCTCGCGCCCCAGCGCACGGTTGCGATGCGGGAAGCGGCCAAACCGGACGACGACCGCATGATGATGCTCGGCCCAGCGGTCGTCCGGCTAGCGGTCCATCCGGGTCTGGAACAGTTCGAGCTGCCGGTCCTGATCGGCGCGATCCTCCGAATGCTGGAACGGCAGGTAGAAGAACCGGCGGATATCTCCATCGGTCCGCAGGTCGTGCCCGGCCTCCAGGGCGCGTCCGGCGAACAGCCGCGCCAGCGGATCCGTCGCGAAGGCATGGCCCGTGCCCCGGAACACGTTGCGCGGATACTGGTCCAGCAGCACCAGCAGGGCGAGCGAGCCCTCGGCTGTTTCCGCCCAGTGATCGAGGTCGCGCCGCGCGGCGGCGAAATGCGCGTCCCCGAAACTGCGCCGGAAACAGGCGTCAAAGGCGTCATCCTTGGCGAACCATTTGCCGGGACCGGCCTCTTTCCAGAAGGCGACGACGGCGGAAGGCGTTATGTCTGTGCTCATGACCGAATACCTAGGCACGCCGCTTTCCGTCTTCCATGACCGCGACTGCGATCTCTCCATCATCCGCGGCAAACGTGTCGCGGTGATCGGTTATGGCAGCCAGGGCCGCACCCACGCCCTGAACCTGCGCGACTCTGACGTCGGCGGGATCGTTGTAGGCCTGAAGGCCGGTTCCGCCACCCGCGCGAAAGCCGAAGCCGACGGCTTCCCGGTCCTGACAGCGGGCGAGGCCGCCGCCTCGGCCGACGTCGTCGCCGTCATGGTCTCGGACGAGGCCCATCGCGACCTCTGGCGTGAGGAACTGGCCCCGGCGATGCAGCCCGGCGCCGCGCTGATCTTCGCTCACGGCCTGTCGGTCCGCTTCGGCCTCGTCGAGCCGCGACCCGATATCGACGTCATCCTCGCCTCGCCCAAGGGCATTGGGCCGCGTATCCGTGACCTCTATGAGGAAGGGCAGGGGGTCTTCTGCCTGTTCGGGGTACACCAGGACGCCTCGGGCGGCGCCCATGCCCTGGGCCTGTCCTATGCCGCGGCCCTTGGCTGCGGGCGCAAGGGCATCCTCGAGACCACCTTCGCCGCCGAATGCGAAAGTGACCTGTTCGGCGAACAGGTGGTGCTGTGCGGCGGGGTGGCCGAACTGGTCGACGCCGCCTTCATGAAACTGGTCAAGGCAGGCTATCCGCCCGAAGTGGCGTGGTTCGAATGCTTTTATGAGGTCAAGCTGGTCACCGACCTGATGTATGAGCGTGGCGTCGCAGGAGCCTTCACCCGCATCTCCAACACGGCCGAGTACGGCGCCTATCTGACCGGACCACGCATCATCGGCGAACCGTCGCGCGCGGCGATGGACACGGTGCTTGAGGAAGTTCAGTCCGGCGACTTCGTGCGCCGCCTGATGGCCGACTATGACGCGGGCTCGCCCGACCTGCTGGCCCGGCGCAAGGCGCTGGCCGGCCGCACGATCGAGGCCGTGGGCGCGCATCTGAAGGCTGTCGAACCTCCGACCCCTGCGTCCCGAACGCAGTGCTCTACCAGGCTGAGCCACACTCCGACTTGAGGAGGGGGCTTATAGCCACGGGCTTTCACGCCCGCAAGCGTCGTTTTGCGGTGCGGTGAAATAGTCTCGCAAGCGGTTCTTGCATCGCCCGCGGCCTTCGCGTATCTCGACCGCCTTCCGGCGCTTCGGCCCCGGATGCGCCGGACCTGCTGGGGAATGGTGTAATGGTAACACTCCGGTTTTTGGTACCGTCATTCTAGGTTCGAGTCCTAGTTCCCCAGCCATCCGTCCCCGCTGACGGCGACAGCCCTTCCGACAGACCTCCAATTCGCAATCGCCCGCCCCCGGGGCGCTTTTCCGCGTGGCAATTCGGGAAATGCGCTGACGGCAGTGAACCGAATGAGAAGCCGCGCGTTGGGTGTCCGCTAACCGACACAAGGGTGTTAATGCGTGCGGCTAGCGCCCGGGGGAATGCCGTGTCTGAAGTACCCGACCTTCGGGTCCTGATTGTCGAAGACCAGGCCCTGCTGGCCATGGAGCTGGAGCTGGTCCTCTCCGAGTCCGGCTGCGAGGTCGTCGGTTGCGCCATGGACACGGCCGGCGCGCTTGGCCTCGCGGAACTACGTCGGCCTGACCTCGCGCTGGTTGACATCAACCTGCTCGACGGCATGACCGGCCCCGACATCGCCCGGCACCTGATCAGGGAGTACGGCACGGCCGTCGTCTTCCTGACCGCCAACCCGGAACAGATCCCTGACGGCTTTGCAGGCGCGTTGGGCGCAGTGTCCAAGCCGTTCGACGAGGCCACGATCCGCGGCGTCGTCGACTTCGCCCGTCAGTTCATCCGGAATGGCGCGTCTGGGGAGACGCCGCGCCGTTTCAGCCCGGCGCCCTGGCTGGCCACCGCACCGAACGGGATCGCGCCGCGCTGAACCGGATGTCTCGCGCGGCGCGACCGTCAGTCAGTCGATCTTGAGCCGGGCGAAGATCATGCCCCCGTCCGGATCGCCGCCGTACTGCGGCTCCAGCCCGCCCGGCACCCGGTTGACGCTGTAGAGCGCCCCCAGGCCGAAGCGGACATTGTCGCTCACACGCCAGTCCCGCACCGCGCCGACTGACGCCTTTGAGACGACGTAGAGTGGGCCATGCCCGCCGCCCGGGCCGCCCACCAGCTCATCCGTCTCGATCCGCTCTGCCCTTGCAAACACCGTCCAGGCGCCGTCCGGCGTGAAGGCCGTTTCGGCCAGCCAGGCGTCCTTCGACTCGTCGTGGTCGTTGGTCTTGCGGCCCCAGGCGAAGGTCGAGCTCCACCAGCCTTCCGCGCCGACACGCCGGGTGTGGATCGCGCTCGCTGAGAGCTTGGTCTCGTCCGCATCCGGCTCCAGCTGCTCCGGGCCGGTGACATCGGCGTATGATGCCTGCAGTGACCACTCGGGCGAGGGATTCCACGACGCCCGCACCGCCCAGCTGTCCAGCTCGGGCGTCTCGATGTCATACCGATCCTCATCCGGCTCCCGGCCGCGGAACGACGAAGCCTCCAGCTTGAAGGCATCATGAGCCCAGCCGACGGTCGCCACGCCGAAGACGATGTGGG
>VFBG01000322.1 GCA_006515835.1 bacterium | reverse complement strand
GCCGGTCCGCCGACCCCTGCCGACCGGTCCGGTGGAAAACAGTCCCTGCCTGCGGCTGCGCATCATGCCGCCCGCCCCGGCGGCGCTGACCGGGTTGGAGGCCGTCGCCTATCCGGATTTCGGGCTGTTCCTGTGGCGTGGCCCCAGGGCCTTCATCGCCCTGCGCTGCGGCCCCATCGGCCAGAACGGCCAGGGCGGCCATGCCCATAATGACCAGTTGGCGGTCGAGATCGAGATCGACGGCGTGGCCTGGACCCGCGATCCCGGCAGCTTCGTCTATACCGCCGACCTTGCCGAACGCGACTGCTACCGGTCGGTCATGGCCCATTTCGCGCCGAGGCGGGGCAGCGGGGAGCCCGCCCGCCTGCTGGCGCCGTTCCGGCTGGAGGATCGGGCCGGAGCCAAGCTCGTCCGCTTCGGCGACGACATGGTCGGCCGCCATGTGGGATTCGGGGCCATCGAGGACGGCGCCATCGTGATCGAGGATACCCCGGGCGAGGGCGAGCATGTCCTCCGCTCGCCCGAAGATCTGGCCCGCCTGTGGGGCCTGATCCTGCCGTTTTCGCCCGGCTATGGCCGCAAGGGCTGATCAGCCCAGCAGGCTGCGCAGCATCCAGGCGGTCTTTTCATGGACCTGCATGCGCTGGGTCAGCAGGTCGGCCGACGGCTCGTCATGGGCCTCGTCGATCACCGGAAAGATCGAACGCGCCGTCCGCACCACCGCTTCCTGGTCCTTGACCAGAATGCGGATCATGTCCTCGGCGGCGGGAACCCCGTCTTCTTCCTTCAGCGAGGTCAGGGCGGCGAACTGGCGATAGCTGCCCGGCGCCGGAAAGCCCAGGGCGCGGATGCGCTCGGCGATCAGGTCCACCGCCAGCGACAGTTCGGTGTACTGCGCCTCGAACATCAGGTGCAGCGTGTTGAACATCGGACCGGTGACGTTCCAATGAAAATTGTGGGTCTTGAGGTACAAGGTGTAGGTATCGGCCAGCAGCCGCGACAGTCCGT
>VFBG01000209.1 GCA_006515835.1 bacterium | reverse complement strand
ACTGGACCGGACCCGCGCGGGTCGTCCTGTCCGCTCGGCTGGAAACCGGCATCGACCGTCCGATCGCTCTTGCCCTGTCCGGGGGCGGCGACTCCATCGCCCTGCTGCGGCTGGCCGCTCGGTGGGCACGCGAGAACGGCCGCCGCCTGCTGGCCCTGACCGTCGATCACGGCCTGAACCCTGAAAGCGCCGCCTGGACCGCCTTCGCCGAACGCGCGGCTCGTGAGGCCGGGGCCGACTCGATCGGTCTGAACTGGACCGGGCCCAAACCGGCAACTGGCCTGCCCGCTGCCGCCCGCATGGCCCGTCATCGCCTGATCGCGGATGCGGCGCGAGAGGCCGGGGCGCGGGTCGTGCTGCTGGCCCATACCGCCGACGACATCGCCGAGGGCGAGGTGATGCGCGCCGAAGGCTCGACCCTCGGCCGGCTGCGTGAATGGTCGCCCTCGCCGGCCTGGCCCGAGGGGCGGGGCCTGATGCTGCTGCGACCGATGCTGGGTGCGGGGCGGGCCGAGGTGCGGGCGTGGCTGGCGGGGCAGGGGGCCGACTGGATCGATGATCCGGGGAATGAGGATGTGCGGTTTGCGCGGGCCCGAGCGCGTCAAACTCTGACCCTTCTCCCAGTGGGTGGAGGAGGCTCGCATCGCGAGACGACGACGGGTGGCGCGCAGCGCCGGATGAGGGTCGATCGGGCGAGCGGCGAAGCCGCCCCCGGACAGTCGCCCCTCACCCTTGAGCGCAAGGACGACGGCTGCGCCGCCGTGCGCTCAAGCCCTCTCCCATCGGGAGAGGGATCGCTAACGGTGAGCCGGGAGGTTGACACCCACACCCTTGCCGCGGTGCTCGTCTGTGCTGGCGGGAGCGACCGGCCCCCGCGCGGCGATCGGCTTTCCGCCATCCTCGCCCGGTTGCAATCCGGCGAGACCTTCACCGCCACCCTGTGCGGTGCCCGGATCGAAGCCGGCGGCGAACATATCCTCGTGACCCGCGAATCCGGCGAATTCCTCCGACGGCCGCGCCCGCCCCTGGCTCTGCCCCCCGGCGTCGAGACCGTCTGGGACGGCCGCTGGGCGATCAGGGTCGAGTCGCCCGGCTGGGCCGTCGCGCCGGCCGCCGGACGTATGTCGGCGCTGTCCGAGACCGACCGGGCCGTGCTCAAGGCCCTGCCGACCACCGCGCGCGGGTCTGTGCCTGTGCTGATCCGGAACGATGCGACTGCCCCGGTTCTTGCAGGGACGGCGGGCAAGGCGGTGGCGTTGGTCGAGGAAAGACTGGCGCTTGCGCTGGACCGAATGACGCACGAACGGGACCTTGGCGGTGCAGTCCATGGCGCATCGCCCCGGAACCACCTATTTTCCGGCATACATCACTGACGACCGGGCGCTTCGGCGCACCCAGGGAACGAGACGAGAATGAACCTGCGCAATCTGGCCATCTGGGGCGTGATCATCCTGGGGGCCATGGCCTTCTATGTCGCCGCCAGCCGTCCCGGCGGCCTGACGGCTCCTCCCGGTGCCAAGGAGGCAGCTGCGGCCCGCCCCGTGGCGATGAGCTATTCCGACCTGCTCAAGGCCCGTGACGACCGCAATATCGTCAAGGTGGAGGTGCGCGGCGAAATGGTGAAGGCGACCCTGCGTGACGGCAAGGTGGTCAATGTCATCACGCCCGTTCCCAATGCGGCCCTGGTCGACACCATCCAGGCGTCCGGCGCGTCGGTCGACGTCAAGACGACCCGCCAGTCGCTGTGGGTCAGCGCCCTGATCGGCCTGCTGCCCTTCGTGCTGATCATCGGCCTGTGGATTCTGATCATGCGTCAGATGCAGGGCGGCGCGCGTGGGGCCATGGGCTTCGGCAAGTCCAAGGCCAAGTTGCTGACCGAGCACAAGGGCCGCAAGACCTTTGACGACGTCGCCGGCGTGGACGAGGCCAAGGAAGAACTTCAGGAGGTCGTGGACTTCCTCAAGGATCCCGGCAAATTCCAGAAACTGGGCGGCAAGATTCCCAAGGGCGCGCTCCTCGTGGGCCCTCCCGGCACCGGCAAGACCCTGTTGGCCCGAGCCGTCGCGGGCGAGGCGGGCGTGCCCTTCTTCTCCATCTCGGGCTCTGACTTTGTCGAGATGTTCGTCGGCGTCGGTGCCAGCCGCGTCCGCGACATGTTCGAACAGGCCAAGAAGAACGCCCCCTGCATCAT
>VFBG01000031.1 GCA_006515835.1 bacterium | reverse complement strand
AACCGTCCCGACGTGCTGGACCCGGCCCTGCTGCGTCCCGGCCGCTTCGACCGTCAGGTCGTGGTGCCGAATCCCGATGTGAACGGTCGCGAGAAGATCCTGCGAGTCCATATGAAGGATGTGCCGCTGGCCTCCGACGTCATGGTCAAGACCATCGCTCGCGGTACCCCCGGCTTCTCCGGTGCCGACCTGGCCAACCTGGTCAATGAGGCGGCCCTGATGGCGGCCCGCAAGGACCGCCGCATGGTCACCCATCGCGATTTCGAGGACGCCAAGGACAAGGTCATGATGGGCGCCGAGCGCAAATCCATGGCCATGAACGAGGAAGAGCGCCGCCTGACCGCCTATCACGAAGGCGGCCACGCCATCGTCGCCATGAACGTCAAGATGGCGGACCCCGTGCACAAGGCGACCATCGTCCCGCGGGGCCAGGCCCTCGGCATGGTCATGCAGTTGCCGGAAGGCGACCGCTATTCCATGAAGTACCAGCAGATGGTCGATCGCATCGCCATCATGGCCGGCGGCCGCGTGGCCGAGGAGTTGATCTTCGGCAAGGAGAACATCACTTCGGGCGCTTCGTCGGACATCCAGCAGGCGTCCAAGCTGGCGCGCCGCATGGTCACCCAGTGGGGCTTCTCCGACATCCTCGGCACCGTCGCCTATGGCGAGAACGAGCAGGAGGTCTTCCTCGGCCACTCGGTCGCGCGCAGCCAGAACGTCTCGGAAGAGACGGCCCGGATCATCGATTCCGAGGTCAAGCGCATCGTCGGCGCCGGCTGGGACGAAGCCCGCCAGATCCTGACCGACAAGGCCGCCGATCTGGAAACCCTCGCCCAGGCCCTGCTCGAATACGAGACCCTGTCGGGCCAGGAGATCAAGGACCTGCTCGAGAAGGGGCAGGCCCCGAACCGCGACGAGAGCAACTTCCCCAACGCCGGCCCCTCGGTCTCCGTGCCGATCACCCCGGTGTCGGACGGAACCTCGGTCGAGGTCCAGACCGTCCACTGACCGGCTGAAAAGACAGGACCCGCCGTGGGCATCCATGTCTTCATCCGAATCCGAACCGTCCGGGCGCCTGCACGGCCTCGACGCCCTGCGCGGAACCGCCCTGCTGCTGGGCGTCGTCCTGCACGCCTCAATGACCTGGTTCCCCGTCCCGATCTGGATCGTGTCGGACACCGACAACTCGCCGGTCGCCAGCGCGATCTTCTTCGCCATCCACCTTTTCCGCATGACCACCTTCTTCCTGATCGCCGGCCTGTTCGCGCACATGATGCTCGAGCGGCGGGGGACCTTCGGCTTCATCAAGGACCGGGTCATCCGCATCGCCGGCCCGCTGGCGACGTTCTGGTTTCCGGTCCTCGCCGCGATCATCGCGGGCCTGATCTGGATGGCGGCCATCCGCAACGGCGGGTCCATTCCGACCGACGGACCGCCCCCGCCGCCGCTGACGCTGGAGACCTTCCCCCTGACCCATCTGTGGTTCCTCTGGGTGCTGCTGATCCTCTATGTCTCCATGCTGGTCCTGCGTGCGCCGTTTGCCCTGGCCGACCGCGACGACGGCTGGGGCCGGTTCGTCGACCGGATCACCGGAGCCCTGATCGGGCCCTGGAGCCCGGCCCTTATGGCCGCGCCGCTGGCCCTGGCCTTCTGGTTCGCGCCGAACTGGACGCCCTTCTTCGGCATACCGACGCCGGATACGGGCCTGGTCCCGAACGCCGTCGCCCTGACCGCATTCGGCAGCGCCTTCGGCCTCGGCTTCCTGCTGGATCGTCGCCGCGATCTGCTCGGCCGCATCGAGCGGTTGTGGCCGGTGTTCACGGTCGTGGCGCTGGGCGTCGGGACGGCGGCCTTGGTCATGGTCGGCGGCCCGGTTCCGGAACTGGCACCGGTCTCCGATCCGGAGCTGAAGGCCCCGCTGGCGGCGGTCATGGCCCTGGCGGTCTTCGCTTCGACCTTCGCGGTCCTGTCTCTGGCCCTGCGTTTCGCCTCCGGCTACAGCGCCGTCCGCCGCTACCTCGCTGACGCGTCCTACTGGGTCTACATCGTCCACCTGCCGCTGGTCATGGTCGGCCAGATCCTGGTGGTGAACGCGACCTGGCCCTGGTTCGTGAAGTTCGGCGTGGTCACCGGCGGAACGATGACGATCAGCCTGCTGACCTATGAGCTGCTGATCCGCCACAGCTTCGTCGGCGGCTGGCTGAACGGCCGCCGCATCCCCTGGGGCCGTCCGCGCGACGTGGAATTCTCGCCGGCCGAATAGCTTGCCATTACCCGCCGGCTCGTCCACCCCAAGGGCGAGCCGGCTCCGGAGAATCGTCATGCCCGCCAAGCCCCGCCTGCATTCCGCCGAGGATGACCTCGCCTTCATGCGCTCGATCGTCGAGGGCGGTGGGCGGCCGCCGATGACGCTGGCGATCTGCTATCTGGCGGGCGGGCTGCTGTACGGCCTGCAGTGCCTTTTCCACGTCGGTCAGGCGACCGGACTGGTGCAGTGGCCTGGCCTCGCCACCCTCGCCTTTGTGGTCATGATCACGGTCACCTTCCTGCTGATCCTCACCTGGGCCATCCTGAAGGATCGCAAGGACGGAGGGTCCAATCGCGGGCCGATGGCGACCCGGAGCCTCAACGCCGCCTTCAGCGCCACCGGCATGGCCAACTGCGCCGTGATCATCGTCTTCGGCGTTGGCGCCTACCGGGACCAGGATTTCGCCATCTGGCTCTACTACGCGGCCATTGTCTTCGCACTGCAGGCGGCCGCCTGGTACATGGCGTGGACGCTGAAGCGGAAGGGCTGGATGCTGGCCACGGCGCTGGGGGGCTGGGTCACGGCCGTGGCGCTCGGCGTGCTGGTGCGTGAACCCCTCTTGTATCTCGGGGTCTGCACCGTCGCGTGTTTCGCGCTGTTCGCCCTGCCGGGCTGGATCCTGTTCCGCGACGCCCGCGGCGCTCCGAAGGGGGCCTGAGCGCGTCATGGGTCTGGCCGATCTGGGACGGATCGACGAAGTCATCCACGGCCGCATGCGGCTGGGGATCATGGTCTATCTGTCCGACGCCGACACCGCCGACTTCACCGAGCTGAAGACCGTGCTTGAGGCCACCCAGGGCAATCTCTCGGTGCATCTGAAGAAGCTGGAAGAGGCGGGCTTCGTCGCCATCGACAAGAGCTTCAAGGACAACAAGCCCCTGACCCGGGTGTCGATCACGCCCGAGGGGCGCAAGGCCTTCGGCGCCTATCTGGACGCCATCGGCAGTCTGATCGGGGGCAAGGACTGATGGCGTCGCCCCGCGTCATGGGCATCGTCAATGTCACGCCCGACAGCTTCTCGGATGGCGGGCGGCTGGCTTCGGTGGAAGCTGCGGTGACGCACGGCCTGACGCTGGTCGAACAGGGCGCGGACATCCTCGACATCGGCGGGGAAAGCACCCGGCCCGGCGCCGAGCCGGTCGATGCCGCCGAGGAAATCGCCCGCGTCGTCCCGGTCATCGAGGGCCTGCGCGCTCACTGGGCCGGCCCGATCAGCGTCGACACCATGAAGCCCGAAGTCGCCCGCGCCGCCGTCGCCGCGGGGGCGACCATGTGGAACGATGTGACCGCCCTCGGCTTCGCGCCCGACAGTCCCGCGACCGCCGCCGACCTCGGCTGCGACGTGGTGCTGATGCATATGCGGGGCGAGCCGCGCACCATGCAGGCCGATCCGCACTATGACGATGTAGTCGCCGAGGTCGCGGACTGGCTGTCAGCCCGGGCCGAGGCTGCGATGACGGCGGGGGTGGGGCGCGCACGAATCTGGCTCGATCCCGGCATCGGTTTCGGCAAGACGGCGGCGCACAATCTGGCCCTGACGGCGAATCTCGGCCGGCTGGTCGCCACCGGTTTTCCGGTCCTCTACGGGGCCAGCCGAAAGAGGGTGATCCAGTCGGTCGACCCGACGGCAACCGATCCCGGCGACCGGCTCGGCGGGTCGCTGGCGCTGGCGCTTGAGGCGGCGCGGGCAGGGACCGCCATCATCCGCGTCCACGACGTGCGCGAGACGGTCCAGGCGCTGGCGATGCAGGCGGCAGTGATGACGGCGGCCGACCGCATCTGACTTGTCCGTTCGGCCGCTCTGCCGCATGGGAGGGAAATGTCTGACCAGCCCTCCTATCGCGGACGCGTCCTCATAATCGCCGGCTCGGATTCGGGCGGAGGCGCGGGAATCCAGGCCGACATCAAGGCCGTGACCATGCTGGGCGGATACGCCGCCACGGCCATCACGGCGATCACCGTGCAGAACACCCTGGGCGTTCACGGCGTGTATCCGTTGCCGCTGGACCTTATCGAGGCGCAGGCGCGGGCGGTGCTGGATGACATCGGTGCCGACGCGATCAAGACCGGCATGCTGGGTTCGACCGCCGTGGTCGAACGGGTCGCCGCCATTCTCGATTCGTCGAGCGCCCCGGCGGTGATCGATCCGGTGATGATCGCCAAGGGCGGCGCGGCCTTGCTGGCGGATGATGCGGTGGCCGCCGTGCGGTCGTTGATGATCCCGCGCGCGGCCCTGCTGACTCCCAACGCGCCCGAGGCCGAGGCGCTGACCGGGATCGCCGTCGCCGATCTCGACGGCCAGCGTCGGGCCGGCGAGGCCCTGCTGGCCATGGGCGCGCGGGCGGTGCTGATGAAGGGCGGCCACGTGCCGGGCGCGACCGTGGTCGACCTTCTGCTGACCCCGACGGGCGAGACCCTGCTGGAGGGCGAGCGCTTCGATACCCGCAACACCCACGGCACGGGCTGCACCCTGGCCAGTGCCTGCGCGGCGGGGCTGGCGAAGGGACTGCCGCTCGAAGCCGCCGTGGCCGAAGCCGAGGCTATCCGCCGGGCGCCGGGTCTGGGCGGAGGACACGGACCGTTGGACCACGGCTGGCCGGTTCGGGACCGCAAATGACGGATCTGACTGCGCGACTTGTGGAAATCGTCCGCGCCGACCCCGGCCTGATGCACGTCTTGAGAGGGGTTCGGGATCAGGACCTGCCGGACTGGCGCATCTTCTCGGGTGCGGTCTACCAGAGCGTCTGGAACGCCCTGACCGGGCGTCCGGCGGGATATGGCGTGCGCGACTATGACGTCGGTTATTTCGATCCGGACACCAGCTGGGACGCCGAGGATGTGATCATCAAGCGGGTTGCCGCCGCGTTCGAGGAACCTTTCCGCAGCACGGTCGAGGTTCGCAACCAGGCGCGGGTGCCGATCTGGTTCCCCGCCCATTTCGGCGAACCCTATGAGCCCCTATCAGGGACGGACGAGGCCCTGGAGCGGTTCGTGGCCCCGGCGTTCGCCATCGGGGTGCGGCTGGAGGCCGACGACACGATCAGCGTGGCGGCACCGCTGGGGCTGGACGACGTCTTCGCCCTGACCCTGCGGCCCAATCCGAACCGTCCCCGGGCGAAGGACTGGCCGCGCGTTGTCGAGCGGGCGCTGGCCCGGTGGCCGGAGTTGAGGGTTGTGACGTGATTGCAGTGATAGCTGCCCTGATGCTTCTCCCGGCCGGTCAGGACCTCATCGAAGCAGACGTTTCCGGCAGCCGGCATTGGCGGGTGGCCATGGAAGGCCCCGGCGGGTCCGTCGCCTTCCTGCCGACCGCCCGATCCGCCGATAGCCGTGAGGTCGTGCTGATAACGACCGCCTGGATTGCCGAGCCGCCGGGCGGGACGGCGACGCTGTCGCAGGCCTTTTTTGTGCACGCGCTCGACTGCGTTGCCGGTTCACAGTCGCGGACCGGATTCGGCGTGACCGACCCGCCGCCGCGGCGCTGGACACCGGCGGACGGCCCGCCGCCGTCAGGTCCCAGGCCGGTTCCGGCACCGATCCAGCCGGCCACGGCGATGGCCGTCATCGCCGAAGCGGTGTGCCGCGATGACGCGCCGAACCTGCCTGAAATCGAGGGAGAGTGGTCTGCGGTCTCCCGAACCCTTCGACAACGGGTCGAGGCGTTCCGGGCCGGGACCGACAACCAATGAAACAGTGGACCATCGACGCCTTCGCCCCGGCTCCGTTCAAGGGGAATCCCGCCTGCGTGGTCGAGCCCTTCGACGCGTGGCCGTCCGACGACTGGATGCAGTCGCTGGCTAAGGAGAACAACCAGGCGGAAACGGCCTTCCTGCTGCGGACGGGTGATCCGGCCCGATTCGGCCTGCGCTGGTTCACCCCGGGGATGGAGGTCGACCTGTGTGGCCACGCCACCCTGGCCTCGGCCCATGTGTTGCTGGCCGAGCTGGGGCTCGAGGCCGCGGCCGTCACCTTCGACACCCGCTCGGGTCCGCTGATCGTGGCGCGAGCGGCCGGCGGCTATGAGATGGCCTTCCCCTCTGATCCGCCACGCCGGACCGCGACACCCGACGGTCTGGTCGAGGCGCTGGGGGTCACGCCGGTCGAGGTCTGGGCCGGCCGCTATCTTGTTGCGGTGTTGAACGATGCGGCGGCGGTGCATGCCGTGACGCCTGACATCCGTGCGCTGGCGGTCATCCAGGGCGAGGCGGGCGAGATCGGTCAGGTGATCGTCTGCGCGCGGGCGGACGCGGCGGATGGCGTCGACGTGGTCGACCGTTTCTTTGCGCCGGGCTGCGGCGTGGATGAGGATCCGGCTACCGGTTCGGCACACTGCATCCTCGGGCCGCTCTATGCCGACAAGCTGGGTCGGTCGACCGTGCGGTTCCGTCAGGTCTTCCCCGGCCGGGGCGGCGACATCGAAGCCGAAGCCCGCGGAGACCGTGTCCTGCTGCGCGGACAGGCCGTCACCGTGATCGAGAGCCGCCTCAGGATCTGACACAAGGAAAGGGGCGCGACCCTTGCGGATCGCGCCCCCGGACCTTCGGGGAGGAGGGTCAGGCCTTAGTAGCGACGGTCGTCGCGGTCGCGGCGTTCGGCGCGGACCTGCATCGACAGGCGGTCGTAACGGCGGTCAAGCTCGGCCCGTTCGCGGAACGACAGGCCGCCGCGCATGTAGCTGCGCTCCAGGTTGACCAGCCCGTTCAGCTCGTAACGCAGCCGGGTCGCTTCCCGGCGGCTGAGCGAGCGGTTGCGTTCGCCCTGATCGATGCGGCGGTCGAGGTTGTATTTGCGCTGGCTGATGTTCTGCCAGTTGCGGTCGCCGCGATCGTTATCCCAGCGGCCGCCCCGGTCATCGTCGTGACGACCGCCGCGATCCTGTTCGTAGCGACCGCCAGGGCGAGGGCGGGGATGAGAAACTTCTTCATCATCGGACTTCTCCTTGAGCGTTCCACGCGGACCGGGGCGGCCGGCGTTGACGTGAGAAGACCAGTCCCCGGCTGAGCGCGATCTGAACGGCGCGTGTCAGCCTGTGTTCATGTCGATGAATGCGACGAACGTTCGCGCTCAGGACGTTTCTGGACCCTGGGACCGACATTTGCTGAAATAAGCGTCAAGTCGGCGTTCAGGCGCCGTTCAGAGGCCGGGGTCTAGACAGCGTTCCATGAACCGCACCCGCATCATTCTTCTGGCCGCCCTGATGGCTGCGACGCCCCTGGGCCAGGCCCTGGCCCAGGACCGCGATCCGCGTGGCGGGCGGGGCGAACGCGAACAGTCGCGCCGCCAGATCAGTGAAGCCGAGGCCTTGTCGCGCGCCACAGCCCGTGCGGGTGGCGCAGACTATGTGGGTTCGCGCGGCCTGCGCGGCTCAAACTATGTGTTTGTTTTCCAGCGTCGTGGCGGCCAGGTCTTCGAGGTCTCCGTCTCCGCTTATGAATGATGAGGCCTGAATGCGTGTTCTGCTTGTCGAGGACGACGTCGATCTCTCGCGCCAGCTGAAGTTGGCCCTGGGCGACGCCGGCTATGCCGTCGATCATGCCGCGGACGGTGAGGAAGCGCATTTCCTTGGCGACACCGAGCCCTATGACGTGGTGGTCCTGGACCTCGGCCTGCCCAAGATCGACGGCGTCTCGGTGCTGGAGCGCTGGCGCCGCGACGGCAAGACCACGCCGGTCCTGATTCTCACCGCCCGCGGGGCATGGTCCGACAAGGTCTCCGGCTTTGACGCCGGGGCCGACGACTATCTGACCAAACCCTTCCATACCGAGGAGCTGCTGGCCCGTTTGAGGGCCCTCCTGCGACGGTCGGCTGGCATAGCCTCGGCGACGCTGGCGTGTGGCGGCCTGCGGCTGGATCCGCGCGCGGCTCGCGCTACCGTCAATGGCGAGCCCCTTCGGCTGACGTCACTGGAATACCGGCTGCTGCACTATGTGATGATGCACCAGGGCCGGGTCATCAGCCGCACGGAGCTGGTCGAACATTTGTACGATCAGGACTTCGATCGCGATTCCAATACCATCGAGGTCTTCGTCGGCCGTCTGCGCAAGAAGATTGGTCCTGACCGGATCGAGACCGTGCGTGGCCTGGGCTACCGCCTGACGCCGCTGGCCGGGGAGTCCGACGGGACGTGACCGAAGGGACGGGGGGCGAATCGGCTCCGGCCGGCGACCGGTCCTGGGGCCGCTGGTTCGGGCGGCCGGGTCGAAGCCTGACACGTCGCCTGATCTGGCTGGCTTCGGCCTGGATAGTGCTGGCCCTGATGCTGACCGGTTGGGTGCTGACCAGCCAGTATCAGGAAAGCGCGCTGCGCCGCCTGGGCGATGAGCTGCGCGGCACCGTCGATGAGGTGGTGATCGCCACGATCGTAACACCCGATGGGCTACAGGTGGCCGAGATCAAGGACGCCCGAATGCTGCGCGGCCTGTCCGGCAAATACTGGATGGTGGCCGAGCCGCTTGCGGACGGCACTGTGAGAGTACTGGCCCGCTCGCCGTCGCTGTCGGGCGAGACCCTGGCCATCCCCGTCGACCTGCCTTCCCGGCTGCAGACCGATCCGGGCGGGATTATCACCTACAGCGATCCAGGCATCCTGCGACCGCCCCTGCGCCAGCCGTTGAGGATCGGGGCCAGCCTGAAATTCATGCCGGACCGCGAGGCGCCGTTGATCTTTGTCGCCGGCATCGACCGGTCGATGATCGAGGCCGACCTGGATCGCCCTGCTGATCCTCGGCCTCGGACTGGTCATCGCTGTCTTCCTGCAGGTGCAGATCGGTCTGCGCCCGCTGTTCAGTCTCAGGAACGAGATCGCGGACGTCCGCAAGGGCAAGACCGCCCGCATCGGCCGCACATATCCGATGGAAATCCAGCCGCTGGCCGAACAGGTGAACCGTCTGCTGGACCACAATCAGGAAACGGTCGAGCGCCAGCGTACCCATGTCGGCAACCTGGCCCATGCGCTCAAGACGCCCCTTTCGGTCATGCTGGCCGAGGCCGGGTCGCAGAAGGGTGACCTGCCCGACATGGTCCGCAAACAGACCGAGGTGATGAAGGCCCAGGTCGATCACCACCTGCGCCGCGCCCGCGCCGCCGCCCGCGCCCAGCTGCTGGGCGAGCGCACGCCCATCGCCGAGGTGCTGGATGAAATGGCCGTCATGCTGGAGCGGGTCTTTGAGGAAAAGGCGGTCGAGATCGACTGGCGCGCGCCCGATGAACTGGGCTTCCGGGGCGAGCGCCAGGACCTGCAGGAAATCCTCGGCAATCTGATGGAAAACGCCTGCAAATGGTCGAAGCGCCGGGTGCGGATCACCGCCGGTGCGACCGGTCTGGGCCAGATGGTGGTGGTCGTCGAGGACGATGGCCCCGGCCTTCCGGTGGACCAGCGCGAAGCCGCCCTGGAACGTGGGGCTCGCATGGATGAAACCACGCCGGGCTCCGGCCTGGGTCTTTCGATCGTGGTCGAGCTTACGCGCGCCTATGGTGGGCGTATCACCCTTGCCGACAGTGATCTCGGCGGCCTGAAGGTGTTGCTGGAATTGCCCGCCGCCGAAGCCTGACCCTGCGGTCTGGATAGCGGTTGTTAACCCTGGCTTGGCCATAGTCCGGCAAGCCGGGCTGGGACCGGTCCGGGATTCTCGTATGGCAGGGCTTTCTGTCGCCCATCGCGTCGCGCTCACCGCCCTTCTGGCGCGGTGTCCTGAAGCCGCGCTCAGGGCTGTTTCTGGCGCCGTGGCGCCCATGGGCGGCGGTCGCGCCGCCGAATTGCGGACGATTATCGGGGAAGAGACTCGCGACCGGGTGCGTCGCGCGACCGTGCTTGCGCCCCTGATCCCCATGTTCCGCGACCGGGCCGACGGAATCTCGGCCATGACCTTTCCGGCGCACGTCCTGCCGCGCCTGTGGCGCGCCGCCAGAGAACGCGAACCTGAGCTTCTGATTCACCTCGACGGGGATGAGCCCTCATCCGTCGCGGTGGCCGATCGCTTCTGCCAGGCGGCCGCCAGCGCGGTGCGCGACCAGCCTGATCTGGTGTGGCCGCCCTCGGGCGATGAAGCGGTGCGACAAAAGGGGCTCGCAGACCTGATGGCCTGCCTTGATCTGGCTCACCTGGCGCGGCGTGGTCTGCCTTCGCTGGAAGTCTGGCTCAAAAGGCCGGACGGCGACCAGATCGCCGAACTGCGGCTGCTGCTCAAGGACTGCGCCGGGGTTCACGTCGACGGCGCCCAGCGGGTGCTCGAAATGTTGTTCGCCCACCTGGATGATGCGGTCCTTATCCTGCGGATTCTCACCCAGACTTCACTGGCGGCCGGACGCGAGGGATTCCTCAGTGAATCGGAGCTGGCCGGCTTCGTCGACCGGCTGATTGCCGGGGTCGATGTCCGCGCCCGCAAGATCGAGGCGTTCAAGCCCGGGGCCGACCTTGCCAATGTCGGGACGGTCATCGCCGACCTGAACTGGTGCGCAGGTGTACTGGGCGAACTGGACGTGACCCTGACCCTCAGTCCTCAGAGCGTTTGGGGCAAGTCGGTGCGGGATGCGCGCGTCGCCATCGCCCGACGTCTGTCCGGCCTGTTGCGCGCGGCAGACAAGGCCGTCGAGGACGCCCTGCCGCTGGAGCGGGTGCAACTCGCCGGCCGCATGACGCGCAAGGCGCCCCGGCTGTCGGCACCGGTCGTTGGCCCGACGGTAGAAGCCGCTCTCAGCCTGTTGCAACTGGTCGGCTCGGTGCGTGGCCCGGCCTCGACCTTCGGCTGCGAGGCCGACCGCAAGTCCCTCGTCGAGACCCTCACCACTCGCTTGTCGGACTATGCCGACCAGGCGCTGCGGATGATCAACGAGGGCGAGGCGGGGGATGAGGCCCACGCGCTCGGTCTGGTCGAACTGACCGCCCTCTGCCTCGATCATATCGACGCCGATGACCCCGCCCGCACGGTGCGGCGTCGGGCCGCGGTCGCTGGAGCCCCTCCAAAGGGGGTCGAGGCCTCGTCGCGGGCCGCGTGATCGGCTACATCCCCGGGGATGACGGCATTCTGGATCATGGCGGCGCTGCTGACGGCCCTCGCGGGCCTGTGCGCTCTGGCCGGAGCCCGCCGGGGCGTGGACGGCGACGAGACGATATCGGCCGCCTCTGAACTGGCCGAGCTGGATCGGCTGAAGTCGCGGGGATTGCTGGACGAGGCCGCCTGGACCGCGGCCCGCGCCGAGGCGGGGCGTCGCATTCTGGTCTCCGACAGGGAGGCCCTGCCGGCCAGGGCTGGCCCAAGGGACCGGTTCTGGGTGCTGGGCGGCCTTGCAGCTACCGCCGCCGCCGCCCTGGGACTCTATGCCGTGGTCGGCGCGCCCGGAGTGGCGGATCAGGCCTATGAGCGCCGCGTTGACCAGTGGACGACCGAACTGGCGACGCTGCAGCCGCCGCAACTCGCGGCGGTCGCCGCCCGGGTCGTTCAAGACCGGCCGAATGACCACGAGGCCCTGACCATGCTGGGCGCGGCCCGGTTCGAAGCAGGCGATCCGGTCGGTGCCGCGTCTGCCTTCCGAAGGGCCCTGACACTGCAGCCCGGGGACGCGCAAAGCTGGTCGCGACTGGGCGAGAGCCTGACCCGGGCCAACGGCGGCGTGGTCGGTGGCGACGCCGAGGCCGCGTTCGCCCAGGCCCTGCGCCGCGATCCCGGCCAGCTGGGCGCCCGCTATTTTCTCGGCGAGGCGGCGCTCGCCCGCAATGAGGCAGCGATGGTCCGGGCCATGTGGGGGCCCCTGATCGCCGCCCTCGATCCGGCCGACCCGCGCCGGGCAGACCTTCAACGGCGCATGCCGGGAGAATCGCAATGAGCTGGCTTCCCAAATCGCCGAAGGCGCGCCGCCGTCTGTGGGTCGTGGCGGCGGTGGCACCGGTGCTGGCACTCGCGGTCGGGCTGTCGCTCTATGCCATGCGCGACAACGTCACCTTCTTCTTCTCGCCGTCCGAGGCGACGGCCGAGACCGCGCCGACGGGCCGGCTCATCAGACTGGGCGGACTGGTCGAGACGGGCAGCGTGGTCCGCGGGGCCGAGGGCGAGGTCGCCTTTGCGATCACTGACAACGCCGCCACCACCCGCATCGTCTATCATGGCGACCTGCCCGACCTGTTCCGCGAGGGGCAGGGCATCGTCGCACAGGGCAGTTTCCAGCCTGACCGCTCGTTCCGGGCCACTCAGGTGCTGGCCAAGCACGACGAGAACTACATGCCGCGCGAGGTCGCGGACCGGCTCAAGGCCAAGGGTGAGTGGCGGCCGGAGGGTGGCGCGCCTGCCGCGGGAGCGCCGACGACGTGATTGTTGAACTGGGCGCCTTCGCCCTGATCCTGGCACTGGCGCTGTCGGCGCTGCAGACAGGCATGAGCGTCGCTGGCCGACTGCGCCGCAGTCCCGTTCTGGCCGGTGCCGCAGAGGGCGCGGCTTTGGCTTGCGCGGTCGCCGTGGCCCTCGCTTCCGGGGTGTTGATCTGGGCGTTCGCGGTCTCGGACTTCTCGGTCGCCAACGTCGCGGCCAACAGCCACACCGACAAGCCGATGCTTTACAAGGTCGCCGCCGCCTGGGGCAGCCATGAAGGGTCGCTGCTGCTGTGGTGTCTGGTCCTGACCGGCTTCGGCGCGGTCCTGACACGCGCCCGCGGCCTGCCGTTCGGGCTCAAGACCTCGGCGGTCGCGACGCAAGGCCTGCTCGGCGTGATGTTCCTCGCCTTCGCGGTCTTCACCTCCAATCCGTTCGAACGTCTGGATCCCGCACCGTTTCAGGGCAATTCGCTGAACCCGCTGTTGCAGGACCCCGCGCTCGCCTTCCACCCGCCCTTCCTCTACGCCGGCTATGTCGGGCTTTCGGTCTGTTTTTCGCTGGCGGTGGCGGCCCTGATCGAGGGCCGGGCCAACTCCAGCTTCTGGCCGGCCTGGGGCCGTTGGGTTCGACCGTGGGCCCTGGCAAGCTGGGCCTTCCTGACCGTTGGCATTACCCTCGGCGCCTTCTGGGCCTATTACGAGCTGGGTTGGGGCGGCTGGTGGTTCTGGGACCCGGTGGAGAACGCCAGCTTCATGCCCTGGCTTGCGGGCGCCGCCCTGCTGCATTCGGCGGTGGTGACCGAGCGGCGTGGGGCATTGGCGGGTTGGACGACCTTCCAGGCCCTGCTGGCCTTCACCTTCTCCATGCTGGGCGCCTTCCTCGTCCGGTCAGGCGTCCTGACCAGCGTTCACGCCTTCGCGGTCGATCCCGAGCGCGGGGTGATGCTACTGGCCATCCTTGGCGCGACCTCCGGCGCCGCCTTCGCGCTGTTCGCCTGGCGTGCGCCGCAACTGAAGGGCGGCGGCATGTTCGCCCCGGTCAGTCGTGAAGGCGCGCTGGTGCTGAACAACGTCTTCCTGACCGCGGCCTGCGCCACTGTCCTGCTGGGCACCCTCTATCCGCTGATCCTCGAAGCGGCGAACGGCGCGACCATTTCGGTCGGCCCGCCCTATTTCGCCCTGACCTTCGTTCCCCTGATGGCCGCCGCCTGCCTGATCGTGCCCGCCGGACCGCTGCTGGCCTGGAAGCGCGGCGACCTCAAGGGCGTGGGCCAGCGGCTGGCCGTGGCCGCGGGTCTGGCGATCCTGCTCGCCCTGGCGGGCTGGATGGCGTTCGACCCGAAGAAGGCCCTGTCGGGTGCCGGCATCGGCCTCGGTGCCTGGCTTGTCCTCGGGGCTCTCGCCGAGGTCGCCGAGCGGCTCCGGCTGTTCCGCCTGCCCTTGGCCGA
Source organism: bacterium (assembly GCA_006515835.1). Lineage (GTDB taxonomy): Bacteria > Pseudomonadota > Alphaproteobacteria > Caulobacterales > Caulobacteraceae > Brevundimonas. The sequence goes on along the minus strand of VFBG01000031.1, from coordinate 9,697 downwards.
AAGCCTGCGTCGTGCGCCCGGCCTGCCGCTCGGCGCCTGGGGCACGACCTTCGCCCACGCCGGGCTGGGCGTCTTCCTGCTCGGAGCGGTGGTTGAGACCGGCTATCGCGTTGAGGCCGCCCGTCCGATCGCCCCGGGCCAGACCATCGAGGCCGGCAAATGGGCGGTGACTCTGGACTCCGTCCGTGTGGTCGAAGGGCCGAACTATCTGGCGGAACAGGGAAAACTGACCGTCACCCTGTTGGACGGCGGATCGCCCAGGACGGTCACGGCCGAACGCCGCTTCTTCCCCACCGGTGGCCAGACCACGACCGAGGTCGGGCTCGATTTCCGCGGACTGGACGACGTCTATGTGGTGCTGGGCGAGCGTGGCCAGACGGCCGCCGGCGAACCGGCCTGGAACGTCCGCGTCTGGTGGAACCCCTGGGCGCGGCTGATCTTCCTCGGCCCGGCCATCATGGCCCTCGGCGGTCTCCTCTCCCTGCTGGACCGGCGGCTGAGACTGGGCGTGAACCGGCAGCCAGCGGCATGAAGCGCCTTCTCCTGATCGCCGCGGCCCTGTTGCTGTCCGCCGCGCCGGTCCTGGCGCAAGAGCCCCCGCCGAAGCCGGACCGGCCGCTGTCGGATGCGACGCAGGAGGCGCGAGCCCAGGCCCTGTTCGACGACATTCGCTGCGTCGTCTGCCAGCACGAAGCCATCGCCGACAGCCCCGCCGGCATCGCTGCGGACGTGCGCGCCCTGGTGCGTGAACAGATCGCGGCCGGGCGCAGCGATGAACAGGTCCGGGACGATCTGGTGCGCCGCTACGGCGACTTCGTCCTGTTCACCCCGCCGCTTCGTGGCGGCACCTGGCTGCTTTGGTTCGGTCCGTTTGTGGTTCTGTTGGCGGCGGGCGGCGTCCTGTGGTTGGCGGCGCGCCGCCGTTCCATCGCAGCGGAACCCCTGTCAGCCGCTGAAGAGGCCGATCTGGCGCGGATACTCGCCGTTCAGGCGGTTCGCCCCGATCCTGACGCAAAGCCGTCTGACCACTAGGCGATGCAGACCGTTCATAACGTCGCGACGTTGGTGAATGGGGCTGCAGCCCTATATTACAAGGCACAACGGGCGCTCGCCGCCCGACAAGAGGATCGCAAGACACGCCTATGATGAAGCGCAAGGAATTCATGCTGGGGGCCATCGCTGGCCTGACCTTCGCCGCCGCGGCGACCGCCGGCGGCGTCATCGACTGGCCTTCTGCCAATGCCGGTCCGGTCGCGGGCTTCACGGGCCGTCTCTCGCCCGACAACGGCGGTGCCGGCCTCGCCTTCGCCCCGCCGCAGGGCGCGCCGCTCAGCTTCGCCGACATCTTCGAACAGGTTGCGCCGGCGGTGGTGCAGATCGAGGTCAGGACGCGGGTCGCGCAGCGTCAGCGCTTCATTCAGGTTCCGGGGCTGGGCGCTGTGCCCGTGCCCGGCGGACCGCAGAGCGAGGACGGCGAGGAGGCCGAAGCGCCCACGGCCATGGGCGCAGGATCCGGCTTCTTCATCGCCGCCAACGGCTTCATCGTCACCAACAATCACGTGGTCGCCGACGCCACCGAGATTCGGGTCAAACTCGCCGACGGTCGGGAAATGGAGGCGCGTCTCGTCGGTCGGGACGAGAGCACCGACCTCGCCGTGATCAAGGTCGAGGGGAACGACTTCCCGTTCGTCAGCTTTGAGGAGTCGGCCGTCCCGCGCGTGGGGGACTGGGTCATTGCGGTCGGCAACCCGTTCGGCCTGGGCGGCACGGCGACCGCCGGCATCGTTTCGGCCCAGGGCCGCGACGTCGACAGCGCCTATGTCGGCTATCTGCAGATCGACGCGGCGATCAACCAGGGCAACTCCGGAGGCCCGACCTTCGACATCTACGGCCGCGTTATCGGCGTGAACTCGGCGATCTACTCACAGACCGGCGGTTCGGTCGGCATCGGCTTCGCCATCCCGGCCTCGGTGGCCAAGCCGATCACGGATCGGCTGATGCGGGGCGAAACCATTGAGCGGGGTTATGTCGGTGTTGGCATATCCAACCTCGGCCGCGAGCAGATCGAGGCTCTGGGACTGCCCGTGGGCTTCACCGGAGCCTTCGTTGGTGAAGTGACCCCCGGCGGGCCGGCCGAGGCAGGCGGCGTCCAGATCGGCGACATCGTCACGCGGCTGAACGGGGCGGTTGTGCGCGACCGGACGGATCTGACCCGCCGCATCGGACAGGTCAGCCCGGGCGAGACCATTCGCCTTGAGGTGTTGCGCGACGGCCGGCGCGAGAACCTGACGATTCGTGTGCGCGCGCGGCCCCCCGAGTCTGAACTGAACAACCGCACGGACGAGGATTCGGACAATCCCTCGGCGCAGGAGTTGGCCGGCACGTCCGTCGGCGGCCTGACCGTGGCACCGATGTCCGAGGCCCTGCGCCGGCGTTACTCCATTCCGGCTCCGGTCAACGGGCTGGTGGTGACGGCCGCCGAGACCATTGGCGAACTGAATTTCCGACCCGGCTTTGTGATCACGCGCAGCGGGTCGGGTCCGATCCGGACACCGGCAGAACTTCAGGCCGCTATCGATGCGGCGCGTCGCGCCAACAGGCCGGGCGTGTTCCTGATCGTCTGGACCCCGCAGGGCAACACGCCGATCGTGCTGCCGCTTCCCAAACCTGAATAAGCCTTAACTGCCCCCATCGCCGCCGATGCGCTAACATCGGCGGCGATTCCGCATTTGAGGGCTGATTCCATGCGCATTCTGGTGGTCGAGGACGACGCTGAAGCCGCGACCGCCATGGTCCGTGGACTGACCGAAGCCGGGCACGAGCCGACCCACGCCGTCGACGGCGCCTTCGGCCTGCTGGAGGCCCAGAAGGGCGGCTATGACGTCTATGTCGTGGACCGGATGATGCCCCGCCTCGACGGAATCGGCATGGTCGAGACCCTGCGCAAGGACGGCGACCAGACGCCGGTTCTGTTCCTGTCCGCCCTCGGCGAGGTCGAGGACCGCGTCACGGGCCTCAAGGCCGGCGCCGACGACTATCTGGTCAAACCCTACGCCTTCTCCGAACTGATCGCCCGCGTCGAGGCCCTGTCGCGCCGTCGCGAGACCGGCAGCGTGGCCACCATGCTCAAGGTCGGCGACCTCGAAATGAACCTGATCGCCCGCACCGTGCACCGCACCGGCAAGGAGATCGACCTGCAGCCGCGTGAGTTCCAGCTGCTGGAGTTCCTCATGCGCCACGCCGGCCAGTCGGTGACGCGCACCATGCTGTTGGAGAAGGTCTGGGAATACCATTTCGACCCCCAGACCAATGTCATCGACGTCCACATCAGCCGCCTGCGCGCCAAGATCGACAAGGGCTTCGACCACGCCATGCTGCAGACCGTGCGCGGGGCGGGGTACCGGCTGGAGCCGTAGAGCGCAGACTTTCTCCCTCCCCCTCCGGGGGAGGGTGGTCGCGAAGCGACCGGGTGGGGAGGACTCGGCGTCATGGGCGCGATAGCCAAGGCTAGAAATCTCCGAAAGAGGATGACTCCCGCGGAAGCGCGGCTTTGGGTTCGTTTACGCGAGCTTCGGAGCGAGGGACTTCATTTCCGTCGTCAACACCCCGAGCGAGGCTATTTTCTGGACTTTGTGTGCCTGGCCCGGGGACTGATTGTCGAGGTCGACGGGAGCTCGCACCTTGATCCGGATCGCGCCCGGAAGGACAGGGTGCGCGATGCGGTGCTTGGCCGGGAAGGGTTCGTTACAATGCGGGTCTCCAACGGAGACGTGAAGGAGAGGGTGGAGGAAGTCATACGAGACTTGCGGATGCGTTGCCTTGCCCTCCCCACCCGGTCGTCGCTGCGCGCCGACCACCCTCCCCCCATGGGGGGGGGAGAATGAAGCTGCCTTCTATTCTAAGGCGCACGCCCTTCCGGCTGACGCTGCTGTTCCTCGCCCTGTTCGCGGCGGCGGCCAGCGCCATCCTTGCCTGGGTCTATTTCGCCTCGGCCTCGGAAGCCCGAACCAAGGCCGAGCGGGACGTCCGCGCCGAAATGGAGGTGTTGTCGGGCATCTATGAAGCGCGGGGCCTGGATGCCCTGAACCGCGAGGTGATCGACCGCACCCTGCGGGACAGCGCCTTCCTCTACCGCCTGGAGCCGGCCGATGGCGGCTGGTTCGCCGGCAGCCTGACGATCTTCCCGATCGAGACGCTCGAGGAAGACCAGCAGTGGATCACCTTCCCCTTCACCGACACCGATGCGGAGGGACGGGTCACGCGGCCGCAGGTCAGGGGCGTCCAGCGCCGGCTGAAGGACGGCGGCATGCTGTTCGTCGGCCAGTCTCTGGGCGACACCGAGGCCTATCTGGAGCGCCTGACCCAGGCCCTGTGGACCGCCATGGGCATCGTCCTGCTGCTCGGTCTGGCCGGCGGGGTGCTGGTCAGCCGCAATCTCGAACGCGCCATGGGGCGGCTGAACAAGGTCGTCACGGCGGTGCAGGAGGGGGACCTCAAGGCCCGGGCCGTGGTGCGCAACTCGGGCGACGAACTTGATGAACTGGGCTCCGGGCTGAACACCATGCTGGATCGGCTGGAAGGCTCCATGGCCTCGATCCGCCACGCCGGCGACGCCATCGCCCATGACCTGCGCTCGCCCCTGACCCGCATGCGGGCCAAGCTGGAGGTCGCGCTGATGGACGCCGAGGCCGGCAAGATCGACGGCGTCGACGCGGTCCAGCTGGCGCTCGACGAGGCCGACAACCTCCTGAAGACCTTCAACACGGTCCTCGCCATTGCCCGGCTGCAGGCCGCTGCGGGCCGCACCCCGGACCCCAGGGTGTTCGACGCCGCCGATCTCGCCGCCGACATGGCCGAACTGTATGAGCCCGCCTCGGAGGACAAGGGGCTGGAGTTCTCTGCCGAGATCGAGCGCGGCCTGATGATCGAGGGCAACCAGCCCTTCCTCGCCCAGGCCCTGGCCAACATCATCGACAACGCGATCAAATACACGCCCACCGGCGGCGCGGTGATGCTGCGCGCGCGCCGGCGCTCGTCGGGCGAGATCGAATACTCCGTCACCGACACCGGCCCCGGCGTGCCCGAGGCGGACCGTGAACCGGCTCGGGCCTGGGTCTGGCCCTGGTCGGGGCGGTGATGGAAGCCCATGGCGGCCGCATCCTGCTGGACGAAGGTCCGGGCGAATACGGCGGCTTCGGCCCCGGCCTGCGCGTGGCGCTGGTCCTGCCGGCGGCGGAATGAGCGGCCCGCTCGGCACCCGGCTGGCCCCCTGCGGCCCCGTCGTAGACCCTGTCGCGGCCGATCGCGTCCATGAGCGCCTGTCCGAAGCCGCTGGCGAGGGCGGATGGACGGCAGCGCTCGACGCCGCCTGGCCGGCGCTCGCCCCCGCCTTCGCCGCCTCTCCCTATCTGGCCGGTCTGGCGCGCCGATGGCCCGACCGGCTCCGGCTGACGCTGGAGGCGGCGCCCGATGACCGGCTGGCGGAAATTCTGTCCGCGACCGACGCCCTGACCGGCGGCGTCGACGAGGTCCGCGCGCCGCTGCGCTGGCTCAAGGCGGAGCTGCACCTGCTGACCGCCCTGTGCGATCTGGGGGGCGTCTGGGATCTGGACGCCGTGACAGGCGCGCTCAGCCGGTTCGCCGACGCCTCGACCCGGTCCGCCCTGCGGGCCGTGGCCCACGACCAGCGCGAGCGGGGCAAGCTGGTTTCGCCGGCCGACGATCCCCGCGGCCCAATCCCCGGCCTGTTCGGCCTGGCCATGGGCAAGCACGGTGCCTTCGAGCTCAACTACTCCTCCGACATCGACATCAGCCTGTTCTGGGAGCCGGAGGCGCTGGAGAGCGCCCTCGCCGATGGGGTCGAGCCGCAGAAATTCTGCGACCGCGCCGCCCATGCCCTGGCCTCCCTGATGCAGGAGCGGACCGGCGACGGCTACGTCTTCCGCTTCGACCTGCGGCTGCGACCTGACCCCTCGTCCACCCCGCCCGTGGTCGCCGCCCCGATGGCGCTCGCCTACTATGAAAGCGTCGGCCAGAACTGGGAGCGCGCCGCCTTCATCAAGGCCCGGCCGGTGATCGGCGACCTCGCCGCCGGAGCCGATTTCGTCAAGGCGTTGAGGCCCTTCATCTGGCGGCGCAGCCTCGACTATCCGGCCATCCTCGACATCCAGTCGATCAAGCGCCAGATCCACGTCCACAAGACCGGCGAGGCCATGGACGCCGCCGGAGCCAATCTGAAACTGGGCCGGGGCGGGATCCGCGAGATCGAATTCTTCGCCCAGACACAGCAGTTGATCCTCGGCGGCCGCGACCCCGTCCTGCGCAGCCCGCGCACCGTCGACGCCCTTGCCGCCCTGCGCGACGCCGGCCATGTCAGCCCCGAAGTTTGCGCCGATCTGAGCGCCGCCTATGCGGCCCTGCGCGGACTCGAGCACCGGGTGCAGATGCTCGACGATGAACAGACCCACATCCTGCCGGCGGACCCGGCGCGGCGCGCGGCGGTGGCGTCGCTGTCGGGGGAGGGCGATCTCGCTGCCTTCGACCGTGGTGTCGAGGCCCTGCTGGTCGGGGTCAACCGCACCTATGGCGAACTGTTCGAGGGCGAGGAGGCCCTGTCTTCCCCCTATGGCTCGCTGGTGTTCACCGGCGTCGAGAACGACCCCGAGACTATCGCGACGCTGGCGCGGATGGGGTTCACCGAGCCGGGGACGATCGCCGACACCATCCGCAGCTGGCACCACGGCCGCATACCGGCGACCCGGTCCGCCCGCGGCCGCGAACTGTTCACACGGCTCGCCCCCCGACTGCTGACGGCACTGGCCGACACCGGCGCGGCCGATGCAGCCTTCCGCCGGTTCGCTGTCTTCTTCGCGGGCCTGAGCAGCGGCGTTCAGGTCCAGGCCCTGTTCCTGGCCCAGCCGAAGCTGTTCGATCTGGTGGTCGGCGTCATGGCCTTCGCCCCCCGGCTGGCCCGTACACTCGGTCGCTATCCGGCGGCGCTGGACAGCGTTCTTGACGCCCGGTTCCACACCCAGCTGGGCGTCAACACCGGCCTGTTCGACCAGATGGCGGAGGAGGCCGGGGCCGCCTCGGACTTCGAGAGTGCGATGAACGCTGTGCGCCGCCTGCATCGCGACCAGATGTTCCGCATCGGGGTCCAGACCCTGACCGGCCGCATCGGGCCGGACGCCGCGGGCCGCGCCTATACCGCCCTGGCGGACGCCGTCATGGACGCGCTGGCCCCGGCCGCCATGGCCGAGGCTGCGCGCCAGGGCGGGGTTCTGTCGGGCGGCGCTGTCGCCGTCGTCGCCCTCGGCAAGGCCGGATCGCGCGAGATGACGGCGAGCTCCGACCTCGACCTGATGACCCTCTATGACGCCCCGACCGAGGCGGTGTCCGAGGGAAAGGGGTGGGCCCCCGGCGTCTTCTACTCACGCTTCACCCAGCGGCTGATCGCGGCCCTGTCGGCGCATACGGCCGAGGGTGGCCTCTATGAGGTCGACATGCGCCTGCGGCCCGGCGCGGCCAAGGGCCCGGTGTCGCTGCGGCTGTCGGCGGTCGAGGACTACTATGCGACCGAGGCTGACACCTGGGAGTTCATGGCCCTGACCCGCGCGCGGGTCGTCTGGACCGACGATCCGGCCTTCGGGGCGCGGGCAACCGCGGCGCTGGAGGCCATCCTGCGGCGGCCGCGGCCGGGCGTGGATGTCGCTGCCGACGCCCGCCGGATGCGTGATCTGATGGCCCGCGAGCGGCCGGGGCAGGGAGCGTGGGACCTCAAGCTGGCACCCGGTGGTCTGGTCGACGCAGAGTTCGTCGCCCAGCTGCATCAGCTGATGGCCGCGGCCGGGGGCAGCCCGTTGACCGTGTCGACTCTGGAGGCCCTCGCGGCGGAACCTGCCCTTGCCGATGCCTGGCGGCTGCAACAGGCGCTGGGACAGGTCTTCAGCGCCGCCTTCGACGACCGGCCGGACCCGGAGCAGGAGCCCGAAGGGTTCCGTCTTCGTCTCGCCGAGGCCGCCGGCGTGGCGGATTTCGAGACCTTGAAAGCCCGACTGGCCGAGACCCGGACGGCCGCCCGCGCCGCCTTTGAATCGGCCTTGCCGCTGCCCCGCGACGGAGACTGACGGCAAGGCCGTTTCACTCTCCAGACAGGGACTGAGGCCGCGTAAGGCGGCCATGGAGATCAACAGGATGCACAAGACCCTTATCGTCGGCGGTCTGGCCGCCCTCATGCTGGCCTCAGCCGGCGTCGCTGTGGCTCAACAGGCTTCGGCCCGGCCCATGCGCGCTGATGCCGATGGCGACAGCCGCCTCAGCCAGGCCGAGTTCGTCGGACAGCGGGTTCAGCGCCTGACCGCCATCGATGCCGACCGCGACGGCTCGGTTACGGCCGAAGAGCGCCGCGCCGCGATGCAGGCCCGCAGGTCCGGCCGCGCTGACGCCCGCTTCGACCGGCTGGACGCCAATGACGACGGCTCCGTCAGCCGCGCCGAGTTCGACGCCGCCCGCGAGACCGGACGCGAATCCCGCGCCGATCGCGGCCCTCGTCCGATGCGCGCCCACGGTGGCCCCGGTCGCGGACAACGCGGCATGGCCCGGATGGAGGCCCGTGGTCCGGTCGTCATCGCCGACGTTCAGACGCGCGCCGAACAGGCCTTCACCCGCCTCGACGCCGACCACGACGGCTTCGTCACGGCGGTTGAGGGTCGCGCCGGCCGTCAGGCCATGCGCGAGCATCGCCGCGAACGTATGACCGAACGTCGCGCCGCGCGTCAGGCACAACGGCAGGCGTCGCCTCCGGCGCCCGCTTCGGAGTAAGGATGATGTCAGGGACGGCGGTCATGAACCGGGCGACCCTTTCGGTAGTAACGGAAGAGGGCCGGATTGGCGCTGATCGCCGACCCCGACGAGGAGCTGGTGCGGCGCGTGGGTCAGGGCGACCCGGCGGCGATCCAGGCCATGGTGGCGCGCAAGCTGCCCCGTATGCTGGCGCTCGCGCAAAGGATGCTGGGCGATGCGGCCGAGGCCGAGGACGTGGCCCAGGACGCCATGCTGCGGGCCTGGAAACAGGCACCGCGCTGGACGCCGGGGCAGGCCAAGTTCGATACGTGGCTGCATCGGGTCGGGCTGAACCTTTGCTACGACCGGCTGAGGCGTCGGCGCGAGACGGTCACGGCTACGCCACCGGATCGGCCCGACACCGGCCCCGCGCCGGATCGGGGCCTGTTGGCGGCGGACGTGGGCGTGCGGGTCGATGCGGCGCTGGCGCGCCTGCCGGACCGTCAACGCGAGGCCATTGTCCTGTGTCACTATCAGGAGCTGACCAATATCGAGGCCGCGGCCCTGATGGAGGTCAGCGTGGACGCGCTGGAAAGTCTGTTGTCGCGTGGACGACGGACCTTGAGACAGGCCCTGGCCGATATCCGGCCGGGTGCTGAAGGAGCATGAGTGTGATGACGTCGGAACGGTTCCTCGCCCTGGTCGCGGCCTATGGTGCCGACGCGCGGCGCTGGCCCGAGTCTGAGCTCGCGGCGGCCCGGGCCTTCGCAGACGCTGATCCTGCGGCCGCCGGACCGGCGCTTGCCGACGCGGATGCGGTGGACGCCGAGCTGCACGCTTCCCGCGTCGCGCATCCGTCCATGGCCCTGCGCGACCGGGTCATTGCCTCGGCCGCAGAGGCTGGCCTGAAGGCGCG